>NZ_CAIJDS010000052.1:12405-55356 GCF_903819475.1 Rhodococcus sp. UFZ-B548
GTCAACCAGAGTGCGGCGTTCCGGGAAACTAAAGATGTCCTCGCCCGACTCAGTGGGAGCACGGCGTTCAGGGAGGCACTGGTCAACCAGAGTGCGGCGTTCCGGGAAACTAAAGATGTCCTCGCCCGACTCAGTGAGAACACGGCGTTCAGGGAGGCACTGGCCAGCCAGAACGTGTTCGCTCAAGATGCCCTAGTCGGCCCTGTGCAGTCTATGCAGAAGATCGCCCCCGAAAGGGTCAACTGCGGTGGCGAGGAGAAGCAACTTGAAGACTCGGATCTCAACAGTAAGGTCAACCCGCTCAACGGTGACAGCGACAGTCTCAGTTAATCGGGGCGAGATCAATGTCCACTTCACCGGCTGATCGGAAGGCACTATGACCAACGACAGACCCTCGCCAAACAACACGGCCGCGTTCATTCGCTCCTTCAAGGATCGTCTCCGAAACCAGTCCACGCTGCGCGGCCGAACGATCGAACAACTGCGTCGTGAGTTTTTCCTACAACGATTCCTCGCGCGAGTTTTTTCCGCTCCAGGGGATCGGTGGATGCTCAAGGGTGGGGCTTCGCTACTGGTGCGACGACCGGATGCACGGTACAGCCAGGACATCGACCTTCTACACACCTCAGCATCTGTCGCCGATGCGCTCAAGGAACTTGAAGCAATCGCGCAGATCCCCACCGACCTCGACTTCTTCCGGTTTGTATTTGACCCTCCTCGGCTGATGACAGGCGGTGTCGCGGGAGCCAGCGTGAAAGTGAGGGTCTACCTCGGCGTCACAGAACTCGCCGACTTTCCGATTGATCTGTCCACGGAACTTGATCCAGTAGGAATCGTGGATTACCACCCTCCGCTCCCAGTCCTTGAGTGGGAGGGGCTGGGGGCGATGCCTAAGTTTGCGTTATACCCACTACCGCAACAGATCTCAGACAAAACCTGTGCGATGTACGAACGGTATGGCGAGCTGAGACAACCCTCGACGCGCTACCACGACCTCGTCGACCTCACACTTATCGTCACTGCCTGGTCGATCGATGCCGCCATAACCCGTACCGCGCTTGAATGCGAGGCCGCTCGACGCTCGTTGGAACTGCCATTCGCACTGACGTCGCCTGCTCCGCCCTGGCCTGTCGGGTACAACAAAATCGCCAAGACGGTTGCTGGGCTGCCAGAGGAAGCGAAGAGTATTGATGGCGCCCTCAGCATTGTTGGCGCATGCCTTAATCCACTGCTCAGTAAGCATCTCGATGCTGGATCGTGGGATCCGATCGAGGCGAGATGGTCGTAACGGCGGGCACAGATTAACTCTCTGGCTCGGCTCGGTTCGGCTCCGCTTGGTTCGTCATTGACTTGTTCTGGGAGGATCTGAAACGCAGTTGAGTGTTCGGGCAATTAACACGGTTGCGATGATCCGATGCACTGCTAACGGCCAGTGTGTTGGCGTTCTTGGCTGCGGCCTTTGCCCGGACGTCCTTTCCTTGCGGCCGGTGGTTTACCTGTCCCGGTCTGCACCGCTCCTCGGGGATGCTTGGCCTGGTCGAGGTCGGCCGTCATCCGGGCCCCGATCGTTTCCTTGTCCACTCCTCCGGCGTTCATGTCGGCGGCGAGTGCATCGCGCCGTTCAGCCGAGTCGTACTCGGCTTCCGCGGCCGCCCGATGAGCGTCTGCGTCTTCGGCGATTTCAGTTTCGGCCGGCGTGCCTTCGGCTTCTGTTGCCGTCTTGTCGAGCCGATCGGCTTCGGCCATCAGCTCGGAGGCCTTCACGTTCTCGCGTTCGGCGAGTTCCTGTTCGTCGGTAGCGGCCCGCTTGGCTTCTTCGGCTGCCTGGAGCAGGTTCTCGATTTCTCGCGGGTCGATCCCGGGGGCGGCCGCATCTATTCCGTACCGTGTCTGGACTTGCGTGCGGATGCGATCTGCGGCGTCGGCTGCGGGCTGCGAGTGGTCTTGCCAGCCGCGGGCCTGCTGCCAGCTGTCGGCGATCTGCGCGTGGGAGGCGTCCTCCCACCAGCGGTCCGTCATCACCGGACGTAGCTGTGCCTCGATCACGCTGCGCTCGGCGACGAGCCGTTCGCGCAGTTCCCGGGCCGCTTGCACGCTTTTGGCTTCGGCGTCGCGGATCTGCTTCTCCCGTGCGCGGCCCATCTGTTCTGCGAGACGGGACGCAGACTGCAAGCCGACCCGGAACATGCGCGTGAGTTCTTGATTGACCTCACCGATTTCGTCGTGCTCTGACATCAGTTGTTGCCTTCCTTGTGGGGTGACGCCTCTGTGGGCGTGGGTTCGGGGGAAAGACGCATGTCGGGGAACATCGACGACGGTGCGGGTTCAATCGGCAAGGGCACGATCGCGAAGTCGCCGCCGGCATGACCGCTGCGGACCGAGCACGCTTTGAACGTGCCCTCTGGATCGAAAAGCTGTGCCATGTGGTGGTCAGCGTGATCGCGCCACCACACACTCATCCCGGTCGAAGGATCCAGGCGCAGCCGCTCCCATGCTCGCCACAGGGCTTCCAACCGGGAGATAGCTTCGGCGTGTTTCCACCACTGCGTGCACCAGTTCCTTGACGTCCCCTCGATCACCTCACGCCGATAGACAGGGGCGATGCGTTCGCGCACGAACTCTTCTACCGATCCGAACACCAGTTCCGGTTCTGCCGGCTGCTCCGGCTCCGGCTCCGGTTCCGGATTGGCGAGTGAAATCTCGAGCTGCGCCAGCAACCGGGCCGCCGCCGCGGCTTCGAGTCGCGCGTACAGCTCTGGAGTGAGGATTTCCGCCCACTTCGCTTCGGCGATCGCGTCGGCTTCCTTCTGGATGCGTTTGAGAACTGCCTTGCCGACCATCGCCTCGAGGTTCTCGCTCAGCGGCGCTTCGACGTTCGGTTCATCTCCTCCGCTGAGGGGCGTGTACGCGGATGGGGGTGGATAGTCCTCATCATCATCGGGCGGCAGATAGTCAGCCTCACCCGGATCGAAATCGCCGGCCGGTGGTGGCTCGAACGGCGCGGTCACAGCGGCACCGCCTCACGCGCAGCCCCCGCGTGGTCTGGCTTGAGCCATTCGGACAGGCCTTCTTCTGCTTCCGCCAACGTCGCCGGGGCTGCCGGATCGTGGGCTTCGATTGACGCCCTGATCTGGTCGGCGTGCGGGCCGGCCATCCACGGCGCCGTCCGTACGATCACAGGCCGGTTACCAGAGGAACGTACGATCGCCCGGCCACGTGGCAGTGCTTCGAGTTCGGATTCGGTGAACGTACGAACTTTGGTGCGCTGCTTGGAAGTGGATCGGCCTTGCGAGGAGGCTGTGACCGACCCGGTGATCTCCCAATGGTCACCGATCGCGGTGGACATGTCCCGAAGGAACACCCCGTCATCGACGGCGACACCACCGCCGTAGACCTTGACGTTCGCCGCCGACCACAGTTTCTTCATCCCGCGTTCGCCCCACACCTCCACACCCTGTGACCAGGACTGCAAGATCGCCATGATGATGATTCCGCGTGAACCGTAGTGGCTGTAGAGGCTAGGCAGCTTGGACCAGCGCACGACGTTGGCCACCTCGTCGAGAGGAGCGACGAGAGGAACAGGCAGACGTCCCTTCGGCGAGGTGGTCGCGATTTCTTCGGCTGCGTCGATCACGGCGACGGTCAACGCCGTAACCAGTGGGCCGGCCGAACCGTTGCCCTCGCGGGAGAGGCTGTAGAGCGTGCCTCCGGAACGGACGAATTCGCGAGGATCGAAATGCGGCCGCGGATCGGACGAACCGTCCGACGTCACCCAGGGATGAATCGTCCTGATCTTGAGCGAGCGGATCATCTTCTTGGCAGTACCGAACACACCGCCGCGTTGTTTGTCGGGTGCGTTGTACTGCCCGGCCAGGCCGTCGGCCTGCAATCCGTACCCATGTTGGCGAAGGATCTTCACCGCTTCCTGGTTCTGCACGTCCGTGACCCACGTATATGCCTGTGTGATCGGGCGGCGATCGAGGGCGGCAGCCAGGAACAGTGCCGCCAACAGGTCCTTTCCTTCCGGATCGAAGAATGCGTCCGTCTTCGCTTCGAGTCCGTCGTCACCGGAGGCGAAATGATCGGCCAGGTCGGCGGCCCTGACTTCGTCGGTCACCCACGTGAGCGGATTCCACCACCAGCTCGGTTCCTCATTGGCGACCCTCTGCGGATCGAACACCCAGACTTGCGAGCCCATTGCCGCTCGAACGTCGCGGGTCGCGTCGACGACATCGCGCTTGTTCGAGGTGGTCAGGACTGCGCCGGGAGCATCGAGAACTGCGGGGATGACGCGACTGGTCGACTTACCGGTGCGAGGACCCCAAATATCGACGTGCAGGTCCTCCCAGCTGCCGCGCAACATCGGGGCCGACCCGAACACCGGCTTGCTCGGCAGCAACAGGTACCCGAGCTGGATGCCGACAACGTCGTCGGGACGGAGCCGCACCTGCAAGGATTCGGCTTTCGCCCGGCATGCCTGTTCCGTCAACGAAGCGATGTCGCGACCGCGGCCCATGTACTTGGCCAGCTCGTCGACGCGGGTGCTGTCCCGCTTGCGCAGGATCAACAACCACATGCCTACCGCAACCAACACGATCAACGCCAAGGCGAAGGCAATCGCCACTACGCTCGCGCCGGACTCCCACACGAGATCGCCCTTGATCAGGCCCGCGACCATCGCCATCGGATTGACCGGAACATCCTGCTCGGTGCCGAACTGCATCGCGACGGAGGCGCCGACGACGCCGGCAACCGCGATCCCGGCGCACACACCGAGCACCTCGAACGCCACGTCACCTTGACTGGGATCACGCACGGAACCCTTACTCATGATTTACCTCCTGCGGTGTCGGAAACTGTTTACAGAGAAGAACTTCGGCGGAAAATTGTTGGGCACAGCTGTGGGTTGATTACTTCGGTCAGGACATGAGGCGCAGAAGGACGACGAGGGCGACTGCGGTCAGTGAAAAGACGATCAGGCGGAGGCCGTTGACGTTCGGTGATATGCGCGGTTTCCGGCCGGTCTTGCGGACGTACGCGGCGTCGGTGATCGCGGCTAGTCCGAACCAGCACACTGACTGCTGCGATCACGAAAACGGCTATGGTCAGGCCGGTGATGACGCTCTCCAAATGCACACCAGCTTGCCCGTCACTCGGGCCACTCGCGGATCGTCCAAACATGATGTTGTTTCCCAACTGTCGGATTTACGTGTTGTCCGTCGGTATCTCGACGACGGTGGTCAACGTGACGGCGTAACCGGCACGTGGTCTGCTTGTCAACGATGTTCCCGTTACTTGAGCGGGGATGACGGTGTGTGAATGTCCTTGTACTGCAACGAATCGGTGTTTCGTTTCGAGGTCGGCGACCAGGTCGTGCATCTTCTGTACTGCACTCTGCAATGCGGCCGACGGCTCACCGGCTTCGGTGGCGGTGCTGTAGAGGAAGATATGCGTCATTTACAGGCCTCTGTTCGCGGCGATCAGTTCACGGTTCACTTCGCGTAGTGCTTCGAGTTCGACGCGGAGGGAATGTATTTCGGAATTCGGGGCGCACGGTTGTGGTTTCACGGCGTCCGCGCCTTCCCGCTGCCGTAGCCACGCCCGCACGGTGGAGGTGTGGATTCCGGTATCGGCGGAGACACGCTCGATAGTTGCCCACAGAGACGGATACTGAGGGCGCAGCTTGTCGACCAAAATTACTGTGGCACTGCGCACCTCTGCTCCGTAGCGGTTGCCGCGGGTGCTGCGTTTGCCGCTCATGCCGCGTTGTCCTTCGCTGTCTGTGCCGCGTGTCCGGCGTCGGTGGCGTCGACGAACCGGCTGTCGGTGTCGTGCCACTGGTATTTCAGTTCCGTGGGGGTCAGGACGGTCTCGAAACGGTGCCCCGGGATGCGTTCGGTGCCCTGTTTGAGCAGGAAAAACCCTCGGCCTGGGGGTGGGCCGGGCTTTTCGAGTTGGGCGTCGTACCCGGCTGGGGACGACAGCGCGGAGACCCATGCCTTGTCTGCGCGGGTGAACGGAATGATGGAGTCGAGTTTGTCCATTTCGTCCGAGGTCAGGGCTCCCACGATCAACGCTCCGGCGCGTTCGATGAAGCCCTTGGCTTTCATGATGTCGAAGTCCATTTCGAGCGATTCGAGGTCCTTGACGGTGTGGGTGATCATCACCAGCGCCGTTCCGACGGTGCGGGTCAGGCGGGTGAGGGCGTCGACGCGGCTGACCATTCCGGGGCCGGCGAGGACTCGCCAGAATTCGTCGAGCACGGCCAGGAAGAGCAACCGGTCGCGAAGTCCGCAATCGGCGAGGACGTGTGCGGCTTCGATGGCGCCGAAGCCGTCCTCCCAGCATGCGGCCATCACCGCAGCTTCGAGCTTGGTGTCACCGTGGCTGAGCGCTGAAATGTCCACGCACACACCGGTCGGTCGATCCTCGCCGGTGAAGTCGATCGGGGTGGTCGTCTGCTGGGAGAACACCTCACCGAGATCGCCGTCGAGCAGCGCGGACAATGTCTCGAGGAGGGATTCGACCTTGGCGAGGTACTTGTCTTTGTCGCGGGTGTACGCCTTGCGCATCAACTCTTCCGGCGGGTTCTCGATCAACGTGAGCAGGTCGGAGATCAGCGGCGGGTTGTCGTATCCGAAACGGGGGTCCTTTTCGAGTAGGCGCAGCGCCGCGGTGATGATGTTGCGTTCGGCCTGTGTCAGCGCTGTTCCGCGCTCGATTTCGCACAGCGACTGCATCACGCGCTTGCGGCGTTGGTGAACCTGTTTGATCACTTTCTTCTGCAAGTCGGGGAAGTCCGCGAGCAGCGGAATCACCGATCCGAGAGCTCCGATCGCGAGCGGGTTGAGGTACCCCTCGCCGTGTCCCAGGCGCACGATCTTGCCGCGATCGCCGCAGATGATTTCGATTTCTTTGGTGAAGTCGGGTTTGGTGTCGGCGAACACGAACGGGATGTGACCTTGGGCGATGCCGCCGCTGACGAGTTTGCGGCCCACCGTGGACTTGCCGTTACTGGGGAGGGCGAGCATGAACACGCTGGGGGTGTTCTGTCGGCGTGAACGGTAGGTGGCGGTGATCGGGTCGTAGTGGAACGAGATGCCGTCGGGATCTTTCCCGAGCGGGGTTCCGACCATTGGATAGGTGCTGCCTACTACCCACGGGGAGAGCCCACATGCCTGCACACTGGTGCCGCGGAACTCCGGCGGCTTGGGTACGACGCCCATCTTGCCGCCGCCGTGGCCGGCGAAACCGCGGTCGGTGAGTTTGGGGGCGCGGCGCCATTTCGGTTCGGTTCGGGAAGGGTCGCGTGCGAGTTCGGCGGCTTTCGCTGCTGCCTTCTCGTCTGCGATGCGTTGTTTTTCCTCTGCCTGGCGGCGTTTGCGTGCCGCTGCCATCGGATCGCGTAGGGAAGCATTCTGCTTCTTGCGTCCGGGTTCGTACGTGCCGGTCAGGTCTGCGATACGGCGGCGCAACATCAAACTCATCGTTTTCTCCTTCTCGGTGGTGGTCGGCCGGTTCAGGCCTGCAAGGTTTTCGCCGTCGTTGCGTGGTCTTGGAGATAGACCCCGACTCCGACGCCGGAGAGAAATGCCGCTGCCTGGTATCGCCATGCGGGCCGTACTTTCGTCGAGCACCCGGCGACCAGGGATTCGATCGTGTCGGCCTGAATGTCGAGCTGGGCTTCGGTACTTGCCGACGCGGTGACGATCAGCGAGACCGCTGTCGCGCCGGCACCGTTGCCGACCTCGACGCGAGTACGGTCTGCTGCCTTGACCTTGAGGTCTGCGCGGACCGACCCGATACCGCGTTGGGCATTGCGTTCACCGACTGCGTAGACGTAGCCGCTCTCGACTGCGTTCACGGCGTCGGCCGGGGACATCGGCCGGTGAATCAGTGTCACGCGCTTGCGCGGGACGTCGCCGTGACCTTCGAGAAGTGCTTTGAGAATCCGTTCGTTGCGGGCACCGGACGGGGGTGCGTTCATCACCCAGGTCCGCGAGGCCGCGCCTTCGTGGAAGTAGGTGTTTTTGGTTTCCTCGGCCGTCATCGGGCCGGCATCGAGCCAGTCGACGTACATCTCTCCGCTGCGCAGTGACGATTCCACCTCGGCTTCGACAACCGGGCGGGGATCGTATGCGCGGCGCACGACTGCGGAGATTTCGTGATCGGACATCGGGACAGCGGTCACGCGGAAGGTGCCGAGGTTCGCGCAGATCGACGGAAGACGTTCTGCTAGATCGGCAATCATCGCCATCGGATCCTTGCGTTTGGCTTCCGTGTTCGCGGTGAAGGTGAGCGCCATGTGGGTGTGCAACTGGATTCCGTGACGTACGCCGGTGCCCGATTCGCGGACCACCGCTTGTGCGAGTTCCGAGGTGCCGGGTTTGCACAGTCGCGTGATTTCCGCGTCTTGCCGCGCGCCTGTCTCTGGGAGGGTTTCGATGATGGTGGCGATCGCTTCGATGTCCGGCGTCTGTCCGCTGAGGTTGATGAACTCGCCCCAGTTGGCGACGTCGAGGTCGACCTGCCCCTGTTCGACACCTTTGTATCCGGGCGCAGAGCAGCGCAGCCTGATCGTGTACTGATGCAGTTTCGGTAGATGACTCATTCCGAATCGTCGGCCCAGTTTGTCTATGCCCCACCACATTTCGATCGGAGCGCCGATTCCCGGGACTCGGGTTCGGCCTCCGGGCGCGTTCGAGAGAGAACCAGCGCGCAGGATGTGCTGGCCGCGCCGACGCTGCTTGCTCCACCCGGTGAGTTCAGTGGCGAATTCGTACCCTGACTTGCCGCCGATGCGTGCAGCGAGCGGCGCCCAGGTCAGCACCACTACGCCGAGGATCACCGCTCCGGAGATGAAGAACCCGGCGAGCAGTGCAACGATGCCGGCCACGATGCCCGAGGCGAAGACGTGGAACATTTTCTTCGACACACCGAACAGGTACGTCGAAGGGGCTTCGTGAAGACCGCCGTAGGTGTTGGGGCGGGCCGGTGCTTCGGTGCTCATAGCTGCTCCTTGAGGATGGAATCAATGAGGTCAAACGGTGCGGTGCGGTGTGCGCTCATCCGGACCGCCCACCTTGCGGCTCGTCCGGAACGTCCGCTCCCCCACTTGCTCCGGAGGCGCTGTCGCCGATCGTCGATGCGACGGCGCCCATAGCGCTGCCGATCCGGTCGGAGACTTCCTGCCCGACGGCGACGGCCGCGCCGACCGGACCAGCGGCCGCGGCCGCGCCGGAAGCTGCACCGCCGGATGCTGCTCCGGACGCGCCGCCGGACGCTGCTCCGGACGAACCGCTCGATGCGGCTTCTGTGCCACCGCCCGAGGGCGCCGGTGAGCTCGATCCCGATGAGGGCGTGCTGGAGCCGGTCGGTTCCGTACTCGGGCCGCCTTGAACGCTCGACGACGAGGAGGACCCGGAATCCTGTTCAGCCGAGGAGGACATCGACTGGATCATCGAAGCGCCCATACTCGCGCCGGTCGCGGCGAGCATGCCGCCCAGCACCGCGCCGCCGTTGCCGCCGGCCATCGAACCCATCGCCGGAACGATCAGTCTCGCCAACGCCGGCATCGTCAGGCACGAGAGTGTCAGCAGGATCATTCCGGCGAAGACACCTTGTGCGTCGGTAGCACCGGCGGCCGAGAGGAAAGCGATCCCGTACACGCTGGAAGCGACGAACGGGAACAGTGCGAACACCACCGCCCAATTCCGTAGCTTGGTCCAGGCCTGCATTCCGGCGCTGCCGATTCCTGATGCGGCGGCCGCGATCGGTGCCCATCCGAGGACGAGGCGCAGCATCGCGATCTGCATCATGATGAACACCGCTTGCACGGCGGTTCCGACGATGCCCAAGATTGCGAAGACGAAAATCAAGCCCGGACCCAGGAGAGGGCCGACTTCGGCGACGGCGAGGAGTTTGTTCGCTGCTTCGTCGATGTTCTCTCCGACCATCGCCTGAACCAGCCACACACCCGCTGCTCGGGAGAGTTCGTCGCCGGCGAGGATGAGCGGAACCAGAGTCCAGGACGCGAACACTGTGCGGGTCAACATCATTGCCGTTTCTTCGGCATGTTGCTGTGCCAGACGCGATTTGGCCCAGGCGAGTTTGAGTGCGGAGATCCCGACCGAGATCATGAACGCCGCTATCTGGAATATTCGCAAGAATTGGTGCACTTGCCAGACTGTGTTCTCGGTGTCACTGTTTCCGACCGCGCCGGTGACCGAGTTGGTCATCCACCACGTCAGCATGAAAGTGATGCCCTTTTTCCAACCGTCGAGGAACACTTCGGCGGCCTTGCCGACGCCCGATTTCCACATCCCGTCGGCGAACTCGCCGGCCGCGTCCTGTGGATTGGCAACAGCAGTGCCCAAGTCGCAGAACCGCTCGAGGAACCCACCGACGACCGGTACGGAATCACCGACGTCGCGGCAACCGGCATACATGTCGTCGTCAGCCGGCGGTTGTCCGGTTTCCGAAGTGCCCGGATCATCTGCCGGGGGCTGGGCATGCCCGAGCGCGACCGGCCCGAAGACCAGCACAGCCAGGAGCAGAGCCGCGATCGCAGACAGACGCTTCACCACCCCGTCCACCCCGTCAGCGAAGTGATTGTCTGCGGCGGAAGCTGGGTGGACGGTCGGCGGATCTTCCAGTCACCGTCCTGCCAGACGACCTCGAAGCGAGTGGTGAACCAGGAGCCGGGTGTCTTGTCGCGGGCCGCGACCTCCACGACTGCGAACGAGTTGTCAGCGCTCCAACCGGAAATCTTGAATGCCGCCGGGATGTACTGAGGGGGCAACTGGCTCCAGTCGATCCACTTCTTCGGCGCCCACGACGCCTTGTTCCCCCGTGTCGAGGGTTCGATCTGGTTGTCGAAGACCGCATCGAGTGATTCCTGGTCGATGACCGTCCGCATGCTGATCTGCCAGGCAGCGAGCGCAGCGCCCTGAGGGGTGCGAGCGAAACCCGTGGCCAATGGGCCATCTACTCGAGTGGGACCGTCGGAGGTCGAGAACGGCAGGATGAACGGACCAACTTGCTGCCACATCAACCCCTCCGGAGCGGGGACCGGGTCACCTTCCTTGAACGAGGGGCGATCTGCCGACGACTGCGGCAACGCCTGACCACGCGGGTTGACGGGGTTGGCGATCACGCGGCCGAACAGATCCGCCGACGGAACGCCGAATGCAGTGCCGCTGTCGGGTTTTGCTGGTGCCGTCGCGGGCGGCTGGGTGGCAGTGGGGGCGCCGCTGCCGGCGGAATCGTCGTCGCGGGTGACGGCGATGAACACGGCGACGGCCACGACCACCGCGAGAAGCGCGCAGAACACGGCAGCGGCGATCCCGGTCGTGCGGCTGGTCGCCAACCACTCGCCGGTGCGGCGAAGGCGCGATCCTTCTGTGGTCTCGCGGGGTTCGGTGCGGTTACTCACGGATGGCTCCTGAAAAGTCGGGGGAAGATCAGTCGGCGTAGGAGAAGGCGGTGTATCCGTCGAGCGAGGTCAACGGCACTGGATCGGTGGGCGCAGCTTCGGAGGTCTCGGGCTGCGGATCAGGGAGAGTGATCTTCCAATCGCCGTTTTGCCAGATCAGCGAGGTCGGCGACGCGGACAGCGCAGCGTCCGGCATCCGTGTGGCCAGCCACACCACGGCTTGGTCTGGGCTGTAGTCCTCGATGCGGAATCCGGCGAACTGGGCTGTCTGAGCAGGATCGGCTTCGGTGGTGATGGAGGTCATCACCCGAGCCACGGCGTACGCGTCGCGGCCCCGGCCAGGGGCGGTCAGCAGTTGTGCGGTCTGCGCCCAGGTCTCGTCCGGTGCGAGTGCGAGACGGCTCTGGCCCTGAATGGCGGCCATCACCACCCCTTGGGGTGTTCGGCTGTATCCGAACGGGATCTTCGCCGAAACGCTCGTCGGTCCGTCGACAGCGGAGACAGGGACAGCGACACCGCGGTAGCTCTCCCACGTCACCTGCTGCGGCGCTGCGCTGGTGTCGACCGCCGCGGCGGTGCCGGTTCCGGGGTCCTCCTCCGGCGATCCGCACGCGGTGGCCACCGACAGCGCGAGAGCTGCGGCGACGAGAGCGCCGACGAGGCGGTAACGGTGAATTGCCATGATTTCCTTCTTTTTCGCAAAGTGACTAGTGGAATCGAGACGGATTAGATGAGGAGCCATCCCGCCCACGTGATTGCGGAGGCGGTGACGATGGCGCCGATGGCGATCGAGATCAACCGCCGGATTCCGGGGCCGGTGACTTCGCCGTCGTCGAAGCGGTGCGCGACTTCGACACCGGCGCGCATCGCGGCGACGATCAGACCGGCTGCGACGAACCAGAGGAACACCCCGAGCATCTGCCCGAGCGGGACCAGGACGTCTTCGCCGGGCATCTTGATGCCGCCGCCCGCGGCCAGTATCGAAGTACTCACTCCATGAACCAGGTGACGTACGAGGCGGCGGAGGACGTGATGATCGCGCCGACGGCGACGCCGACCACCATCATCTTTTCGCCGCGTCCAGCGGTGCCGTCGGCGAACGACTGGGCGAACTTGACGCCGGCCATCATTCCCAGTCCGATCAGGAAAGCTGTCGCCGCCCACAGGCCGACGCCGAGCAGGATCTGAAACTTGTCGCCTGACGGCGGAGTGGTCATCTGAACGTCGATCACGTCCCCGCCCTGTCCAGGCGAGGGGAAGGGCGCGGGCTGCTGAGCGAGGATGTAGGTGTTGAGGGTGTGGAGTGCGTTCATGAGAAAGTGCCTTTCGAGTTATGTTGCGGAAGAACTGATTTCCTTCACCCGAGCTGCTGCTGCGACTCGGATCTGGTCGTGGAGAGCGATCACCGGGGCGACGGGGTATCTCGTCGGGTCACGCGCCGCTTTCTTGTCGGCCGGCAACGTCGAGGACGGAGACCACTCGGGAAGTTCGCGAGGAGGCATGACCCGCCAGGGCTCGAGCCACGGCACGTCCCAGCAGTGACCGGCCAGCGAGCGCGCCAGCGACTCGACGACGGCCAGACGGTTCCGGACCGGCTTGGACAGTGGGCGATCACTGTCGGCGACGGACACGACGCCGAGGATGTGTGTTCCTTCCGGCGTGCCACCGGCGGCGTGTTGCAGAAGCAGTGAATGAGCACGCTCTGCGCCGTGCATCGTCGTGCGAAAAACGAGCACCACCAGCGGTGAGTCCGCGCCCGGTAGGTCACCGATGTATCCGGGCCAGCCGCGCTGGCAGTCCCCCGCGTACGCGAGGGAACGCGTCAGCGAGGAGACTCCGGCGCCGCCGGTAGCTCCGAGAAGCCAGACAAGCGGCCGGGCGGGGGTCAGAGCCTCACGTTCGATCGGGCCTTCCCAGATCGGAGCGGATTCATCGGTCCCGGGCATCACAGCCCCCGCGATGCGTGGACCGCTCGGCATCGGAGCACCGCGACGCGGGACATCGGCATATGCGCTGGTCATCGGACCATCACCGCGCTCACGCGCCACACACCGAGCTTGGTGGCGGTCATGTACGCCGCGAACGGAACCCGATCAATCTCCCGGCCGCCGGCATCGACGGCGGTCACCGTCACGGCCACGACTCGCGAGACCTTCGCAGGCTTGTCCTCGGGGTGATTGTCGGCGGTCACCGTCGCCGTGGCCGTGGCCACCGCGCTGCGCTCACGCCAGGACTCCCATTGGCGACCGGTGATCGGTGCCAAAGTAATGAAGGACGACGCGTTGTCGGTGTAGTACCGCTCGTCGAGCAACGGTGCTGCCCGGTTCGCTGCGTCGATCTGGTTGGTGTCCGCCCCGGGGTTGTACGAGAACAGAGCTTGCGCGGCCGCAACCATCACGGCTTCCGGATCGCTTTGATCGACCGAGGAAAACGGTTCCGGCAGAGTGGGATCGGCGGGAACAGTCAAAGATTGGGTGGGGCCGCCCTCATCCATCGGGTGGTCGTGGTCATCGCTGCGCCCGCATCCGACAAGTGCGAGAACAGCGAAGGTCATGGCGGCGAACGCGGTCAACCTCATCGGTCTGCGGTCAGTCCGGTGTGTCATCGTGCCTCCTGCGGTTGCGGTTGTGATGCGCCGAAGCGGCGGACGTGCATTTGTTCTCCCGACATCCCCGACAGCGGAGCGATGGTGACGGTCTGGCCTTCGGTCGGAGCGTGAAGCAACATCTCTTCGCCGTTCTCGAGGCCGTAGTAGATGCCGACGTGGTGCGTGTTCGAGGCGGGGCCGAAGAAGATCAGGTCGCCGGGCTGTTTCTGGTCGATGGGGACCTCTGCGCCGCGTGAGTCGTAGAGCTGTCCGGGATCTGCGGTCGATCCGGTGAAGTGCGGCAGGCTGATTCGTCCGCCGGATGCCTGGTAGACCGCGTACAGCGTCAGACCTGAGCAGTCGAATCCGCCGCCGGTGGGGCCGTTCGTGTCGCCACCGCCCCAGACGTACGGGGTACCGATCCAGCGCGAGGCAGCCAGGATGATGGCTCGTCCGAACTCGCTGGCCGGACCCTCGCCGCCGCCGCTACCGGGTGCGGGCTGCTGATCGTTGCAGGCAGCGCTGCCGCCGTCGGCGACGGCGATGGCTCCACCAGCTGCGATGGATGCGAGGTCGGCTTCGGACATGTTCGCCCCGGCGCCCTTGAACTTGGCCGCCAACGTGGTGGCGATCGGCTCGTCGTCGGCGTACGCGTCCGGGTACAGCGATCCCTGAACGTTCTGTGCTGCGACGGTAATCGGTAGCGATTCCCACCCGCTCTGCTTGGCCAACGCTTCGTAGAATTTGCGTGATGCAGTGGCAGAGTTCATCAGTTCTTCGAGCGTTCCCCACCACGGGTACTGCTGCTGAAACTGATTGACGGAGCCGTGATCTCGTCCGACAGCATCGTGCGGGAAGTCCAGGGATCGGCCCACGTCCTTCTGATCGGCTTCGAGGCGAGGATCGGTGCCGTCATTGGCGTACATGCGAAAGCCGGATTCCTGGCTTGCGGTTGCGAGCGCGACGACGACACCGCGATCGGGAATGCCCATGACTTCACCGACCGCGACGATCTGCTTCGCGATCGCCAACTGTCGGCCGTCCAAACCTCCGAACCCGGAACCTTCATCACCCGCATCACCCGAGCCCGGGGAAGTCGGTGCCGGCGCAGCGGGAGCCTCGCCGGGCTCGGCGGCCTTGTCGATCCACGGCCCTGGATCCACCGCGGTACCGGCGCCGTCGGGTAGACGACCCCCGTCCCACACCTCGAAATGAAGGTGCGGCCCGGTCGAGCCGCCGGCATTGCCGATCGCCCCGATCTGCTGACCGCCACGGACCTGCTCTCCAGCGCGGACCATCACACCGTCGTCGAACATGTGCCCGTAAACGCTGCTGTATACGTGGCCCTCGATTTCATGATCGACGATGATCCAGTTCCCGAAGCCGTCAGCGGGACCGGCTTCACGAACGCGGCCGTCGGTGAACGCGTAGATCGGGGTACCGACAGGACCCGCACGGTCGAGACCTTTGTGTTCGGTGCCCCATCGCGGACCGAACGGAGAGGTGTCCGTTGTCTCGGACGACTTGGTGGGCTTGACCAGCGAACCAGCAGCGGCAACCTGCCCGCCCCCGTTTTCGACGGGAGCGCACTCTTCGTCCTCGGAAACGAGAACGACCACCACGGCCATGATCATCAGAAGGAACGCGACGGCTGCGGCACCGACAACGACGATGGCACCGCCGACGCCTCCGCTGCTGCTGTCATCTGACACGAGATGGTCCCTTCGGTTGGAGTGGAACGTCAGTGCGCCGGCGGGGTTTGCTGGGCGGCGGCGCAGCAGAGGAGTTCCGTGCGCCGCCGACCGATCACTGCGCGGGCGGTGCGGCGGCTGGCGCCTGAGTAGGAGTCGGGATCTGGGCAGGCGCGAACGCGCCGCCCGGCCCGACGATTTCAGGAGAAACCGCCGATGTCGTGGCGGATATCGAGCTGGTCAGCGGCGTCGACGACGAGGGGGCCGCAGAGGGCGTCCCGCTCGGACGAGTCGTCGGCGAGGCTGTTTTCGTGGTGCTCGCCCCGACCGACGTGGATCCGGACGAGAGTTCTTTCGCGAGGGTGGAGAACCACTCGACGGTGAACTTCGCCGGGGTCTGCCCTTTTCCTCCCACGGGAATCGAGTCGTAGGTGCCGTGGTTGCGGGCCGTGTCCCAGTACTTGACCTGCGTTGCCATCTTCAGCAGGTCCTTGTTGTCGGAAATGCCGCGCTGGACTTCGTTGTAGATGTACTTCTGGATCTGGGTGCCGGTGGACGGCGGGAACAAACTCATTGCCGCGTCCCCGACTTTCGCTGCCAAGATGCCCAGTGCAGCAGGGGGATTGGCCATGCCGACGGTGGCGAGGGTGCCGATCGTGTCCAGTGTGAGGACTTTCTTCGCGACCGCGATGCCCGCTTGCAATCCCATGACACCGGTTTTGATGACTGCCCGGATGACATCGGCGTCCGCGTCCGGAGTGGCGGAGCGCGGATCGGAATTCGTGGACAGGCGCCCGAGGATGGTCTTTCCGGACGACTGCACGGTGAACCGGCCGCCTGAGAAGTTGATGTCGTCGTTGACGACGTCGGCGGCGGTACGAATTGTCGCCCCACCCAATGCGCCCGCGAGGTCGAGGAGAGTTTTCTGCGGATCCTGTTGCTCGAGGTGCAGCTGCCCAGCGATGTTGGTGACCGTGCGGGCCAGCGTCGCATCTTGTGGTGTCGCGCATGCGAGGTCGCCGTCGGTGCAGAACGAGGCGACGCGGCCGGCAACAGAGCCGTACCCGGACGAGGCGGCGTAGTTCGGGGCTATGCCGCCGCCGTCAGCAGGGGTCGGGGTGGTCACCGTCAGATCCGACAAGGCAGAGGTGGCAACGCCCTTGGGCGGTGTCGGTGAACTCTGTCCGGACGAGCCGCCGGGGAAGGTACTGGCACCTTGCGGGCGATTCGGGGACGAGAACAAGGCGCCGGCGGCGAGCTTGTCCGCTGTGATCGGGCCTTTGCCGCTGCCGATGTTGCGGATGACGGTGTCCGCTATCTGCGCGCCTTGCGAATATCCGGTCACCGCGATCATCGACGAGGGGCACCGATCGGCGTAATCGGCGATCGCTTGGCTGGTCTTGTCGACCCCCTCGGTCATCGACTGCTCGTACGTCGCTCCTCGCCAACCGAAGTCGGCGGCGTACGGGACGAGCATCCGTGAGACCTCACCGGCAGCGGACTGGAGCAACGGCACCATCACCGACATGCCGAGGAAGCCGCTGTCGATGGTGGGGTCGGCATCCGGAGCGGACTGGTTGGTCCCCTGAACGCCGAAAACTCCCAGGGCGGTGCAGGGCATCGGTGCGGAGTCGCCTGAGGTGGGTGCGGCGTTCGCCAGACTGGTTCCTGCCAGCGCGAGGACGACCGTGGCCGTCACCGCTGTGGTGATCCCTCTCGTATATCTCATGCGGATTTCCCTTCGGATGTGTTTGTTCACTGCGTCGGCGCGGCTGCACCGAGGTTTCGTACGTCGGCGGCGAGAGCGGTGAAGTCCTGCTCGACACCGCTGCCCATCGCCGAGGTCACGATCGGTCCTCCTGCGGCCAACGACCGGTCGTGACCGATCAGGCGCACCGCTCCGATCCGGCCCGCCATATGGGCACTGAGGTGATCGGCCACCGGCGTCGAACCGGGACGGACCTCGACGACGGCCACCACAACCGATGCCAACGTGTGTGCGCCGAGGGTGCTCTCGATCCATTCCAGGACGGAGGGAAGACGGTTCACGGAGTCGCCGCGACTGGACACCACCAGGACGATCACGACCGACGCATCGGCCAGTAGCGGAGCGAGATGCTGTGCACGCACAGGGTTTCCGGCGTCGTAGATCGGAAAATGACCGGACGCGGTCAGGAGTGAGTGAACGGACGCGAGCGCCGCAGCGTCGCCGCGCAGCTCCCCGAGCGTGCGGCGACCCCACAGCACCCCGTGCTCGGAGACCCATTGGCCGGGGTTCAGCTCGCGCCCGCAGCCACGGCCTGACAGGTCGCCACCGGCGGGGGTCGTATCCACGGCGGCAGCGGTGACGAGTTCGGTGTGCAGTGCACTCGCCAGGCCGACCGCTGTCGTGGTGGCTCCGACTCCACCGGCAACCCCGGCGATCAGCACAGCAGAAGGCGGTGCCAGCGGAATCAGTGCATCTTCTGGCTCGGGCACCTCATCGACCGGGCCTTCTGCCTCGGACCCGGGCACGAGCGGCGGTGCGGTGTCGTCGACCGGTGCCGACGGCGTCTCGTCGGATTCGTTGTCTTCTGTCGGCTCGCCGCCCAGCCAGTCCCCCGCCCACGTCACGGCGTGCCTACGCTCTCGTTGATGGCCGCGATCAGTGTCTTTCCGTCACGCACGGTCGTGCTGATGGTTTGCGCGTATCGCACGATCGCGCCGTCCGCGGCTTTTTGGACCATCTCTACGGCGAAGACACCCGGCTGACCGGACGGGCGGATCAGAACGCAATGCTCGGTGCCGACCGGGACGCCGTCGTCGATGCCGGCTTGCAAGGTCGACAGTTGGGTGGCCGCAGCTTCCGGAGTGGCGAAGCCTCGCGCTTTGTCCGCGTTGCGATCGACGTAGAAGGCGTGCTGAAATCCGAGGATCGCATCAGGGCCAGATCCGGTACCGCCAGGGCCATTCCCGCTGATGACGTCACCCTTGACGCTGCTCGGGCACCAGGATGAGGCGGCCTGCGCCCCGGCGGCAGACGTCCCCGCCGCCGGCGGGGCCGTAGTGGTTCCGGGTACTTCGAGGGAGGCTGGAGCGTCCGGTTCGTCGGAACCGGAGGCCAGCGCGATTGCGGTTCCGCCGACGAGGACGGCCAGCACGGCCGCAGCGGCTCCCCCGACAGCGGCTTTCGTGCGGCGGCTCCGGCCACGCGCCCGGTCGGATCCTGGGAGGGGTTCGGGGATTCCGATCCGCTCTCCCGCATCCGGGGTGGTCGGTGTCGGTTCCGGATCGGTGGCGGGCAGCTCCCATTCCGATGCCCAATCCGGTTGTGTATTGAGGTCATTGACAGCGAGGGTGACGACCGGGAGCGTGCGGACAACACCGACGGACCCGGCGATCGGATCGGTCGCCGGTCCGGTCTCGTCCTCATCTGCGCGTTCGAATGTGGGAGTGAGGTGTTGGGTGGGTCGGCTCACCGCAGCGACAACGGTCTCGTCTGTCGAGGGAGCGTTGCCGGTGGAAACCGGTTCGCTCGTGGCAGTTTCGGCATGGTCGAGTAGGGTGTCGGGTTCTGATTCCTCATCGGGGTTTTCGGACTCGGGCTCGGAATGTACGTC
Organism: Rhodococcus sp. UFZ-B548; assembly: GCF_903819475.1. Taxonomy (NCBI): domain Bacteria; kingdom Bacillati; phylum Actinomycetota; class Actinomycetes; order Mycobacteriales; family Nocardiaceae; genus Rhodococcus; species Rhodococcus sp. UFZ-B548. The sequence goes on from NZ_CAIJDS010000052.1 coordinate 31,717, forward strand.
GGTGTCTGGGGTTTGCTCTCCCGTGTCCACTTCGTCGGCGAACTCGGTCGGGTCCAACGGTGGAAACCAGTTCTGACCTGACATGTCGATATTTCCTCTCGTGCAAAGAAAAAGAACTTCGACTAACACCGCCGGGGCCGAAGCCCCGACCCCGGCGGCGGTAGTGATTACGCGGGGATCGCTCCAGCGGCAGCAGCGCCGAGGGCCTGGCCGATCAGATCGGCGGTAGGTCCGAAGGCGTAATTCGCTTCGACGGCCGCGTTGTCGAGTGCGGCGATGATCTGATCGCCACCGGGCTGAGCGAGGACGGTTTCACGTGCAGTAGTGAGCTGCGCGTTGACGTTCTCGGTGATCTGCGGAACGGACGCCACAGCGTCGGTGACGACCTGCGCGATCTGCGGGGCCTGCGCCGCCAGCGCGTCACTGGTCTGGGAGGTGATCGCAGGTGCGTCCGGCTCAGGGAGATTCGGCACGTCGATGTGGCGAGGCTCGGCATCGGTGTCACCGGCCCCGATTGCTCCCGCCGTCAGACCGCCCACCACAGCTCCAGCCGCGGCACTGGGAATCCCGAGAAGCAATCCACCTGCACCGGCACCGATCGCGGTGCCGACGACGCCTGTCGTCGCTTCCGGCAGTGGCGGCGGGAGCGGAACCAGACCGCCCATACCGGCCCCGATCAAACCGCCCACGGTGCCGCCACCCAATGCGCCCACTGTGAACCCTGCGGTTCCGGCAGCCAAGGCACCTGCTGCGGCTCCGCCGAAGGTTGCAGCCGAGACACGCTGTGAACGATCGACGTCGACGCCGACGCTGGACCAGAATGTCGCGAACTGTGAAACACCGACAGATGCAGTGTTATTGGTGCGTTCGAGATACTCGTCGGACATCCAATTGGGCTTCGGCCCGACGTAATCACCCAGCTGCAACATCTGGGGCGGTGCTTCGATCGGCGCGATGATTTCGACTTCGGTCGGGAGATGGAGTGTCCCCACGTCGATCGGGTCACCGTAATACGCCGGCGCAACGTAGTTCCCGCTGCTATCGCCTGCATTGTTCGGGGACGACTGCTGCGTCGACGGCGAAGGCTTCCACTGAATGTTGTCGTACTCAGCCGGCGGCGGAGTCCAGTACGAACGATCGGACGTCGGTGCAGGAACCTCAGGGGCAGTAGTAATGCCCGGCTGTTCCGACGCAGGCGGAGGCGTCGTAATGCCCGGCTGCGACGGAGCGGTAATGCCCGGCTGGGTCGGCGCTGCGATCGCAACTCCGGCATTGACGAAGGCGGCTCCGACCATCGCCGCCAACGTCACGGCTGCGACCGCACCCGTCGACGGTGACCGATGGCGGCCCCCGGACCGTGGTTTCTTGAACTGCTTCATGACATCCCTTCAAACTTGTTGTGGTTCAACAACTAACGGAACATTTGACGTGCTTGGCCGCAGAAAATGCGAGAGTTACGCGGCCTTCGATCCCGACGCAACAGCGCCGGGAAGTTCGAGGGAGCGTGAAAAATGCGCCATAACGAGGGAGCCCGCAGGAATCAATGAATGTCCGACCGGGCAGAGTCGTGCGCCGACCCCGAGGGCGGGTACACATGTGTGACCGACGGCCCGGCCTGCGCACGACACAGGTTCGATAACGCGATATGAGGCAACGACGAAGTATTCAGCCGAGGTCGGGCGATCGGAAATGGCGGCGGGAATTAAACCGCGGGGATCAGATTCAATGGAAAGGCTGGAGATCTTTTCCATGGTTGCCTCCGGATGGTTGCGTATTCAACGACGCCACCTAGACTCGAAGACCTGTGAAGTCATCCAGCTGGGTGATGCCGCAGTGGGACCCCGGGGAGTGTTCGGACGCCAATCAGAGTCACGCCCTGGGGTTTTCTTTGTTCAGCTACTTCGTTCAGCTACTTCGTTCGGTAACCACATGAATCACATGCGTTTTCATCCCCTAGCATAGCGCGTTATACCCGCGCAGCCAATGGGCGCATCGTGCCCGCTATAGAACTCCGCGCGTTGTGACTTCCGGTTACTAGGTTGGAAGAATGAACAACCGTGGACGAAGGCAAAGCGTGAGCAGGCGAATCCTGCGTAACTTCGTCCCTGACGCTCTCAAGAAGCGCAGGGAATCGCTGGGAATGTCCCGACCCGACCTTGCGCGATTCGCCGATGTCAGCGTGACTGCTATCGCGGACTGGGAGAAGGGGCGCCGAACTCCTGGGATCGACACGCTCGTGCAAGTTGCAAAGGCGCTGAAATGTGAAATCACGGACCTTGTCGATGTGCCGGACGGCGTTCGCAGTCTCGCTGATCTCCGGATACTTGCAGGCCTCACTCAGCCGCAGCTCGGGCGCGTCACCAACATCAGTACGACAGCGATCGGGGCGCTGGAGCGGGCGGAAGTGCGTCTGACCGACGAGCGTGCTGCTGTTTTGGCTGAAGCACTTGGGGTGGATGCTGAGGCCGTGAGGGCTGGCTACGACAAGGCGCGCAACCGCGGAATCGGGGAGAGCCCATGATTTCGTCTGAGGGTCCATGCTCGGTCCTTGTGGGGGTGTGGCGTCTTGTGTAACGCAAGTTCTCATCGTTTCGATAACTATCGTATGGTCCGGCAGTACGATAGCACTGGAACCCGACAGGTGTGTGCTCGAAATGTCGTGATCCCGAAAAACGGTGAGGAGTCGGTGCGCAATGGAGCAGCCTGCTGAAGATTCCAGCGTGTTCGCTGAGCGGCTCGAACAGCTCTTCGCTGGTGTGCCAAATGCAGACGGCAAGCGTTACACCTTGGGGCAACTGGCCCGCCGCTCTACCGAGATGGGGTACCCCATCAGTGAGACCTACCTATCCCACCTTCGAACTGGTCGGGCGAAGTCCCCCAGTTTGAAGACGGCAGCAGGTATAGCCGTAGCCTTCGGGGTGGATGTCCGCTATTTCCTCGACGAGGAAACTGCCACTCGAACCAAGGTAGAACTCGACTACGCGCGACTGCGGGCGGATACGAATGTCCATGCTGTCGCCTTCCGGCTGGCGGGGTTGGACAGCGGCGATCTTGAGGTCGTCAACGACCTGATCCGCTCCTTTCGTAAGCGGCGTGGTCTACCGCTCGATCCACCTGACCTGCCGGAAGAGTAGCTAGCAAATTACGCTCGCCCTATGAAGCCAGTTGCATACCCCGCGCTCATCGAAGTGCCACCGGAGGACGCAGCGTTCCGGCACCTCCGACTTGTGCACCGCACGCGAAAATTCCTGCGTGGCCTCGACGTCCAAGCTGTCGATCCCTATAAGCAAGCGCCACTGCTTCTTTCGGGGATTTCAGAGCTCATCGGATCCCCTATTGACCTTGAGGCTCGTTCGCTGTCGCCGCGTGGACCGTTTGCGGCCACGCTCCTCGATGACCAGGGAATCGTGATCTATTTCGAACAAGCCGCGACCCTGGTGCATCAGGTACACAACGTCGCACACGAGTTGGGTCACCTGGTCTGTGGCTCTCTGATGGAGAACCCCGACGAGGAACTCTTCGACGCACATCGGAGAGGGGACTACTCCAACGTCATCGAGCATGATGCAGAAGTCGTGGCGTCCCTCGTCATGAGCTGGGCAAACCTCGCATACGCGATCGCTCCAGTTGTTCAGAGCAGTGCACAGGGGCGTCGCCTCGCGGCGGCATTGCAGGACAGGATTCAGTCGATATGATCTGGTTTCTCATAATCGCACGTACTTTGATCATTTTCGGAGTGGCCCTATGGCGTGCGTGGGCATTGTGGCGCCGGCCCAGTAAGTCATCTGAATGGATGGTCGTATGGTCGATCGTACTGCTCGGCATCTCGGCTCTTCTGGAGATCGCGTCCAAAGTCGATGTGATAAATGGAGGAATGCACACCTATTTGTTTGCCTGGTTGCAGTCGATGTTCCTCATGCTCGCCATCCTCAGCACTGCTCTGTACTTCATTTACTATTGGGGGAATCCGAAGGCGCGACGTGCCTATGTAGCTGTAGCCGTAACGACCTTTCTGGCATCCGTCCTTGGTGGCCTGTACTTCACATGGGTAGTGCCCGCAGGGACGGAAGTATTCGAATTCGACTCCCCCGGCGTCGTCGGATTCTATTTCTCCTCCAAGATCTTCTTTCCAATCGGATTCCTCGTTATTTCGATGCTCTCGTTCCGCGCCGCCAAGATGTCCAAAGGAGCACTATCGCGGGGCCTGAAAGTGCTGTCGGTTGGATCATTTGTCCTCGTAGCAGCCGAACTAATTCTGACGCTGCAACTCGTTTACCTGGCCAAAGACGGATACATGCCGCACAGTTTGAGGGTGCTCGGTCGTGCCGGGATGGCGCTGGGGATACTGCTATTTATCCTGGGGATCTGTATTCCTGCAATATCACAGCGCAAGGCTCAGTTGGCGCTACGAAGAAAATACAAAAAGGATATTGCGGCGATGACCGCCCTCTGGTCCGATTTGTCCAACAAATTCCCTAGGCATGAGTTGAAGAAGCGGTCGGGCCCCCAGGATTCGATACTGCCTAGGCGCACGTCTTTGATGATTCGGCACTATAGAATGTTCATAGAGATCAGGGACGGGTTGATCCGTCTGAGTTCTAGTATCGTTCCCGAGGACTACGCCGCAGCTGGCGCAACCGCGAACGCTAGAGAAATTCGTAAACTTCTGGAAAGCCCTGACGAGTTAGAGATCATCTTCCCCGTTCACCTGATTGTTGCCCCGGATGGTGATTCCTTCGATGAAGATGTGAAATCCATCGTCGAATTCTCCCTGCTCTATTCCGCAGCTGAAGGAAAAGCGTGAATCAGATAGTCATCGTAGGTGCCGGAATCGCGGGACTAACTCTGGCCACAGCACTCAGACGGAGAAATATCGAAGTGCTTGTCTTGGAGAGACGGACCGACCTGAGTTCGCAGGGAGGGGCGTACCTGACAATCTCGGGACAGGCGATCGACCAGCTGATCTCGATCGGAGTCAGCGAAGAACTTCGTCACGTCGGCGTAGCCGTCAAGAAAATCGTTCGGGCGGGATCAGGAAAGTCCTCCGGCGCACCGCTGCCTGTCACGGATTCAGGCACTGAGTTCAGACACCTGTGGAGAGCCGACCTGATCGACTACCTGGCGCAATCAGCGACCGAGGCCGGCGCCAAGATCGAGACGGGTGTGGACGTTGTCTCGGTCGTATCCAATGGGGTCCGCGCAACAGTGTCCGCCGGTGGGCGAGACATTCACGCTCAATTCGTTTTCGGCTGTGACGGTGTCGGGTCGACGGTGCGCTTGAGCAACCCCCTGACCGGCCCTGACGCTTCTTATCAGGGGCAGACAGTGATCTACGCCTACATTCCAACCGCTGACGCAGTCGAAGAAGCAGGCGTTCTGTCCTTTTTGAAGGAGAAGTTCGACGGAGGCCTTGGCGACGACACCTTGGGATATCTGAACGGTGACGACGGTCAAGGGCTCTTCTGGTTCGCGAGGCTAGCCGCAGAGGGGGCACTCCCGAAGAGCGAATGCGGGCGGCAGCCCATCGAGAACTGGTCAGACGTTCTTACTCAGAGACTCGGTTTCGCAGAACTCACGCCATCATTGCTGGAGCGCACGAGCGAAGTGTTCGTAGCGAATGCGACAGCCCACGACAACATGCCTAGCTGGAGAAGTGGGCGGACGATGGTTATCGGGGACGCAGCACACGCAGCCTCCCCAGCATCTGGAAGCGGCGCCACGGAGGCGATCGGCGATGCGCTGGCTGTAGCAACCGCCCTCGCTGCTGGTCTGGAACGTGGAAGCTCGCCGGAGGCTTCTCTGGACGAAGTCGCGCAGGCGCGCACAGCCGCCTTGGCCAATCGCAGAAGATAGCGAATACTCAGCCCGCTGATCCTCAGATCGTGCAGCTAAAATCTACGATGATAGATTTTGTTGATACGTCTACGGCGTGTCGAACCCCCAGCGGGGTGTGAGTGCTGCACCATCGTAACTGTCCCAGAAAACGAAGTGTCTGGCGGAAGGAAGATTGCGATGGGTCGCAGAAGCAAGGGCGAGCGCGGTGAGTACAAAGCACGCGTCCCGGCTCGCGTTGACGTCGAGGCGCTCGCTGCCGCACGCGGTTGTTCCTCAGTGAGCGTCTACATATCCGATCTCATTTGCTTGGACGCTGGACGTCCCGAACTCGCCGAAGAGCTTCGCCAGGGGGTGCTGCCGATCTCTGCATAAAAGCGCCCGTGATCAGACCTCACCAAGTCTGACTCACTGACTGCCACAACCTCTGTGGTGCCGCTTATTAGCTGAGAATTGAAAAACCCCCGGCGAGCTAGGCCGAGGGTTGATCGAAGTTAGTGAGATTCGAGTTACCAGCTCGTTTCTCAGTGGTGCTGCTAATCCCCGGAGGGACTTGTCTTGGAGGACATGTCTCAGGGTAACTCATGCCCTGATCAAATTTCTACGATCAATCTGCGTGTCGTCGATCATGACGACGCGCTCCTGACGAACCTGTACGCGGCTGCGATGTGGATGTCACCGCGGACTCGCCTTCGTATCGACCCGACCAGCACCCACGACTACAGCGCAACAGTCGTCGCACCGACGGCGCCGCCGAATGTTCCATGGGCGCTTCACCTGGCCGATTCGAACAATCAATACAAGCTTCTGGCATTCGATTTCGATACCGCCACGCACGGTCCGGGCGTGGCACTTGCAGACGCCGACCGCCTGGCACACGAACTGACCGAACTCGGAGTACGACACCTCCGCACGACGTCGGGACCGACTGGCGGACAACATCTCTGGGTTTCCCTCAGCGAGGCGACCCAACCGGGCGACGTGAAGACGCTTGCCCACGCGCTGAGCGCGCACTATCCCAGTCTCGACATCAGCCCGCTGTGCAATCCGGTCACAGGTGCGGTCCGAGGACCAGGTGCTCCACACAGAGCAGGAGGGTATGCACTCCCCTCCCTACGTGGTCACGCGCTCTCCGAGGCGCTGGCAGCCATGCGCCCCGGAACCCCCTCCGATGTCATCAGTTGGCTCCTAGCCAGGCACCCCCACTCCACTGCTCTATCCGGCGCCGCTAACCGGTCGACACCGATCCGGATCATCGAGTCCGCCGATGGGCCTCGTCTGGACCGTCCAAGGCGCTCGCTGTCAGCGCGGACGAGGCTTCTCATGGCAACCCCGCTCAGCAACGACCGCGACCGCAGCACCGTTGCATTCAGCATTCTCCTCGGGATGGCTCGCGCCGGCCGCACCCTTAAAGACGTCGACGCAGCCCTGACCGCACCAGGGCTGATCCGCCTCCATGAAGACAAGAACGCCGGTCACAGCTTCACACTTGCCAAACATTGGTCCCGTGCAATCGAAGCGGCCGCGGTGTTCGCTCCTTCAGTGGTCAACGTCGATTCGGCCGCGTGGGACGAGCTCGATGCTCAGCTGGACACGATCGTGGACGCCCTGCACCGGCACTCGGCGGCGTTTGCGCGTCCAGGCGGCCCGAGCGACGAACGGATTCTCCATGCATTGGTTCAGCTCGCGCGCACAGCCCGGACCACGACCCTGGACATTGACTGCCGGCGACTAGCCCATGCCACAGGCTTGGACGCATCGACCATTTCCAGAAGGTTGAGGGCACTCGAAGCGGCAGCGTGGGTCAGTCAGGTCCAGGCAGGTTCTGGAACCGCCGGTGCAACATGGAAGCTCAATCCACCCCCCGCTGAGTACTGCACAGGTGCAACACAAGTGGAACACGCCCCCGGCCCGCCCCCGTCGGACACGCTCCTCGCTCACCACGCCCACGACCTCTGGACACCTGCCCCCGGATTAGGCCCTGCCTACGCTCGAATCCACCTGCACCTGATCTCTGGGATTGACGACACACCTGGTCTTGTGGCAGCTACCGGGTATTCACACAGGACAGTGGAAGCGGCAAAGAAGGCGTTTGCGCGGCTCCACCTACTCCCGACATCGCGGTCCACAGCCCAGACTCGTCGGCTTCAACTCCACACAGCGGCTCAGCAAATAGGCGTCTCAGGGGTGCTTGCAACCCGCGCCTTACGTCACGTGACGGAGCGCGAGCTATTCGCCTGGTGGACCGACGAGCTGGAGTGGCGGCGTAGCCGTGGAAAGAAACGTAGCGGTCCCCGAAGGTACGCATCCGGATCCGTCGCCCTACCAATCGAAACAACACCGCGAGGGCGCTACGGCCGCTTCCCCACCATCGGCGGCCGCGCCGACTACGCCGCAGCTCGACGCATCGTCACCGATTACCAGTCGCCGAGGAGTGCGCTTGCAGCTTGATTTCCTGGGTCTATGCGATGCTGAGTGGTCGGTGCTCAATGTCCCCTGGCGGCGGCTGGCGAGGACCGTCGTCCCTGTCGCGTGCAAGGCGAAATGTAGTGCGGGAAGACAAAGCTAGGGAACCTCGACATTTTGCGCTTTTTGCGTCTCTGCCTCGAATTGACAGTCTTGTGGGAACAGAAGTGCGGCGTGCCGCAAAACTCCCTCACCAGCGGCGTTGCCGTAATCGAACCAAGTTGACGACGATTCATTAGTTAATGCATGCATGCATTAACTAATGACGGAGTGAACGCATTAGTGCTAGCATTCATGCATGACGACAATCATGGTGTACAGCGAGGCCGGCGGCGTCACCAAGACGACAACCGCGGTCTCCCTTGCGATGGTGGCTGCCCTCTCCGGGGTCAAGACCACTCTCATCGACCTAGATCCCCGAGGTGCGGCCACTAAATGGATCGGCAGCTATCCCGAGGAATCGTGGCAGCACGTGGGCGCGATCCTGGCCGACGAAAACCCGGAAGGGTGGGCCGAAGATCTCGCCATCGACAGCGGGTGGGACGACAATCTGCGCATCATTCCGTCCTCGAGGTCACTGTCGAACCGTGAGAGGGACTATGAAGATCACGCCGAACTGAGGCTCGCAACGGCATTGGAAGGGCACACAGCGGAAATCCGCATCATCGACTGCCCTAACCGCCAAGGCGGAACGCTCACGCAAAATGCGCTCGCCGCCAGCGACAAGGTCATCTACGCGGCAACAGCGAATCAAGACGGCATCGACGGTGTCGAAGGCGCGCAAGAGTCCGTCGCAAAGTTCCGTAAAAGCCGCGAAGCGATTGGTGCCCCCTGCCGTCTCACCGAGGCAGGCATTGTCGTCGGCGCCGTCAAGGAGACGGTGATGACGAAAGTGTCAGTGAAAGCGCTGGAGCGACTGAGGGAAACGGGCCTCGTTCTCACACCAATCATTCCGAATCGCACCATCGTCGACCAGTCGCGAATGACCGGCGAGTGGTACGGAAAATTCGACAAGGGTGAGCCGGTTTTGGCCGCTTACCAGCAGATATTTTCCGCATTCATTAACGCATGAGTGCACGAGTTGGCTTAATTAATTCATGCACGCGTGCAATAATGAGTGAATGCACTAACTCATGCGTGAGTTACGTAACGAATGCAGCAATGCATGAACTCATGAGTTACCGAACGAAGGAATGAACTAATGAGCACAGAACCTGACCTCAGTGCCCCACGGAGAGGGCCGCGTCCGGCCGTCGACGAGGCTGTCGATTCGGCAGAGGTTCCAGCCGCACGCCGGCCGGTAGGGCGCCCGAAGAAGGAAAAGGCCGAACCCGTCATCCAGTTCTCGACCAGGCTCGGCTTGAGCTTCCGGGAAACTATCGATGCCGTCGAAGACGAAACTGGGCACAGCATCCGTTCGATCATCGAGCAGGCAATTCAGTCGACCTACCCCGAACACTACAAAAAGCACGGACGCAGCACCCGATAGCGAGCGCGCAGATTGATCTGAAACGCAAAGGGAGCCCCGCCGGATGCACCCGACGAGGCTCCAGACCGGGAACCCCGCTGAAAGGAAAAACCCGATCATGAACGACTTTAGCCTCCGAGCTGCCCGTGTTCAGCTAGGCGCATTGCTCGCCGCACTCGCACTCGCGATCGTCATTGCACTCGGTATCACCACCGGTGCATTCGTACTTTCCTTCGCCGTGCAACGCGACCTCGCACGGCAAGCACTGATCCCCGAACACCTGACTTGGATCTTCCCGGCGATCGTCGACAGCGCGATCCTCGGCGCCACCATCGCCATCGTCATCATCAGCAAGCTCAACATGAACAGGCGCGATCGAGGCTTCTACATCGCCCTCGCCGTCAGCGTCGTCGCGATCAGCATCCTCGGAAACGCCTACCACGCCTATCACGCAGCAACCGCCGCACAGGAGTCGATCGATGGCGGGGGAGACCTTGGGTTCATTCCACTCGCGCCCGCCATTGCAGCGGCCATAGCGATCATTCCGCCGGCCCTGGTCTTGGCGTTCACACACGGAATCACAATCCTGGTGAAGGCAGTCGGAATGGCCTACGCCGCTTACCGTTCGATCGTCGAAAATGCCACCGACAGTGAGGATGCAACGAGTATTGCGTCTGACCTCACCGTAGGCCGGGGACCGATCCGCGTCCCTCAGACCCGCGAGAATATCGCCCACAATATTGCGGAGCAGGAGGAAGAGGATCTAGACGTAGACACCACAACGGCGGATGCGAAGGCCGGCCACGAGGACGCTATTGCGGACTTTGCGGAACCTTTTTTCGTGGACGAAACGATGAACGACCTGGACGAGATCCTCGACTCCCAAGACACCGCTGCGGAGTTCCCAGCCCCCGGCGACGCCGAAGGCGCACAGGCCGACACGGATGCCGACATCGACGATCTCATGGCCTTCATCGCCCGGTCGAATCTCGCGAAGAACGTGAAAGATACAGCAGTCCGCAAGCTCACAAACCCGAACCTCACGTGGGAGACCATCGCTTTGGAATCGAAGCCGCCTGTCGCGACATCGACCGCATGGCGCCGGTACGAGAAGTTCGATACCGCAGCCAGAGAAGCAGGCTTCGACAGTCCGCCATTGCCCGACCTGCGAGCCGCCGAGAACCCGATGCGGAGCGAACTCACCACCGTTTGACCCGCACGCACCAATAAAAGGAGTGGCCCTGGCGGTGCTGTAACACCGTCAGGGCCGATGACCACAGAAAGCATCTGTGACCAATGAACGATCATAACGAGCTCTCCGAAGGCATCGACCACGGCAAAACCGGCCGACCACCGATGCAGCCACGAGCGAAAATCACCCGCGAAGCGATCCTCGAGGCGTCCGCAATCCTGTTCAGCAAAACGGGATACGCGGGCACCACCATCGACGACATCGTCACACTCGCCCCGGTCACCAAGGGAGCGATGTACTTCCACTTCTCGAAGAAAGAATCCATCGCGAGGGAGATGCTTGGCCGCTGGTCCGACGCAGTCACCGCGACAGTCGGGAAAGCGATCGCAACCGGTCAACCCGCCGACCGGCAAGTACTGATGATCTACCGCGAACTCGCCCGCCGCACCCAAAACGAGGCGATCATCCGCGCCGGCCTCATCCTGTCCGTCGACAAGTCGCTCAGCGGCGCCCGAGCCACCTACGAAGCGTGGACCGCTGCGATCACACCGATCGTCGTCGACGCGAGTCGTTCCGGCGCCCTCGACTCCGCCGTGTCGCGTTTTGCCGATACTCTCTGCGCCGGTTTCGTCGGCGCTGTGCAGGTTGCCGCCAGCCTCGACGAGAACCACACCATCAGCAGGCGGATCGATGATCTACTGCTGATGTGGCGCGGAACCGACCCGGCCGCCGTCCGCATGGTCGAAGGAGCATCCCTGTGAACAGCCCCGTCGAATCTGCGAACGTCCCGGAAAACGCTGCCACCACGACAACCCACCGGATCGGTCGCGTCCCCGGCAGCAAGAACTCGGCAATGCAGGACCGTGCAGTGCGAACGCGGGAAGCGATCATCGCCGTCGCAGCCCGGCATTTCGACACCGACGGCTACGGCAACACCAGCATCAACACCATCAGCGGTACCGGAAAATTCGCCAAAGGCGCGATGTATTACCACTTCCCATCCAAAGAAGCGATCGCCGAACACCTCATCTCCGACTGGAACCACACCCTCGGCGAAACCATCAGCGAAGCGCTGACGTCAGGTTCGAGCAGCACGGCAGGGGAGAAGCTAACGGCGATCTTCACGTCCCTCGCTCGTCAGATCGCCGAGGACACCAACGTGCGGGCCGGCATGAAACTCACCCTCGAACCCACCATCGACAACGCGGCCGGGTTCGCACACTGGGTCGACGCCATCAGCGACATCATCGACACCGCCATCACCGACGGCGAACTCACCAACACCCCCACCACGCACCGACTCGCCTGGAACCTGTGCGCCGGCACCCTCGGAGCCGCCAACGCATCAGCAACCTTGAGAGAAGACGTCGACCTCGCAACCCGCATCGAAGACACCGTCACAGCCCACACAAAGGCTGCAACCCATCTTGATCGGGAATCTACAACAGCTCGGAGACAACCCGAAGGGCGCCATCCTGAATGAGATCGTCTTGAGGGAGTTCCGTGTGGCAGGAGAACCGTCCGGTTGAGTTCCTCAATACGGGCCCGTGCCGCAGCGGGAGCGACACGGCACCTGGCTCGACTTGTTAGAGCAGATCAAACAGCTCTTGCTGCTGAGCAGCGGTCGGTGGGTGCTGACCACATCACGCTCGACCGTGACCCTCATCGAAGGTCGAACTCGGCCAATTTAGCGCATGGCACGTAAACCGGCGGTGTACGTGTTCGACCTGCTTCTTCGCCGAGGCAAGGTGGGAAGCCGAAAACCACGAAGACCCGATCACCTGGTGGTGATCGGGTCTTCGTGCCGACGTAATGCCCAGTGGGATGGTGTCCGGGGCACCTAGACTGCGCGGTCGATCAGTACGTCCACGTCCATCCGCCAGCGGGCGGGGCGAAAGTCAATCCCGCCCACTTGCCTTGTGCCTTGGCGGTCTTCGCAGCGTCGATGACCATGCCGGTGCACCCAACCGCGGCGCCGCCGGCGCCGCCGACGCCGCCGACGCCGGCACCGGCGACGGTCGTACCGCCCAAGCTGGCCCAAGCCAGCGCAGTGCCGGCACCGCCGCCAATCGCCCCCCAAGTCGCGCCGTACTTCGCGATGATGTCCGAGCAGTACGAGAACGCGGCCCACACATCTCCGCTCGCGGCTCGTGCGGTTTCCTCGCCGTTCAGGAGCAGATCCGTCTGGCCGAACTTTGCGCCGGGATGAACCTCGACAGCGTTCGCGGTACCGGTACCCACTCCCAGAGCCGCGCCCGCTGCGATACCGCCCGTCAGTACTGCAGCAGCTACTCGTTGCTTCATCTTGGTGCCCATGACCGACCTTCCGTCCGGGCGCTGACCCGATCAACGCCTCACGAAAACTATGCAACCAACACACATCTGTAGTCAAGAGTTCAAAGAGTACGTTTTACAAAAACGTACTCGGCGAGTACGCCTGAGTCGCTAGGTTTGGACGCAGAAACCGGATCGGCGAGCGGCCTTTGGGGCCGCCCGCCGATCTATCAGTTCTTCAGCTACCTGTCGCGGTGCTCAGGGCCCCGAGTGCGAATCGACGCCATTCTTCGGCGTGGGATTCGTGGGCACCGGTGTCATTCCTGCCCTTTTGCGCACCTGAAGCGCCACATCCTTCAGGCGCGCACGCTCCTCCTCGATCAGTCGGTCGATTTCGTCGGGGTCAAGCATCCGGCCGATACCCTCCGAGATCAGCTGGCGAGCTAGCTCCGAGACCGACTGGTGCCGAAGCCCTGCGAGGTCGTTAAGAGTCTTGTGCTCCTCGGGTGAGATCCGAATTGTGAAGGTGGAGTTGGCCATCTAGAACGCCTCCTCCATGTGCCTAGGTATCGAGATGCCACCACCGCGGGTGCCGCTGTTCATCCGCAAGGAATTACTCATAACGTCTCACTCCCTTCATGCTTTCGCGTGCGCCAGACTCTCCAGCGCGTTCCTTGCGACTACAACCGAATGAAACCGGATGCAGACACCCGCTCGTAGTCGTGTGCTCGGTATATCACACGCAGCACACGAATACCGACTAGTATCGACTGTCCCCCCATTTGTTGTGCGAATGACTGTTGGTTGTGACGGCTTGATCTACCCGTTGCACGCCAGTCCTCTGGCTCACACTTCCGCTCTTGCGGAAGTCAAGGACGAGGAGGCGTGCCAGTGACTGACCAGACCGGTGAGACAGATGACCCCCAAAATTGCGACGGTTCCCGAGTTCCAGCGCAGTTCGGCGACACAGCCGAGCTTTCGTCGCGAGACCAGGACCAGGTTCGGATTCTGCTTGGGTTGGAGGCCTTGCGAGCAACATTGGACCGCGGGTACCTCGATCCCAACGATCGTCTGGAGCTTGAAATGACCGACATCGTTACTGCCGCGATCCTCGAGGGTCGCCGGGAGTTCGTGGACGAAACGAGTGAGATGACGCCGTATCCGTCCACCGAATTCACAGTCGAGTTGATCGTCGACGATCTCGATACGGCCTCGGATCTCCCGCCGGGCATTCCGGACTAGCGCACGCTTCATACCCGAAGCGCTGTTACATCGACAGTGCGTAGTCAGCCAGTGCATTCTTCGAGGCAGCAGGCGAGACACCGATTCGACAGCCCACCGTTATCTTCTTGATGGCCCCTTCACTGGGGCCGGTCGTCCGTTCCGGTATGGCTTACACGCCCACTGGCCGATTGCAGGTCTCGTCGAGTGACGCCGCCGGATCGGATGGCGCCGGTTCACCGCTGATAGAGGCATGGCCAGAACGAACACCGATGGGTCTGCATAAAACGTGGGTGACGGGGATCGGTGCCGTGACCATCAACGCTGGCAACCGAAATGGAGTGTCTACGTGAGCGAACCGATCTATGACGTCCGCTGCGGAATCGACGTCGGCAAAACATCTCATTATGCCGTTGCGCTGGCACCTGACGGCCAGCGGCTCTGCGGTACCGATCTGCCGCAGGACGAGAGCAGAATCCGCTGCCTGTTAGAGGATCTCGCACGGCACGGCCGAGTGTTGGTGGTTGTCGATCAACCACGCAACATCGGTGCCTTGCCGGTCGCTGTGGCTCGCGAGTGTGGAGTCGACATCGCCTACCTGCCTGGATTGCGGATGCGCCGCATTGCGGACTTGTACCCGGGCCGGTCGAAGACTGATGCGCGGGATGCGTTCGTGATCGCCGACGCGGCACGGACATTGCCGGATACCCTTCTGCGGATCGACGCACAGAACTCCGTGGTTGAAGGACTGCGACTGCTGGCGGGATTCGACGCGGACCTTGCCAGCGAAGAGAACCGCCTGGTCAACCGAATACGATCGGTCCTTCTCTGCGTTCATCCCGCTCTGGAACGCACAATCTGCCGGCAGATGCATCGGCCGGTCGGGGCCCTGGACTACTCGCCGAGTTCGGCGGCCCCGAAGGGTTTACAGCCGTTACACGGCAGGTCCTGGATGAGAGTGCCCGTGCTTTCGCGCCTCGGTTGTGGAAGAAGATCACCGATGAGATTGGCGATGCGCTCGGTCAACAGTCGGTGATCGTGGCTGGTACGGATAAGGCGGACTTCGTCATTCGTACGCTGGCACGGCATCTGCTCGAGGTGCGCCGCGCACGCGCCGAGCTCGCGGAACAGTTCGAAACCGAGCTGGGCAAGCACCCTGACGGGCCGATCTTGATGTCTCTGCCTGGTGTTGGTTGCCGCACCGCGGCTGCCACAGCTTCCGCAGAGGGCTCGGCCCTCTTCTTCGTCACGTCTTCCAGTGTCGTCATCACGGCACCTCCCTCGCCGAGCATTCACTCAGCGTCTCGGGCCGAAGCGCCGAATATCCCAGTGTCACGATTGATAGGTCGGTTGGTTCGCTCCACCGTTTATTCGCCTCCGTGGCTATGTCCCTACTGCGGCCAGCCGACACCGAAAGGACCGGACGATCTGGCCCCCGAGGAGCGTGGCGTCGCCACTGGCTGGGATATGCCGATCGACCGGCCCATGCCACGAACCCGCGCACCCGCCCGCGAGTTGCTCGACCGACGCCGAAAGAACGGTGACGGAGGTATGGAAGCATTTCGGGTTCTCAAGCGTCGACTTTCCGATGTCGTCTTCCGCGCCACGGTCGTAGACCAGTCACTGACGGTCATCGACGCAGCTGCTTGACAGAGGAGCTAGGGACAGTCCCTTTCGAGGACCTCCTAAAAGACAACGGGAGCGCATGCACTCCCCTCGCGTGCGGGAGGTAACTGGGCCACGTTTTTTATTTCCGAATGGACGGGTTTATGCGGTATCTCACGTTTTTTGATTTCCTTTACTTCGCTTTGGTAATGTTCCAGTTATCTTCAGGTTGAACGTCCAGTAGTTCATGTGGGATTCGGCCGGAGCTTGGTGACGGTGGTGAAAGTGTTTGAACTCCAGTATGTGTGAGTGATTCTGCTGGGTGATGCGGATGGGTGGGGTGTCACGCCTCATGTCGGCGCGAGCGCCGTGGCACCACAACCTTGTATGTGCGGTGTTGTGGCTATCACGAATTTCTCCGCAGGTGCAGCCAGTAGCCGCTTGTTTGCAGTGTGTTGTCTTCAGCCGGGGTGTGTTCGTCGACCCCGGGCTCCATGGTGGTAGTTGAATATTGAAGGGTTTTTTCTGATGTCGATGAATTCTCTGACTCGTGGTCGGCGTGCGGTGATGGGTGCGGCGATCACCGCGTCCGCGCTTCTGGGGGTGCCTGCAGTCGCGACCGCGGATGATGCCGAGGTCACCGCGCGGTGGTGGATGCTGTCGAGGACACGGATGCCGCAGATGACGCTGGCCTAGAGCAGGATGCGGCGTCCGAGGTGGGGGAGTCGGCTGCGCCGACGCCGAGCGGTGACATGGATGTCGCCGATGCGAGTGTGGGTGACGTTGGCGGTGAGGCGGGAGCGGAGTCTTCGACCGATGAGCCCGGTGATGTTGGGTCGGATGGTGGTGGCCGTGACGGGGCGGACGAGGGGTCCGGGGCAAGCCTCGGTCCGGTCGTCGAGTCCGAGGCCAGTAGTGAGATGGATACCGATGCCGAGTCAGCGGCCGGTGTTGACGGTGCCGGTGATGTCGCGGAAGGGCCCGTTGATGTGGTGGTGAAGGCGGAATCTGCGCCGCCGGTGTGGATGTCGCCGGATGACGGTATCGCTGCGGGCGGCCCGAAGTACTCGGTATCCGGTGAGGGTGTGACGGTGTACTACCCGCAGGGCGAGTCGGCACAGATCGGTGAACACGTGAACCTGACGATTCGTAACCCCGAGACGGGGGAGACGATGCAGCTCGGTACGCAGATCGACGGTAACGGGCAGTGGTCGGAGAAGTATGTGGGGCAGTCACCGTGGGTGGTGAGTATCCGTGATCATCCGAACTACCCGGGCTGGGGTGGCTACGAGATCGTCTGGGTGCAGGTGTACGACCAGAATCATCACTTCGGTGAGCACGGGGAGCCCCCGGTTCCCTCGACTCCGGTGGTTCCGACCGATCCCACGGTTCCGACCGATCCCACGGTTCCGACCGATCCCACGGTTCCGACCGATCCGACCGATCCGACCGATCCGGGTAAGCCTGTGACGCCGAATCCGGGTGTTCCGGTGGTGGTTGTTCCGGTGGTCAACGTTCCGCAGATCACGATCGAGAATCCCGTGGTGCCGACGGCGGGGCCGTCGGGGGAGCCGGTTCGGGTGGTGACCTCGCATGAGGGGCATCGGGTGTACGGGTACGACACCCCGGTCGGGACGTTCGTGCCGTTGGCGTACGAGGATGCGTTGGTCTTCGAAACCGGCGCCACAGCGAGTCCATCGTCCCGGTTCGCGGCTGTGGCGGGTGTATCGGTGGCGTTGACCGCGGTGGCCGGGGCCCTCGCGGGCGGTGTGATGATGGTGCGCCGCTCCCTGCGCAGAAACTGATGGCGTGCGCCGTTCTCCGGTTACCGCGTTGGCGGTGTGGTGTGCGGCAGTGATGATCACCGCAGGGTGTGCCGATGAGGGAGCGCCGGCACACCCCGAGGTGTCGCCGCCGGCGTACGTCAGCTCTGCTCAAGCATCTGAAGCGGAGTCCGGTGCGGGTAGTGTCGTTGCTGCTCCGCCGCAGCGTCTCGACATTGCGTCGCTGGGGCTTTCGAGCACTGTCGGGGTGATGGAGTCAGGGCAGTGTCCGGTGTTGAATCCGCCGACCAGTGATCGCGCTTATTGGGTGCAGTGTCGGGCGCAGCCGGGAACGGATTCGGATGGGACAGTGTTCGTGATCGGGCATGCGGTCGCGGGTGGGGACGCGATCTTCAACATGCTGCCCGATATCACGGTCGGAGCAGATATCGTCCTCGAGACCGTCAACGGGACTATGGTCTACCGGGTCGAGGATACCGCCGTGTACGTCAAGCATGGTGAGGCGCAACAGTCACCACAATTGCGTGCTCGTGTTCCGGGCCGGTTGGTGGTGGTGACGTGTTTCCTCGACGAGGGAATGTTGACGGACAAGAATTTCGTCGTGTACGCCACCCTCGCCGCAGCGTATCCACGTTGATCGAGACTGCCGCGCTAAGCGGTAGCCGTGATGAATCATGTTCCCTTACAGGACACTTAGCGCCGTAGAGGGTCGGTCGGTGCGGCAGGGTCGGTCGGTGCCGATGATGTGTAAGGGGTGTGTCGGCGGAGGGAGTGTGGTGACCGCGCGGCGAAAGAAATTTTCAGCACTGGTGTTGGAGTTTATGAGATTTTCTCGTTCGGTGTGACCGCGCGGGTGCGGCCTGTCGTCATCTAGATGCTTCGGCGGGGCTGCGGCGATGCCGCGAACGTGCGGGTGAATCATCGGGGTTGCCGATGAGTACCGGTCGATCTCCGCGAGCGATGTAGCCGGCGAATCCGTCGATGTTGTCCTTCGAGAAGCTTCCCCGGCCGGCGCGTCGGAGGATCGCTTCGATGTCGGACTGCATGTGTCCAGCGTGTGTGCGGTACACACTGTCGAGGACGGGTTGCAGGGCTGTGCGGACAATCCGACATATCGGCATGTGCGCTGTCGAACCTATCGAGAAGGCCGACGAGTCGTTCATGACACCTGACGACATCGGTCGTCCTGTCGGATACATTGCCGTGCAGATCGCCGAGACACGACAAACTGCGTACAATTTCGAACGAGGACCTGCCGGCCCGGCTCGCGCAGATGTACGACTACATCAACTTCGCTCATCCTTTCCGTGAGGGAAATGGTCGAACGCAGCGGGAGTTCTTCGATCAGCTCCTCGCTGAGTCCGGTCGCGGTCTGGCGTGGGACCTGATCGAATTACCCGAACTTCACGGGGCATGCCATCGCGCTCGCGCCGACAGCGACATCGCTCCGCTCGAAGGTGATGTTCGCGCGGATCATCGATGATGATACTGCCTACTTGTACGGCGACAGCTCATACTGACCTGTGACCGTGATTTTTCGTGCGTTGCGACCTTTGGAAATTCTACTGGCACAACGCAAATCGACCCGAGGCGAATGATCGGTGTTCTCAGTGGTGAGATAGTTGGCCTTGGCCTGGTTGCAGGAACGCGGCCTGGACCCGTAGCAGATGGTCGTCGGGGCTGCGTTCTTCGTACCGCTGCAGTACTGCCGCCCAGCGCCCTGCCGCGAACAGTTCCGTGCACTGACGGTCCTCGTCCATGCCGCATTCCATTGCCAGGACGGCGCCGGCCCGAAGCGCGTCAGCTTGTGTGCGGTACACCCAGATGTCGAGGCGGCCGGACCCGCTGTATCCGCGGTGGGCCAGTGTCCATACTGCGGGGTCTCGCCTCGTCTCTACCGTTCCGTCCGGGCGGTAGAGCGTGGAGGAGACCACCTGCTTGATGAAATCTGCTGCGCGCACCACGGTACGAGCTTAGATCCATCCCCGGCGGTAGTGCCGGGTTCCGTTGATGCTGCCGGGCTTACAGATTCCATCCCACTTCACTTTAGGTGCCGGTACAGAGTGGTTCGGCCGACGCCGATGATTTCGGCGATGTCGGTCAGATGCATGCCGTTCTTCCGCATCCGTTGTGCCTGAGCGAGTTTCGTCGACGTCGTCTTCGGTGGCCGGTACGGCCACGTGCTCGGGCTGCGGCGAGACCGACCTGAGTCCGCTCTCTGATCAGATTTCGTTCGAATTCAGCGAGAGCGCCGAAGATGGAAAAGATGAGTTTGCCGCCGGAGGTGGTGGTGTCGATCGCTTCGGTCAACGATTTGAATCCGACTCCGCGGTCGGCGAGATCTTCGACGGTTTGCAACAGGTGGGGGAGTGAGCGACCGAGCCGGTCGAGGCGCCAGACGACAAGGGTGTCTCCGTCACGAAGATGAGAGAGAAGGTCACTCAGTTGCGGGCGGGTCGTCGTTGCGCCGGACGCGGTTTCGGTCCAGACCTTGAAACAGCCGGCAGCGCTCAGAGCGTCGCTCTGAGCATCGAGCGTCTGATCGGTAGTCGAGACCCTCGCATAGCCCAAAAGTGTGACTCTCGGAATTATTTGGCACGTTTTTCCCCGAATTATTTGGCACGGAGAAACGCGACGAGATCTGTCGAGCGTTGACGTGACGGATTGACTTCCGGCTAGTTTCAGAGTGCTGGGAGCATTCCGGCTTCCCGTTCGGTGCGCGCCAACTCGATATTCGCGTACAACGCCGACCGCTTCAAACCTGTGTTCCTGCAGAGCGTTTCGATCTTGAACTGTCCCGTCTCGTACGTTTGCAACAGGTACGCACGCTCTTCCGGAGTGAGCTTGTGCTGACGTCCTTTCATCTTGCCGGCCGCTGCTGCTGCCGCTACGGCGTCCCTTGTCCTGCTCCGGATGAGGTCTGACTCGAATTCGGCCATTAGTCCGAGGACGCCGATGAACATCTTGCCCATCGGGTCAATGGGGTCGTAAATCTTCCCGTCGATCGACAATGCCACACCCTTGTCCGCCAGCCTCCCTACCGTTTCGTGAAGATCGCCCGCTGACCGAGAGAGCCGATCGAGTTTGGTGACGCAGAAGATGTCGCCTTCGCGGGCAGCGTTGATCGCGTTGTCGAGTCCGGGCCGCCTAGTCTGCCGGCCGCTGATTCCGTGGTCGACATACACCCGATTGCGTGCGATACCTTCTTTGACGAGAAGGTCGACCTGAATCGACGAATCTTGAGCCGCCGTACTCACCCGTGCGTAGCCGATCTTCATTCCGCTCCCGATTTTCGCCGTTCAGACGTCCCGCAGCCAAACTGTCCGCTGGAAACTATGCCATACCGGACGAATCCAGCGGACGCATAAACCGGACGAAATCGCGAGAATTTCCCCACGTCAAATTCACACAGAAGCCCGTTTCCGATCGTCCGGTATGACGATGGTCAAAACGCACACCCAAACCCGCAGAAGGGAGCTCAGCCAGCCCTCGGCTTCGCGGTCCACTCCGGAAAGCATGCGAGCGCTTCGTGGGCGACTCGACCTATGGGCTGCTGGGTCTCTTACCTGCGCGGCGTTGACCGCATGCCGACCACCCCAAGCAATCGGTGGCAGGCTGAGCCGTGTGCAGACATCTACGCCCGATAAGGAAAAAACCAACACCTTGGCTCAGGTATGTGAGTCGCTCAAGAACGACGACCTAGACGATGCACGCGAAATATTGCGCAGTCGGTATCCGTTCACTCCTGTGGCTAAAGTGACTCGCCGCTACAACCCGAGAGACTGCATGAGGGTCTTCTTCCGAGATGGGTTCGTTGACCGTTATGCCGGAACTCAGCTCATCCATCCAGGTGCACTGCGCCTCCTGTCGGTCTTGCTGCCCGATGAGTTCCCGTTCCATCCGAACTGGGCTACGAGCAAGACTCACTTCGCCTTTTGGGAATTGTTCCCCACAATCGACCATGTTGTCCCGGTAACTCGCGGCGGACTCGATAACCAATCGAACTGGGTGACGACCTCCATGTTGCGGAACTCCGCCAAATCGCAGTGGACGCTCGACGAGTTGGGTTGGTCTCTCATCCCAGCCAGCAACCTGTCGACCTGGGATGGGATGACCGATTGGTTCGTCAACTATCTAACTGGACATCCGACACTGCAGCGCGACCACGAGTATCTGCGCAAGTGGTTTTCAGCCACGCTCGCCGTCCGGGCAGAGTGGGGAAACCCGGCTTGACGAGGGGTCAGTGCCGACCGGCTCCCGCCCTCGTCTTGCGCACCAGCTTCGAGGACAGGCAGTACGCCTTGCAGTTGGGTCCATGTTCAAAATCATGCGTTTTATCGATGGTCAAAACGCCCCCGCCGTCGCTCTGGTGTCAGTCGACCGGCACGCCGAGTAGGGAAAGAATGTAGACGAGCGGCGCGTATGGTCCCCAAGAAGCCCAAGCCGTTGCTCCCATTTGGACTCACCTCCAATCAGGGGCAGTCTGCGCCGAGGTCGCACGGGATCACGGCCCAGATCGGGTGCCGCCACTCCCACGGCAATGGGAGTCCCCGCATCCAGCCGCTAAGGATTAATACGTCTCCCAGAGTGGGCCCCGATCGTCCGACCCTGTCAGGGCAGGCTAGACCCCGGAAGTGGCCGAACGGAACCGGCTCGAACTTCCGACACCAAATACTCGCCATCAGACGAGCAAGATCGCCGAAGCACCCGGTGTCAGCCGATCAACCGTTTACAACCGGCACCTCAACTCGTCTGAGGGGCACCGCCATGCCACATAATTCCGTGAAAAACGTGCCAAATTATTCCGAGAGTCACAATCGCTTCCTATGTTTCAAATACGAACGTTTATGAAACGTCGTTCGATGACGCCGAAAATCGGAGCCGATCGACTGCCGTACCCGACACGAGTGTGTGCTTGAGGTCACCGGCGCGGTTGCTGACCCGCGCGGCGACAGCAGGGTGTCCAATATTATTTGATAATTCGGATAACATGAACGTGATATTCATTCGGCATGCAACGAAGAGGAATCCCTGTGGCTGAAATATTTATTCGTCAACTTATCGACGATCGCGACGGGAAACCTATCGACACGGGATTAGGGCACGAGGTCACCTTCTCCTATCAGGGTGCTGATTATCGAATTGATCTTCGGCCCACCAATGCCGACAAGATCGAAGCTGCCTTCGCCCCGTATATCAAGGTCGCCGAGAAAGTCTCCTCTGCCGGAAAAGCCCGTGCGAAAGTCTCCGCTGCGACCAAGCCGTCAGGCTCCGGTCGATCAGCCGAACAGCTCAAAGCGATCCGGGAATGGGCTGGCAAGAACGGCTTCGACATCTCCCCACGAGAAAGAGTCAGAGCCGACGTCATCGATGCTCTCGACGCCGCACACTGAGGCTTGTGAACCGCATCGTCGTTTGCTGATATCAGGCTAGTTCGAGACCGCCCTCGGCGGCGAAGACCAATCGACCGTCGTCGAGGGCGATCGCCCACCGTTTCACCGGTGCCCAATCCCGACCCAGGTCAGTGTCGTCGATGACGGTATCGGCGAAGTCCTCGACCACGGTACCGACCTGCGGTTTGGTATCGCGAGACCGTGATCCGGAGGTCCGGATCACGGTGACCCTGGAACCGACTGCGATGGGATCGGTAGGTCGAGCGTCAGAGTCGGGCATAGATCTGATTCTGGCAGAGACGCCGCCAGACCGCCTCCTCAGCCAACGATCACTGGTGTTTCAAAAAAGGTCTTGGTCTCAACACGTCAACGCATCACTACTGGTGACATGATGCGTGATCGTGG
>NZ_CAIJDS010000053.1:0-54063 GCF_903819475.1 Rhodococcus sp. UFZ-B548
CCGGTCATATCGAGACGATGCGGGCAGCGCTCCCCGAAAGCCTCTCCTTCGTCCGAAATCTCTTCCAGCCGTAGGTGAATTCATGCGGTTGTCGCAACGATCATCGCCCTGACCGTGCTCGGCTGGGGCCTCCAGTCGAGCGTCTGACATCTTGCGGTTCGTTCAGATGAAAGTGTCGGTTGTGTGGTGGAAATGCGGAGCGGCGACGCCTTCCGATTCACTGGCCACTGTCCAGTAGTGCACAAGAGATGGGCCGCGCGCTCCCACTCGGGCGTGGGGGAGCCTCACGCGCCGATCACGTGAGCATGCGGGTGAAAACGTCCGCGCTCTACATGTCCGGATACCTCGACGGCGTTCTCAAATTCTGGGCACGGATGCACGATGGGCAATGGTTGGCCGGGGTAACCGTGCGCGTCACCGATGCCGGCGGAACCAACCTCGTCGAAATCGACATGCTCGTGACCGCCGACGCCATCGCGGAAGTGCCGGCCACCACTTGAGCGGGGCAAATACGGATACGCGAAAAGGGCCGGTGAGTAATGCGTTCACCGGCCCTACGCGTACGAACTCGACCTATGTCACCAGTTCTGAAGGATGTAGATGTTGTTGTTCCAGATCGCAGGATCGGTGAGCGAGAAGGAGATCTCACCTCGGTGGGACGCTGTTTCCTCGACCAACTGATCGATGCTGGCGTAGACGTGCTGGCCGTCGCCCTTGTAGATCGAGCCTTCGCCGAGGGCGATGCTCCAGTAGTCGTTCGGAACGACCTCGAGGAAATCCGCGGCATTGGTGTCGGCAATGAATTGAGTTTCGTTCGGATCGAATCGAATGCCGACATACCCGTTGCCGGAGTACGGGGTTGCGGCAGATGCGGCACCCGCCCCGAGCAGTGCGACAGCACCGGCCGCGACCGGGACCAACAGCGCAGCTACAGCCATACGTGAACGGGACATGTAAACCTCCTACGACGTGAAGGCTGCATCGGCCGCAACCCACTTTGATGTAACTGACGGTAGCGCAAAACTTGATAACCGAACATTTGCGACAACATGACGTCGGTCACGTCGGCAGTAGCGCGAAAGCCTCGCAATCTGGGCATTCATAGATTATGACTAGGCGAAACAAGGCTGATCGTCCCTAGGTGCGGAGGCGGAAACGGCCCGCTTGCCGCTTTCAGTTCCAGATGAGTAAATGCCTAGCACTCAACCCGGTCGGTCGGATCACCTACTGCATCCGCCTGCCCGGCGGCCGGCCTGCGGTGTCTCCCGAAGAGCACTCCGCTTCGCTCCGCTCTGTACAAGTGAAAAGATCCTTTTTCCTTTTTCTGTCCTTCCGATCCTGATCGACGCGCTCGTCACTTGTGTGGACGCCATCACTGCGGTGCCGGCCACCTAGACGGTTGCGGAGGCGACCGTGATTGTCTCGGGGCTGCGGGATCACTGGTTCTGTCTGGCTCGCTGGGGGTTCAGACGATACGAAGTGTTCCCAAATCCTGGCTCAAGGCCGAACCCAGGCAGTTAGGACCGCAGCTCGATCGAGTGCGAAGAGTTGGCACTCCACGTCGTTGGCGGCCTTTTGTACCTCGTACGCGGTGGTGCCGGCAGTCGGCGAGGTGGTCGTTTCTCACGTCCCCGGCACAGGGTGCGCCGGGGACGTGAGAAACGATTCTAGCGCCTATTTGCGCAGGTCAACCTATATAATTGGGGAGTCTAATTCGGTAGCGGACCTGACCAGTTCGCTCGATTCTGGAGGATTCCTGTGGCTGATTTGGCTACTGCTGTGACTGTGTTGGATGCGAACGGGCGGGCGGGTGTGCCGTCGTTGTTGATTTCGGGTCCGGGGATGGGCAAGTCGAGTTTGGTGCGTGGGTTGGCGGCGGCGGATGGGGTGTTGTGCAAGACGGTGTTGGGGTCGTTGCGTGAGCCGTCGGATTTCGCGGGGTTGCCGGTGGTGCGGGAGCACGGTGTGACGCTGGAGGCTCCGGCGTGGGCGAAGGAATTGGTTGCCGGGGGTGGCGGGTATCTGTTTCTGGACGAGTTGACGACGAGTCCGCCTGCTGTGCAGGCGGCGATGTTGGCGGTGGCGCTGGATCTGACTGTCGGTGATGTGCAGTTGCCGAAGGGAACTCGGGTGATTGCGGGGGCGAACCCTCCGGATTGCGCTGCTGGTGGGTACGAGTTGGAAGCGCCGTTGGCGAATCGGTTCTGCCATGTGGAGTTCACGCCGTCTGTGGATGAGTGGTTGGACGGTATGTCGACGGGGTGGGGTGCACCGCCTGCCTCGCGTGCGGTGGCCACCGATGAGCAGCGGGTTGCGTTGGTGCGCAGTTCGATCACCGGCTTTGTGCAGCGCAATCCTGATGCGTTGGATGCGTTTCCGTCGTCGGCTGCGCAGACCGGTGGTGCGTGGCCGTCGCGTCGTACGTGGTCGATGTTGGCGGCGGTGTTGCCGCATTTGCGGGAGGACGACAACGCGGCGATCAACACGGCGGTGTTCGGGTTGATCGGTGAGGGCGCGGGCGTGGAGTTCTTGGAGTGGCGGCGTAGCGCGGATCTTCCCGATCCGGTTGCGGTGGTGGAGAATCCCGATTCGGCGTTCGATTGGCAGTCGCGTCCTGATCTGGTGTGGGCGGTGCTGTCCGGTGTCACGGCGTGGGCGGCGGGGCGCGGCACGGTGGAGGCCTGGCGCAGTGCGTGGGGTCCGCTGATCGCGGCTGCGGAGGCGGGCGCACCGGACGTGGCGGGCGCGGCGGCGCGCACGCTGGCGAAGGCGCGACCGGCGAAGGCGACTGTCCCGGCGTCTGCACGTCGGTTCGCGCCGATGTTGACCGCTGCGGGTCTGATGGAGGCGGCGGCATGAGCGGGGTTCGGGCGCTCGCGCCGGATGAGTTGCGGGCGTTTCGCCTGGCACGGCTGGTTTCTGCCGAACAGATGCCGTATTTCATGCGGGCGTTGTTCGCGGCGCAGCCTGTTGCTGCACCGGGGTTGGGCACGTTCGCGGTGGATGCGCAGTGGCGGCTGTATCTCGATCCGGCGTTGTTGGTGGGGGCTGGTGCGTGGCCGGTGCCGGTGGCGGGTGCGGTGTTGTTGCACGAGGTCGGGCACTTGCTGCGGGCGCACGGTGCGCGGGGTCAGTCCTTGCCGAAGCCGGTGCAACACGTGGCGTGGAATTACGCGGCGGATGCGGAAATCAACGACGACTTGCTGGCGGCGGGCGTCGGGTTACCGGACGGGGTGATCACTCCACAATCGTTCGGGTGTGAGGACGGCGGAATCGCAGAGGACTACTACACGCACCTGATCGATCCGGCTACGGGGCAACAGTTTCCAGACGACGACGATGTGGGATGCGGGTCCGGTGCGGGGTGCGCGCCGGTGCCGGGGGAGTTGGGTGCGGCAGCGGGGGAGGTCGCGGACGGGTTGGACGGCGCGGAAGCGGATCTGGTGCGCCGTCATGTGGCGCGGGCGGTGCAGGCGGCGCAAGGGAAGGGGCGCGGGAGCGCACCGGCAGGATTGGCGCGGTGGGCTGGTGAGGTTCTCACGCCGCCGACCGTGCCGTGGGATCGGGTGTTGCGTGCGGTGATCCGGCGCGCGCTGGCGGATCAGTCGGGGCGGACGAACTACAGCTATGCGCGTCCGTCGCGGCGCAGCCTGCCGGGGATCGTGGCCCCGGCGATGCGGGGTCCGTCGATCACGGTGTCGATTGTGATCGACACGTCGGGGTCCATGTCGGCGGGTGATCTGTCGGCGGCGATGGGTGAGGTGGCGGGTGTGCTGCGTGCGGGCGGTGTGGCGCGGGAGCGGGTACGGATTCTCTCGTGCGATGCGGCATCGACGTCTGCGCAGGCGGTGCGGTCGGTGGCTGATGTGGTGTTGGTGGGCGGCGGCGGTACGGATATGCGCGTCGGGATCGATGCGGCGAACGCGGCCCGTCCTGCCCCGCACGTGGTGATCGTGTTGACGGACGGGGATACGCCGTGGCCGGATCGGCCGTCGCGGGCGCATCTGGTGTGCGCGGTGATCGGCAACGACACTGCACTGGCACGGACCCCGGAATGGGCGTCGAGTGTGCAGATCCCGGTCGGTGCGTTGTGAACGCGGTGAGCGGTGATCTGTTGCGGTACGCGCAGCAGGTGTTGACCGGTACCGGTCACGCGCCGGATCAGGTGGCGAGCGTGGTCGCCGGTACCGGCGAGGATGCGGCGGCGCGGGCCTTGCGTGCGGGGTGGGAGTGCGCTGCGAATCCGGTGGTCGGGGCGTGCGAACAGACGGAGGACGTGTCGTGAGCGTGGAATGGTTCGATCTGGCTCAGCGTCTCTATGCCGCCGAAACAGGGCGCCCCGTTGCTCGGCTCGCACACACTACGTTCACCCCGTCAGCGTCGGCGCTGGCGGTGCGGGCGACGGTACGCGGCGGCAGTGTGAGCGTGTCCGCTGCGTCGTTCGGTGGAGGTGAGGAAACCGCGTGCGACGAGGCAGGGTTGGCGTTGCTCGCACGGTTGGGCGGCACACTGGCGGCGGATACCCCGGCGATGTTGCTCACCGACGACACCGGCACGATCCCGGCCCTGGTGGGGTTGGCGCGGGCGCACGCTCACCACAGTGACCCGAACATCTCCGGTAGCGCCGCGATGGTGGGGTGGTGGGCAGATCGCGCGGATCATCCCGGCACATCGGCGGTGGTGAATCTTCCGGCCGCCTCCAGTGCCCGCTACGTGCTCGGAGTGGTGCCGGAAGCGCAGCGGTCGGCGCGGGTATGGCGAAAGTGGTTGCAGATCACCGACGAGAGTGTCGCCGGGATGCACGAATGGGCGCGTGCGATCGGCAGTGGCCCGTTGTTACCGCTGCTCGCTGCGATCGGTGAAGACGACGCCTATTCGTTTTCTCGGGCACAGTCCGCACTGGTGGACGGTCACGACTGGTCGCGTCCCGACAACACGGCCAGCGCCGCGATGGGTCTGCGAAGTCGTTGTGACGCAGCAGATGTGATGTCATCAGCCTTGCTCGATGATCCGATGTGGCGCGAGCGCGCATTGCACACCGGCCACGTCGCGGTGGGTGTGGCATCGATGACGCCGCCACCGAAAGGTTCACGTCGGCGCAACGGGTCGTTGTCGGTGACGTGTGAGCGTCTGGATTCGCGCCTGCGGGTCGGATCTGCTGTCACCGGGTGGGTCGGTACACCGCGACGGCGTCCGTTCGAGCAGTTCACTGTCGAGGTCACATCGACCGAGGTTGTCGGCGGGAAGTTGGTGCTCGGACTCGGTTCGGTGGGGATGTATGCGCCGCCGAGTGGCGCGTCGGTGGTGTTGATGCCGCAAGCGGCGTCGCCGCACACGATGCGCGCTGGTCGTGGCCGGTACTGGCGGCTCTACCGAGGGCGGCGGTCCTGGCTTTCGACGGGGCAGACACCCGTCCCTTCCCGGCGTGAAGTGCCGTTGGACGTGCTCATAGCGGGCGCAGAGGAATAGCACCGGCAGCATACCTGCCTTAGGTAAATAGCCAGTTCAGAGACTTTTTTCACGAAAGGTTTGATTCGTCATGCGCATTACTGCCTCGTCGTCCGATATTGCTGCCCCCTCCGGCCCGGTGCCGTCGTCGTCCCGTCCGCCCGTCCCGTCGCTGACGGGGTGGCCGGGGTCGGAGATCATGGCCGACCCGATCACAGCGCGTGTGCTGTTTTCGGTGTGGTCGGGTGATCCGGCGGTGGTGGTGCCGTCCCCTCCCGGTGCGGGCAAGACCCGCTTGGTTGCATTACTGGCTGCGGCATTGGCGCACCGCGCGGATCTGCGCGTGGGGATCGCGGCGCAGACCCGCGAACAGGCGGTGGAGATTGCACGCCGGTTGGGAACACTCACCGACCGCGCCGCCTTGATGTGGAAAGCGAAAGCACCGGCACCGGACAGCGGCGACACACCGGTGGTCTCGGGACAGAAAGTGCGCTGGCAGGGCGACGTCGGTGCAATTCTGATCGGCACGACGGCGCGATGGTTGTTCTCGGACCCAGACCGAGTCGGTGCGGACGTGTTGATCGTGGACGAGTCGTGGCAATGCACCTACGCCGATCTGGGAGCGCTGGGAGCCATGGCGAAACAGGTGGTGTGCGTCGGTGATCCCGGCCAGATCGACCCGGTGGTGACCGGCGATGTATCTCGTTGGGAGGGAAGCGAAACCGCACCCGATCTACCCGCCCCGATTGCACTGTTGGCTGCGCACGGCGACGCGGTGGGGATGGTGCGGTTGGCGCACACCTGGCGACTCGGACCCGACACCACAGCACTGATCGCGCCACTGTTCTACCCCGACCTGCCGTTCACCTCCAAGCGTCCCCCGGAACACCTCACCGATTCGAGCGGAGCCGTGTGGCCCGAATTGGCGCACCGCCCGATCACAGCCTGCGGAGGCCCGTCCGATCCGGCCCTGGTGACCGCATGCGCCGCGCGGGCGGCGGAACTACTGGCAGCGGATCTGGTCACCACCGCAGGCCAGCGGCCAATGACGGCCGCCGACGTGGCCGTGGTGGTCCCGCACGTGACCCAGGCTGCGGCAATCCGTGCCCTACTCAGCGAGCACCCCGACGTACTGGTCGGCACCGCCAACTCGCTGCAAGGCCTCGAGCGCCCTGCCGTCGTGGTGCTGCACCCGTTGGCGGGATACCGGACCGCCGAACCTTTCAACCTCGACGCGGGCCGCACCTGCGTGATGCTCTCGCGTCACCGCGCCCACATGTCCGTCGTCATCGATGACACGACCGCGAGCGTCCTTGCACACGGTGCGCCGTCGCCCGCGCTCGAGGTCCAGACCGCCCTGTTGGCCGCGCTGCACAGCACCCCCGCTGTGTAGCTCACCCGCAAGGGAAAGGGACACAACACATGTCCGAAACAACGAAGCCCGAATACCGTGCACGCGCCTGGGAAGGAATAGACACATTCGACGCAGTCGCGGCATCGACAGCAGGCGGCAGCAAGCACGATGACTTCCGCTACGAGCAAGACCCCGAGTCGCAGATCCACGACAACGGCGTCCGCGCTGTGCGGGCAGCAGACGGAATGATCGCGTATGCCCGCCGCTGCGGAACCGGCACCGAAGAATTGCCCACCGTGTTCGCGGATTTCCTCTCCGATGCGCACCACCTGGCCGACGCGTTGGGCGTCGATTGGGAAGAAGCCACATGCAATGGGGAGGGGCATTACACCGCCGAGTTGTACGGCGCCGAGTAATCGGGGCACTGACGGTCGGACAATCCACGGACGTTCGGCCGGCAGTCCCCGGCACCGGGAGTGTCAGGGGCGGTGGTTGCAAGGAGATGAATGGATGTGGGACTGGTACCGGTTTACATCCCAATTCGGTATCATGATGGTTATGAGTACGCAGATCGCGGTACGGCTACCCGAGGACATCGTGGCGTTTCTCGACAGTGAGGTCAGCGGTGGGCGTGCGAAAAGCCGTGCTCAAGTCGTGCTTCGAGCGTTGGAGCGTGAGCAGCGTCGACAGTTGGCGGTCCGCGACGTGGAGATCCTGTCTGACGGCGCGGGTAGCGATGTGAATATCGCTGCCGCGCACGGGAAGAAGAACTGAGTGCGCCCGATCCACGAGGCGCAACTCGGAGATCTTTGTCCGGTGTTGGTCCTGACGAGGGAATTGGTTCGGCCCCACCTGGGGACGGTCACTGTTGCCCCCATTCGTTCGAAGGGGCGGGGGTTGTCGACCGAACTGAGTTTAGGTGAAGGCAACGGCGTCGAGGACGGATCTGTTGCCGACTGCGACGGGGTGACGACCATCCCCGTGTCGGCACTCGGTGCGAACCGAGGATTTCTCCTGCCGGCTCAGGAAGTGTTGTTGAGCAGGGCGCTGCGATCAGCATTCGATCTCGAATCATGAGGAAATCAGCAGCGAGGATGGGGGAGAGATGGTGGTGAAGAAGTGGGAGCAGATTCCCCTGTTCGACCTCGATCCTCCTCCGGTGCCCGAAGTTCATGGCGAAGGTTCTGAGCTCGATTCTGAACCAGCTCTCTTCGGGATCGAAGACGCCACGGCGCCGGATCCCGATGCTGACGTGATGGATGCCCGTGCGCCGATTGCGGAGGATCGTGTCGCCGCGGAACCAGAGGTCGAACCAGTGGCAGGCGAAAGCGCCCCCATAGCGCGGCAAGGTACGGACTCGTCACGGTCTTCGGATTACAACACGGAAACAGTTGTGCCCCAAAGCGAGCTCACTGCTGAGGTGGATTCGGAACCCACCGAGGCATCTGAACTCGACGCAACCGAATCGGGCACCCTTCCTCCCGCCAGCGAGGCAGCAGACGGCCACGCCGTCATTGTCACAGCAGCCGGCACCTACACACCATCCGGCCACACACTCACCGGCCCAGTCGATTCCATCGAAAAACTCGACAAACTCATCAGATGGGCAACGCTCACCCCGCTGGGCGCACCGGCACAGATCTGGATAGTCGGAATCGAAGCCTGCGAAATGCTCGGATGGATCATCGACCCAGGCAGCGAAGACGATGTCGACGACATGGAAATCCTCCGCACCCGCGCTGCCGAAGAACTCACCGCGATCCTCCACGCCACGCTGACCCCGATGCTGACCGCAGGATGGGAACTCCGCGGAGAACCCGGCCACGTCGTTCACCTCTCCCGCACCACCGGGAACTTCACATCCATGGTCGACATTTTCATCGAACCCTACGTGTGGACCTACTGGAACAAAGACTTCGGATGGGGCAATCGCGTGGGGGACATGGGGATCCTCGGATCACCGGCCGCCGGAACCTACCTCCCCGACGACGACCTCCCCGCTGCCCGCGAACTGGGACGCCGACTCGCCTGGTGCGCACAACACCTCGGCGTGCTACCCGGCCCCACCCCCGCACGCACCGGCGCCGCCATCGTCGACAAGATCAAACGCGACCGCACCCGCAGCGGTAAAGGAATCGTCGTCACTGTCGGTGGACCGGTCCCACCGCTGGACGGCGAACCCCGCGGAGATCTCGAACCTGCCGCCGGATGGACCCGCATCCCGGACCTCGAAGAACTTTCCGACGCAACACAACTGGTATCGATAGACCAACGAGCTGCGTACCTCGCTTCCGCTGGCATGCTCGAATTCGGCTACGGAAAACCTCGACATCTTCGCGGCGAGAACGCGCTCGATGTGGCAGGGCAATCGAAAACCCCGTTCGGGCTCTGGCGTGTAACCCTCCCACCGGGTGACATGCTGGCGCTCCCACCCGCTCTACCGTTGCCTCACCCACACATGCTCGCCGACCAACCTGTGCAGACCTGGATCACCACCGTCAGCCTCGATGCACTTCAATCGGCCATCGCAGATGGCGGAATCGGCGCAGAACTCGACGACCTCGACATCACCGAAGCATGGGTCTACCCCGAACAGGGTCGAGCCCTCGACAAGTGGGCCAAGATCCTCCGCGAAGCCCGCAAAGTTGCCGTCGACACCAGCGACACAGCAATGAAACGGTTCATCGGGGCCTGCTACAAGGGCTACATCGGCCGAATGGTCAACCCCGACATGTGGACCGCCAAACAAATGCAGCACCATCACCAACCGCTCTGGCGGGCAGCGATCATCGCGCACTGCCGTTGGCGGGGTCGCCGTGTCGCGATGCGCATCGCACGCGAAACCGGGCGTTGGCCACTGCGCACCGTCACCGACTCCTGGGTCTACCCCCTGCCCCCGGGTATCGACATCGCAGACAACAGTGACGCACTCGGGAAAATGACTCTGGAAAAGAGCGCCCCGCTCACCGAAAACATAACCGTCATGCTGACCGACGCCCGCGACACCCACGAGATCAACCTCGCACTCAAAGCTGCGTTCACCGACGAAGATGAAGGAAACATATAGTGGCCCTGCATCTTCCGAAACCGCGATCAACCAAACCCGCACAGAAGACCGTCGGCTTGGACGGACTCAACGTATCCGTCTCGACAGCAGCAACAAGCGGTATCGAAAAATCGAAATCGGTCAAAAGTGGGGGATTAGCCGGACTCACCAGCAAAGTCTCCGTACGCCAGATCCGTACCGAAATCGGCAAAGAAGGCCTACGGCAAGCAGCTGTCGACGCCGGAAGAAAGCCCCCCTCGGACCGAACACTGCGCCGCTGGGCGCAGCAAGGACGAATCCCACACCCCGACGTCACCGAACGCGCCAGGCGGCGAGCCGCCATCGAACGCCTCGGCGGAATCGACGCTGTCGCACAGAAAATCGGCCGTTCACGATCAGCGGTCTCTCGCTACCGTTCCGGCGAAACGAACGAACTGCGCGCTGACGCGAAAAAGAAACTCAAAAACGTCAAAGCTCGCGACATCATGGACCGCGCCGGCGTCCTACGACCCGACGGGCAACCCAAAAAAGCCACCATCCGAGTCCGCGGGGGAGTGTCCGTCCGCAACGGCTCCGAAGAAGGTTACGACTATCGAGTGCGTACCCTCGATTTCGCGAACTCCGAGAGCCCCTTCAGTCTCGACGAAACACGAGAACTCGCCATGGCTTTGGCCAACGACGATCATGCCCGGGTGGTTGCCATCCTCGAACGTCACGCCACGATGGATTACCCCGAGAACAAGGGATTCGACCAGTACGGCGACACTTTCGGTTTTCACTTCGATTCCATCGAATCCGTCCACATCGACTGGACATGAAGCGGCCTGCCCCTCGACGTGTTGGCAGGGCCGGGCATCCCGCTCGGCGACGCTTGTGCGAAACACCGGTAGCGATCTCGGCACCAGAGGATGCGTCAGCCAGGTCGGGGACGTATGGCGCTCAGCAGTGCACTCGTGATACGAACCGCGATTGTCGACACCGGTCACCGGCAGCAAGCTAGTCAGCGAGGGCGCCACGGTGCTGCCGGTCACGTGTCCGGGCTTGACCTTGCTGTCGACGGCGGTTGGTGCCTTTGACAGTCAGTTGACACGTGCTGGCCGCTGAATTTCTTAGCCGACAGCGTTCTGGCCGAAATTTTTCTAACGTGAGGGGCAGACCCAAAGCGGCAACACTCCTGGAGTGAGGAGGCGCGCGATGTGGGTGAGATACAGGATGCTTCTACTCCTTCATGGCATCACGCTGCATAGAGCGTGTAGCGCTCCTTCCCAGGCGCTGTCAGACACTGCCGAATAATTGACAACGAGCGCGTCTTGCGCAGTGAAGTGACGGTCCAACATAGGATGGCGAAATTCACCCATACCGCTGACCATTAAACCTTTGTTGGCAGCGGCTTGCAGTACCCAACTCTCGGTTCCCTGAGGGAGTTCCAGCACTGCTTGCAGTCCTGCGGCCATGCCTGTCACACGGACAGTGGGCGCAGTCTGTTTCAGAGCCGTAACCAGATCGTCGCGTCGGCGTCGGTAACTTTGTCGACGAGAACGCACGTGGCGATCAAAGGCGCCGGATGTGATGAATTCTGCGAGTGTCAGCTGTTCGAGTGCGCTGACAGTTTCAACCCTACCCTTCGCTTCTGCGATTAGAGACAGGAGATTTTTTGGCACGACGATCCAAGCGACTCTGAGTGCCGGTGCCAGTGATTTGCTTGCGGTACCGAAGTATAGGACGCGATCAGGGTCTAGGCCCTGTAAGGCGCCTATCGGCTTGCGGTCATACCGAAATTCCCCATCGTAGTCGTCTTCCAGGATTAATCCGTCAGTTGTTCGAGCCCAGTCAAGAACGGACGCTCGCCGTTGAGGGGACAGTGCTACTCCTGTCGGAAATTGATGTGCGGGGGTCAATAGGACAGCACTGACATCCCGCATAGCCCCCAAGTCGCAGGTGCGTGCACCGTTCTCGTCCACAACGAGAGGTGGAATTCTCAGGCCGACATCATTCAGCAGCGCGCGATAAAGACTTAGGCCGTACGCCTCAACGGCAATCGCCTGTGCACCTTGTTCTTTGAGCGCTTGCGCGACTAGCGTCAGGCCGTGGTGGAATCCTGAACATATGACGATCCGCTCGGGCTCGGCGTAAACGCCCCGAACGCGAGAGAGATAGTCGGCGAGTGCGGCGCGCAGTTCGATTCTACCGAGTGGATCGCCATAACCGAAAGCGCTGTGTGGTGCCGTGATCAGAGCTCGGCGCGCGGCGGCGAGCCATTGGGTGCGGGGAAACTCCGCGAAGTCCGCTGCGCCGGGGAGCAGTCCATGGGTGGGTCGGCGCAGTACCCGTGAAGCCTGAGTTTCAACTGTTGTGCTGCGCGGATTAGCCCGCTGGGACACCCTGGTGCCGGAACCCTGTTGAGCAGTAAGCCAACCCTCTGCGATCAACTGGGAATAGCATTCCGTCACGGTGCTGCGGGAGACACCGAGATCGGCGGCCAAGGCCCGAGACGCGGGTAACCGTGTGCCTGGGGTCAATCGGCCTTGACGTACAGCATCTCTCAGGGCATCGGTTAATCCTGCACGTCGTCGAGACCCAGCTAGCTCAAGGTGGAGATCTACACCGGCACCGAACTGATTTGAGGATGTGGAATTGGTATGAGCATCTGGCATGCAAATGGACCTTACATGCACGCCTCTTTGTTCGTAGGGTCAGAACTATGAGCACAGACGAAATTCACGAAGCCTTAGCCGTCACCCCGGGGCGGTCCCGGCTATCGGGCAAGGTTCCCTTGGCCGGTACGGCCCTTGCGTTCACCAGCATGTATCTGGCGGCAGGTGCTCTCACACCGTTGCTGGTGGTCTATCGACAGCAGTGGGACTTCGCGCCTTCGATACTTACGTTGGCCTTTGCCGTCTACGCAATCGGATTTCTTGTCGCGGCGCTCACCCTGGGATCGCTCTCAGATCACCTCGGCCGTCGGCCCGTGCTGATCGGTGCCTTGGCGGTCCAGCTGTTGTCGAATATCTTGTTCCTTGTCGCTCCTGATGTCGGATGGGTAATTGCTGGGCGGATCGTGCAGGGCGTGGCCACCGGTGCAGCAACAGGAGCCTTCACTGCAGCCCTGGTCGAGCATGCCCCTGTCAACAACAAGCGGTTGGGCACAATTCTAGGGAGTATCGGTCTTACCGGAGGTCTTGCAGTCGGGTCGCTACTCACGGGCCTCACTATCCAGCTCACGACTTCTGCGAACACCATCACCTTCGTCGTTCTCAGCGTGCTCACCGTCTGCGGTGCAATTGCCGTTTTTGTATCTCCAGAGACAATCCCG
Organism: Rhodococcus sp. UFZ-B548; assembly: GCF_903819475.1. Lineage (NCBI taxonomy): Bacteria > Bacillati > Actinomycetota > Actinomycetes > Mycobacteriales > Nocardiaceae > Rhodococcus > Rhodococcus sp. UFZ-B548. The sequence goes on from NZ_CAIJDS010000053.1 coordinate 13,162, forward strand.
CGTGGAGCAGGAGCGCTGCGCTCGCTTGTCCCCAATATCAAGATTCCACCAGGCGCGCGAGCCGAGTTCTTTGCCGCGGCTCCTGTGGTCGCTGCGGTTTGGATGCTCGCCGGACTCTCCGGGGGCTTAGCCCCCAGCCTTGTTCACAGTGTGTTTCATCTTGACAGTGGCCTCCTTGATGGGCTTGCGGGATTCATAGCACCGGCGGTGTCGGTTGTCATCGGGCTGTCCTTCGCGCGTATTCCTTCTCGCCAGGCTATGACGATCGGGATCTATGCATCCATTATCGGTTCCTTGGGGATTATCTTGGGCGCTTCTGCCGGTAGCCTGACGGCGATGTTCATCGGCCAAGCCGTCGCCGGCGTTGGGTTTGGCGCAGCGTTCACAGCAGCTTTGGGATTGATTGTTCCTCTCGCAGCTGCGGACCAGCGTGCAGGGCTCGTGGCTGCAATTTATGTCGTCTCGTACTTCGGTCTAGGTGTCCCAGTAGTAGTTGCTGGACAACTCACAAACGTCATCGGAGATGTACCCACCGTGGGGTGGTACAGCGCTGTAGTAGTACTCCTCGCGCTCATCAGCCTCGGAGCACAGTTGCGCCTCAAGCAGAGCCTTCTAATGCGCAAGAACGTCGCTACGTGATCCTCGGTGGCGAGCCGAATCTCAAGTAAACAACACGAACGAAGGAAATCTCAAAATGTCCACTACAAAGAATCAGCGCAAAAGCAAGCGTGTGTTTCTTGCTTGAGCCTCCGGAGTTATTGCTCAACGACTGATTCCACTTCTCGTCGAGGCGGGATACGTCGTCGGGGGCATGACCCGGTCGGTGAGCAAGATCGAACTGCTTAAGCAACTTGGAGTGGAACCGATCTTGTGTGATGTATTCGACCGCGCCCGTCTGATTCAGTCAGTTCAAGATTTTGCACCGGGTGTGGTTCTGAACGAACTTACTGACCTGCCAGACGATTTGGTGAACATAGATCCTCACGCCGAGTTGAACGCGCGTATCCGCACCGAGGGGAACAGAACCTGATTGATGCGGCTAGAGCGAGTGGGCGACCGCAGATTTTGGCTCAAACGGTGGCGTGGCAACTGCCCGATGGGCCGGATGCGTTGGCCGTCGCAGAGCTCGAACGATCCGTACTGGCGGAGGATGGGGTGGTGTCGAGTTACGGACAGTTTTACGGTCCAGGAACCTATAACCAAGATGGGGTTCCGCCGGAGCCTCGAGTCCAGATTGACCGCGCCGCCGAACGAACCGTGGCGTTGATGGATGCAGCGTCAGGAGTAGTCGAAATAGTCGATTGAGGACCACGATATCGGCTGATTTCGGCTGAGGCTCAGAAAGCTCTGGAGGACTAGGGGTGTGCACCCGGTTTGGTTGACATCTGACCTGTGAGGATCACTCCTCACCGTGAAAGGATGCTGCTATGCCGAAGCCGTCTTCTCGAGGAGTTCCGCCGCGACGTGGTCGCGGTCGTCCCCAAACGTCAAGCTCCGCTGACCCAGATCGCGAAAGCCTACGGGATCTCCGAGCCACGCCTGCACAGCTGGCTCAAGAAAGCCGACATCGAAGACGGCAACTGACCGGGCATGCCGAAGAAGGAATCCGCTGAGTTGCGCGAACTCAAAAAACGCAGGCGGCTCCTCGAGTAGGAGGATGAGGGCCTGCGTTGGGCCGCGGCATATCTCAGTCAGGAAATTCTCCCAAAATGATGTACTCGCTGGTCCGCGACCTCGCCGCCGACGGAATCGCGTTCTCGACTCAATCGTTCTACAAATGGTGCCAAGATCCTGTGACACAAAGAGATCGGGAAAACGCGCATCTGATCAACGCTGCCTACGACATTCACGCCGACGACCCGGCTTTCGAGTACCGATTCATTGCCGACGAACGACCTGGGCGAGGCATCATCGTGAGTGAGAACCGTGGCGCCCGGTTGTGCTCGCAGCAACGCATCTAGTCGGTGTTCGCGAAGAAGAAGCGACTGACCAGGAAATCGGGGCCACCGGTCCACGGCGACCTCGTTTCCCGAAAGTTCGCCGCACACAAGCCGAACCATTTGTGGCTCACGGACATCACCGAACACCGAACACCGGACCGACACCGGCAAGTTGTACCTGTGCGCAATCAAGGACGTGCACTCGAATAAGATCGTCGGCTACTCGATCGACTCCCGAATGACGGAGACACTGGCCGTGACCGCACTGGCCAATGCTCTCGCTCTTCGTGGCGTGTCCGGGACGATCGTACATAGCGATCGGGGTAGCCAATTTGGATCAAGAAGATTTGTACAAACAGTGTCGGACAACGACTTACGTGGCTCGATGGGCAGAGTTGGGGCATATGGTGACAATGCGGCCAAGGAATCGTTCTTCTCACTGTTGCATAAGAACGTCCTCGACCGGCAACGCTGGTCGACCCAGGAGCAGTTGCGGCTGGAGATCGTGACCTGGACCGAGAAAACCTACCACAGCAAACGCCGGCAACGGCGTCTCGGGAAGCTCACCCCGATCGAGCTTGAGACAATCAATCAGACCGCTCACGCGGCCTGAAACTATCAACCCCACAAGTCAACCGAAGTGGGTGTAGACCCAATTTCTGGAGTCAGCATCGGTTCACTGTGCGAGGGAACTCGAGCCTAGCCACCGCGGGGTACTCCTGCACCGCAGGTGCTTTGGGCCATAGTCCAGTTCATCGAGGACATGCGTGCACAGAATTTCAGGGTCGAGTTGATCTGCCGGGGGGCTCCACGGCCGGCCAAAGACCACTGCTAATCTGCGTCGGAAGGGCCTCTTGACACGGCATAAGCCCTTGACCGCTGGATGTGCGAGGAAGGGTTAGCGGGGTGATCAGAAGTAGGTAGCACAGAACGGCGATTCCCGGCGGCGAGGACAGTCAGCGGGCACCTGACGTGCTCGATCGCGGCATCACTGTCGACGCACCGAACCGCACATGGGTTACCGATTTCATCTAGTGTCAATCGGAGGCGGGGTTCGCCTACCTGTCATTCGTGATCGACTGCTTCCCCACGCGATCGTCGACTGACAGCGAAGCGCACAGCCATGGCTACCACGGTATTGAAGATGGAATTGTGGCAAAGCGATCACGGCGGATATCTTGTCGGTGGTGGGTTGATCCATCACAGGGGCGCCGGCAGTCAATGCACATCAATTTCGTTCGCGGAAATGCTTGTGATGGAAGGTATTGCAGCTACCGTTGGAAGTGACGGCGACGCCTACGGCAACACCGTCGCGGCGTCCACGAGGTGATTGTTCAAGACAGAAGCCGTCTCCAAGATGAGTTCGTTTCTGCGTGGCCCGATCAAGACGATCGACGACATGGATAGACCGCACCACTGGGTAGTCCATTCTATTCTTTGGAGGTCGAACGTGATCCGCGATATTGATCATTTCCGGCCTGGTGCGTGCGTTGGGTTTCGGCTGTGACCCATGATGTTGTTGCGGTGAGGTTTTGGTGGAGTGCTGGAACGGTCTTGTGATGCCCGGGCGCGGTACTTGTCGAATCGGGTTGTCCGCGTGGGTATGCAGTGGCTAAGGGTGCCCATCTTTTGTGGCCACGTCAGTAATCGGACAACTATGGTTGTGCGAAGTTTCATGGCTCACGGGTTGATACGATCCGTCCCTGGCGGCCCATCCTCAATGGGCGGACTACTCCCTGACAACTGCCATATGATCCCGTAGCGTGGCTTTGTTGGCGCACGGCAATGTCGTTGACGCGCAGGGTGTGTCGATGATCCTCCATTGCGTGTAGTAGCACGGAGTCGGAGACTCCGATCAGTGTGCCATCCGATGAGACTCCAAAACACGCAGTCTGCAGCTGTTAACGAATAGCGCACTCACCCTAGTGGATTGGAGAGGATATCAACGCTTTTCGAGAATCCGAGGTCGATCTCCGGCTGGCGTTCTGCCCACGCACTCGTGTCAGTTCGGTACGGAGGGCAACCCTCGATGGTTGGTGGCCGCCGCGGTGGGATGCGACGTAGTTCGTCGGCACTTCAGCGCGTGAGGATAGTGGCGTTATCAGCGAAACTTGAGCCCCGATCGACCGCTTGGCGGGACGGGGTCGGCCGGACACACGTCTGAGTCTCAGGAGAAATCTGCCTTACCGAAGCTTTGGTCCGAGGGAGGGGGCTCTGCGTTCCACCCCCCCGGTGAACGCAATCACACAAAGCAAGAAGTGGTCTGCAAAATTTTGATGGAAATGGCCCTTACATGCATGCCGTGGCGCCCGTAATCTAGGAATATGACAATTAACGAGACCGATAACAGTCAGGCCCTGCTAACTGAGCACTCACCGCGAGCAGACTGGATGGCACTTGCCCCCGATGTCTTTAAAGCTATGATCCGCCTCGATACAGCCGCGAAGGGTGGTGTCGACACCACCTTGCTCAATCTCGTCAAGGTTCGTGCTTCGCAGATTAATCATTGTGCATTTTGTTTGGATATGCACAGCAAGGACGCACTGGCTGCCGGGGAGTCCGTAGAGCGGATCGTCCAGCTCAACGCGTGGACTGAATCGCAGCACTTCTACACGGCGAAAGAGATTGCTGCTATCGAGCTGACAGAAGCAGTGACCGTGCTTACGGACGGGTTCGTCTCGGATGCCGTGTATGCGAAGGCCGCCAGCGAATTTGAAGATACCGAGCTGGTTTACCTGATCTCGGTCATTGTGGCGATCAATGCGTTCAACCGATTCGGTGTCTCGACTCGGATGGTCCCCGGCCATTACACTCCGGGAGCCGCACACTAGGACTGGAGCGCAGCACTCAGTGATCATGGGATAACTTCGCGATAATCTAACGCGCCTAAGATCGCGAGACGGTAGGTCGGGTAACCGCCAAGTCGGACGGTTGCACGGTGTCGGGCAGGTCGGATGGTCTTCGAATGAAGGCCTCGGCCTGCCCTTCCTATTCTTTGGCGGTCATCATAGAGATGTTCGACGTGAAGGGGAGCAGCGTAATCGCTGGCGCGCGGAACTGTGGTGTCCACATTTTCATGAGGCTTGTCGGTCTGAGGCCAGTGCTCGGCGAACTTGTGCGACGCGTCCACAGCTAGGGGCCATATCGGGTTAGCTACGTGGAACTTCGAACATTGCAAAACGCACAGAGTTCATCTTTAGTTGCATCGGCGGCGAAGTCCGCGCAAGCCCGGAGCGAAGTGGTCTGCGTAGAACGTGGCCTCGTGGGATTTCACATGCTCGAGTACCGATCGATGAGCATCGCTCAAGGGGCTCGGGGAGTCGGATAGCTCTACGTTGGTACTGGTGCGCTTGTGGTAAGTCACGGGAACGTGCAATGCCACGACTCATTGAATGTAGCGAGCAGGATTGGATCCTTACTCGCACGGTGTTCGGCAAGCCACGACTTGTATCGAGCGCCAGTCCGGGTCCGTGGCGGTCGGTGCCCGGATGCTCCGATGAGCGAGCCAAGGACGTACGGGACGGCTTCGAGAACGATGTCTCGCGGGCTATGATAACAATCCTATGTGACCGTCGGGGTCGAATGGAGATTCGTCCTGAATGTGCCTCAGTCGTTCTTCACAATCACGCTTCGCGCTGGTCAAGCCTGCGCTGAATGCGCCACGCAGGCATGGTAACCCTAGCCTGCACTCAGGTGCGAAGAATCGCGCGAGTAGAGACTTTGGGAAAACTGCTCCGGTGTGGGGTCCCCGTTGAGCAAATTCCGTCGTGACGCAATGCTGCTCGCCGTGTACCTCGCGCAATTCGAAGCCACAGTGGAAGCAGCTTCTGCTCCGGCGGCTTCTGTGACTTCCCTTACTGTGGATCAAATAGAAGAGTGGCGACTCGACTACATCACAGTATTGGGACTGGTCGACGTAATCACCTACGACGACAACGATATCCAGGTGCTCGGCTTGCTACAGCGACGGTACGGATTTCCCTCGGGGTAACTGAGAAAATGTGAATGATCGGGCGTTGGTCCGACCGTACGGTAAGTGTCAGCGTTCGAACCCTCTCGACTTTTGATCTGCGGGCCATTCCACGCCTAGCCAAGGTTGCGCTTCTGGATTGTATGTCTGTTGCTGGCCGTGATCTGGGGGCGTCCCTGCAGTTTCTGTCGAACCGCTGCGGTCCTTGACGTTATCCACGGTGTCGAGAACATCGCACGCGAGTGGGCGAGGCTACATCAGAGCCGTGTTGTCTGATTGCCTCAGTCCATCCTAGTAGGAGCTACTCGGTCAGGTGGCGAGCGGCTCTGAGGAGAAGACAGTGCGTGTTAGAACCCTGCGGTTCTTGAGTGTGAGGTGGCCCGGCGATCGAACAGTTAGATCTGCGGACTGTCTGTAGAGTACTTGCGCAATCTCGGCGTAGGTGGCAGGCGCTCGCGGATATGAAGACCGACCTTCAGTAATCTCAAGTTAATCCAGCTGCAATCCTGATCCCGATACCGGGGCATCGAAGTCACTTGTCATATGTACCGCCCTCGTAACTACATGGTTCCGGAATTGCAGTGGAGTGCGCCAGTATGTGTTTTTTCAAAGCCGTCTGTCTTATAGCTGGTTTTTAAGCTTCAAGCCGCCGCTACGGAACCTGGCGAGGAGCGTCAGCATGCCTGAGTGATGGCGATTTGCGCCAGCGATCGTCCAAGTCTGATCGGCTCCGAAGAGTTCTCAAACTTGGATCCCACGAGTGCGCCGTCGTAGATCAGTCGTAACGAATAAGCCACCTCCGTCGGCCGTGGACAGCCGAGTGATGTGAGCAGGTTCTCTATCGTGTCGAGCACCCATGCGCGATGGGCTTGAACGGCGGGCGGTGGGTCGTCAGGGAATTCTGTTGCGGCGTTGGAGTATTGACAACCGCGAAATCCTCGGCCCGGCGCGGAGTCAATAGCGAGATCGAAGAAGGCGAGGATTTTGGCACCTGGGTCGACGATGCGGTCCGTGGCGTTTTTCCAGCGCCTGCGGTCCTGCACATCCAGTCGCTCGAGGTAGGCGGCGATCAGAGCTTCTTTCGAACCGAAAATCGTGTACATGCTGGCCCGTGCCACACCTGCATCGGCGAGGATGCGATCAATCCCGACGGCGCGGATACCGTTCCTTGAGAAGAGCTCGGTTGCCGCGTCGATCAGTCGATCGGCAGGGCTCACCTTTCCTGTCTGAGATGTCTGTGTAGGTGGATATCGATTGGTGGTTCGCACCAGCATAGGCTAGCTGAACGAGCAGATGGACAGAACGATCTGTCTATCGTATTGTGGTCTTCGTGACCCACAGCTTTCTGACCCGCCGCTTGCACGTGGACCTCGTGCGCCTGGCCGGTTCTGTGTGTCGCTCAATCTGCGGCTGACGATTGCGCCGCATCCTGGCGTTCGTCGTGTGACGAAGTTCCCTGGTGAACTTTGAGGACCTGACGGCGCCCTACCTTTCCTTTCTTCTTCTGCCGGAAGGCTTTATTGTGTCGCTCTACCTTTATGAACTCGTTCCTGGCGCTGATCAGCGCGCGGAAGCAAAGATTTCGATCGAGGAGTTTTCTCGGCAAGCGGCACGCGCTGGCGGCGAGCTGATCGAAACTCAAATCACCGCCGGCGGCGAGCGGATCTTTGCGATCGCCGAATTCGCTTTCGGTACGGCTCCGAAACTTGAGGCTGACTTGTTGGAAGTCTCAGAGTTGGACGGACCTCACGAGGTTCGTCTGGTCGGAGTTGACCTTGACCAGATCAAGGCTGCCCGTCCTGCAGCTGGATACCTTGTCGAGTGGGACCTTCCCGCAGACCTTGACATGGAGTCCTACCTCGCGCGCAAAAAGGCGAACTCGCCCAAATACGCAAACGTACCTGAGGTAAATTTTCTGCGTACGTATGTCCGCGAAGACATGGACAAGTGCCTGTGTTTTTACGACGCACCGGATGAGGCTGCAGTGCGGCGGGCACGGGACGCGGTCAGCACGCCGATTGATCGTGTTCACACCCTCGGAGGCTAAGTCCCGTGGCCGAAGCAGATATGAAGTCGAAACTGGAAGTGCTAGAACAGGTTTCGTTGAGCATTGACGGTCGCGCCGAAGCCCTAGACCGAGGTGAGGCAGATACTCGAGCTGACATCACCTCGGTTGGGAACGCCGGACTTCTTGAATTGGGTGCGACTGACTTGTGCCAGATAGTCACAGTGCTAGAGGAGATCTCCGGGCGCAGTTTGGCCGCAGGGTTCTCATTGTGGGCGCAACGCATGGCAATCGAATACATCGCACGCGCACCCTTACAAGTGCGTCAGAGGTACTTGAGTGACTTAGTAAGCGGGACGAAGATAGGAGTCACCGCCATGGCGGCGGGGCTCAAACAGGTTGCGGGGCTGGGGAAAGTGCCTCTGATCGCGACGGCGTCTGAGGTAGGCATCTCGGTCACGGGCCCGATTAGTTGGGCGTCGAACGTCTTCGACAGTTCCCTCATCGTGTTTCCGGCTCGGTCGGAAGACGGCCAAACGTATATTGCTGTCGTTCAATCAGATTCCGCTGGAATCACGATCCACACTCCTCCCGATTTATTGGCCCTGGGTGGAACCGCGTCGACGTCGATCACCTTCAACGATGTGCGGATTCGGGAGGCGGATATTCTCAGCAAAAACCTATCGCGCTTCGTACTATCGATCAGACCAGCTTTTCTTATCCTGCAGACATCATTTTGCAGCGGGATTACGCGAACAGCGCTGAGCGAATCCGCGGAACTGCTAACTGGACTCGGCGCTCAATTTGTGGATGACTACAAACTGCTTGCAGCGCGATACGACACCCTGAGATCGGACCTGTATCGGTACGCAGGTGAACCCGATTCGGCTAAGGTCCGCGACCTCGTAGCAATGCGACTGGAAGGCTCTAACCTTGCTGTCGCAGCATCTCGCCTCGAAGCAATGTTGCGAGGTGGCGCCGGCTATGCAGCGACGAGTGCAACTAGTCGTAGGTTCCGCGAGGCAGCTTTTCTTCCCATCCAATCTCCCTCGGAAGGACAACTACGGTGGGAACTCGCGAAGTACGAATCATAGCCGGACACAAGAGATTTCAAGGACGTCGAAATCCTGTCCTGAACGGACTAGACCTTGATATTGATCGGGGCGAGTTCCTCGCGGTTTTGGGCGTGAGTGGCAGTGGAAAATCCACCCTACTTCGCATCCTTGCGGGGTTGGAGTCCCTCGATTCAGGTTCCGTGCAGTGGGATCAAAGTGCGGGTGAGTGCCAGCCCCACACTGGCGTGGTCTTCCAACAACCATTGCTGATGCCATGGCTGAATGTTGCCGATAATATCGCATTTGGAGGAGCATTTGGTAAGAACAAACAACGGTTCGATCGTTCCTACGGCGAATCCATACTGCGAACATTCGGACTCGGTGATCTTGCAGACGCGTATCCTGACCAACTTTCAGGTGGGCAGGCCCAGCGCGTCGCGGTGATACGCGCAACCGCCACTCGGCCACAATTACTTCTGTTAGATGAACCGTTCAGTGCTCTCGATCCTGTGATTCGAAGTGATCTGCAGCAATGGCTCAAACAGGTCACTGCGGCGTTGGGAACCACTGTGGTCCTGGTGACCCACGACGTGGATGAGGCAATTCTTCTAGGTAGCAGAATAGCGCTCCTGGGCACATCGGGAACGATCCGGCAAGAATGGGATGCTGCCGACGACGCAAAACATATGCGAAGTGAGATCCTCGGCCAGTACCGAGACCTTCCCCAGGAAGCGGTATGAATCGCTCTGGGTTCGGTGGAGACTTCTGGCCTTGGAAACGAGGATGGAAGCATGCCGAATGAACGGGTGTCAGGGAGGCCGACGATGCGGCGGTATTCGCCGGAGGAGAAGGCCGGTGCGGTGCGGATGGTCCGGGCGTTGCGGGCCGAGCTGGGGACCGAGCATGGGACGACAGCGCGGGTTGCCTCGCAGTTGGGTTACGGGGTCGAGTCCGTCAGGTCGTGGGTCAAGCAGGCCGATATCGATGACGGTCTGACTGTGGGAGTGAGCACCGCCGAGGCCGATCGGATCAAGCAACTCGAGCAGGAAATCCGAGAACTGCAGCGCGCCAACGAGATATTGAAGCGTGCGGCGTCTTTCTTCGGGGCGGAGCTCGACCGCCAGCACAAGAGATGACCGCGTTCATCGATGCCAATCGCGGCGATGTCATCGCGGGTCGGAGGCTTGGGGTCGAGCGTATCTGCAAGGCCTTGCAGATACCTCCGAGCAGCTACTACGCCACCAAAAGCCGACCGCCGTCAGCTAGATCGGTCTCCGATAGCCGGTTGCGGCCGGCGCTACGGGGGTTGTGGGAGGAGAATTACCAGGTATATGGGGTGCGGAAGCTGTGGAAAGCAGCCCGAAGATCGGGCATCGATGTCGGCCGTGACCAGGTCGCGCGGCTGATGCGTGCCGAGCAGATCGCTGGTGTGCGGCGAGGGAAGAAGGTGCGTACCACCCGAGCAACGGCCGGGGCGGATCGGCACCCCGATCTGGTTGGGCGGGATTTCACTGCGACTGAGCCGAACCAACTGTGGGTCACCGACCTCACCCACGTCCCGACCTGGGCGGGAATGGGCTACGTCTGCTTCATCACCGACGCTTACTCTCGGATGATCGTGGGCTGGCGCGTCGCGGCAAACATGCGCACCCAGGTAGTGCTCGACGCCATCGAGATGGCCCGCTTCAGTCGCGGCACACGGTTGACCGGGCTGCGCTGCCACAGCGATGCGGGCAGTCAATTCACCTCGGTCCGCTACGGCGAACGGCTCGCCGAACTCGGTGCAATACCGTCGATCGGGACCGTGGGCGATTCCTACGATAATGCTCTCGCCGAGAGCGTGAACGGCTACTACAAGTACGAACTCATCTACGGCCCAACGCATCCTGGTCCATGGCGCAGCATCGACGACCTGGAACTGGCGACACTGTCGTGGGTGCACTGGCACAATCACAGGCGGCTGCATGGTCACTGCGGCGACATCCCGCCAGCAGAGTACGAGAAGACGTTCTACGCTACTGAGCAGGGTGAGCAGGCCTTGGTTGAAATCAAATAGCCAGAGCCTCCATCAGACCCAGGGCGATTCAGTATGACGAGTTATATGAAGCGCAGCTTAAGCCGTCGATCCCTCTTGCAAGGGGTAACTGGTATCGCCGCTGCGGGAGGGTTGGCAGGCGTAGTCGACCTTGCCCGCGCAGCCTCGGCTGACAGATCGAATGCTACCGAGCGCCTTCGTGTTGGGTACCTCCCGATCACGGACGCAGCGCCCCTTCTAGTCGCTCACAGTGAAGGCCTGTATCAGCCGAATGTTGTCAGTACCTCGAAGCCAGTATTGTTCAGAAGCTGGGCTTCATTGGCTGAGGCATTTGTCTCTCGTGAGGTCGATATAGTTCATTTGCTGATGCCGATGGCCATTCAGTTGCGGTACTCGCTGGGATCTGACGTCAAGATCCTGGGATGGAACCATACCAATGGGTCAGCATTTACCGTCGCACCGCATATACGCGAACTCGGCGATCTCGCGGGTCAGCAGGTTGCGATTCCGTTTTGGTGGTCCATTCACAACATCGCAATCCAAAAACTGTTCCGTGCACACGGCCTAATCCCAGTCGTACGACAGCGCGCTTCGAAATCAGGCCGAACCGTGGAGCTGATCGTGATGAGCCCATCTGACATGGTGCCGGCCTTGGCCGCAGGCTCGATAGGCGGATACACCGTCGCCGATCCGTTCAACGCGGTTGCGGAGATTCGCGGAATCGGGCGGATCCACTCGTTCATCGGGGACGTATGGAGAGAACATGCCTGTTGCGCGCTGTTGGTGCATGCAGACCTCATCGAGCGCAATCCGACTGCCGTGCAAGGCATCACCAACGCAGTAGTGGCAGCCCAGATAAAAATAGTGGGCGACAGGGGAGCTGCATCAGCTATGTTATCGGATGGAAAGTACTTGCCACAGCCGCTTCCGGCTATCACCAAGTCCTTGACCTATCAGGCTGATAAGTACGTCGTGGCTCATCCGGAATGGGAGCCCCAACGCATTGGGTTTCAACCATTTCCGTTCTCCAGCTTCACCGCAGAGTTGGTCGAAGCGATGCACAACACAGTGGTCGACGGAGACACGCGATTTCTAGACAGACTCGATCCGAATACTACGCATGACGATCTGGTTGACGACAGATTCGTCCGCCAATCAATTGATCTGTACGGCGGGCCCGGTGTAGTAGGTCTGTCATCCTTTAGTCGAACAGAAGAAGTGGATGCGTCATGACACAGTTGTTTCCATTCCGGCGCGAAACGATGTGGCCACCTCTCGCTGCACTGGCTCTCGCTGTCCTGGTGTGGTGGTTCGTCACCAGCGTGACTGTCGGCAGTGACTCACTGATCCGAGACTTCGCCCCACAACGGGTCTTGCCTGCACTCAGGGAACTGATCGAACGCGGTGTTCTGGTCGACGATGCGATGGCCAGCATGTGGAGACTACTCGTAGGGCTGCTGGTCGCGATCGTTATCGGCCTCCCGCTCGGATTGCTGATTGGACTCAATGTCACCCTCGAACGCGCGAGCATGCCCATTGTTCAGTTCCTGCGTATGATCTCGCCGCTCGCCTGGGCTCCAATTGCCGTTGCACTCTTCGGGATTGGTCATCAACCGGTGTATTTCTTGATCGCCATGGCTGCGGTGTGGCCGATAGTCATCAACACCGCGGCAGGTGTCCAGTCGATAGACCCTGGACATCTGATGGTGGCGAAGTCTTTTGGTGCTACTCGGTGGGAGCAGATAGGTGCTGTGGTTTTGCCTGCAATCAGGGCACATGTCCAGACAGGAATTCGAATCGGCCTGGGTATCGCATGGGTGGTCCTGGTCCCCGCTGAAATGCTTGGTGTGCGATCCGGGTTGGGGTATCAGATCCTGAACGCGCGTGATCAACTGGCTTATAGCCAGGTGATGGCGGTAATTCTTGTGATCGGGCTACTCGGTTTCATTTTGGATTTGGTTGCTCGGTACTTATTGAACGGGGAACGATCTGGGGCAGGGGCGCGTGTCGCACGGGTTTCCAGTAGATCGGACTGACGTAATGCATGCCAGGTCGCTGGGCATTCGGTAGCGCTCTATTCCGTCCATGCCACTCGAGCAGTTGCGGTATAACTCCCGGATAGTCAGGCGGCGGCGATGTGTTAATTCTGAGGTCTTCTAGCCCGGTGCGACAACCCATACGCCCGTCCAGTCAATGTATTGTCAAGATACTTTCTGATGGTACCGATCTAACCGCCGCGCCTGGATTCGTTCATAGCGCCGGTAAGGCAGTGAACTGGGCTGTGATGAGTTCACACTTCAAGGTTCGTTCGGTCGGTCCGAAGGCGGGGCTCGGTTAACGCACTCGGTGGATAATGTGCGACCCGGACCAGGGCTGCTCCAACTGTGCGGCGGCTCGACATCATCCGACCGATCTCATCCAGGTAGAGAGCGTGACTCGCCGATTTCGCAACCGAGGTGGTCGCGTTTTCTGGGTTGCGTATGCGTAGAGCGGTCTTGATTCCGGGTTCGCGGAGCACACCTCAGGTCGGGTGAACCCGAAACGGTGATGCTATATTTTGGAATTGTCAACGCTTACCGATTTCGTGTCGGCCATTTCAGCGGTATTGCGTTCCCCCTTGGTTGTTGCGTGTGCGACGTAACCACAGCACCACACGTTGCCATCAGTAGCCGCAGGTGATGACCGAGATCATCCCCACCCAAACACTGTCAACCAGATGACATCCTCTCGAACACACGGGGGCTCGTCAGGGCTGTTTCGCCGGCACACCTTTACACAATGACAAGTTGTCGAACACCTCTCAATTTGCAGCCGAAACGACCCATCACCGTCCGGGACGTCCTTCCGTGCCTAGTCGCCAGGGCAGCAGGTGATCTGTCGAGCCCGCCACAAACCGCCGACGAGCGTCCGAGGTGGGTACGGCAGACCCACCGAGGTAAAGGTGGTTGTGCGGGGGAGCTCGCGGCGCGGTGTTGCTGCCGAGTTCCGCGGTTTCCACGTCGGCAGTGCTGAACAGTTTTCGTCGGCCGCAACATCAGTGTTGCCATGGGCTTTGCTGGCATGGCGGAAGAAGCGCAGGCTGTGGCGGTCAGAACAGTCGCCAGGGCAGTCATGGCGGGCTCGTACCCACTGATGGCATCGGAGTGGGGAGCGTGAGTTCACTAGGCTACGCAGTGCTTAACCGGCGTCAACTCCGGTTGCGGGATTGACGGGCGAGTGGCGTGTGCTTGGATTCGCCTCTCGTTAGCTTCGCTAACGTGATGGCCTAAAATCAGAGACGACATCGGTTGTGGGGTGCCGATAGGTGTTTGATGTCCTCGACCACAACATCTGCCCTCCAGTGCCGAAATTTCACCAGCGAGATGGAAGGTCAGCACACCAACCTCATAGTAGGGGTGCCGCATACTCCGCCACCTTGAAGTATCTAGGCCAGCAAGGCTGGACATACTTCGAACTTGCGCGGCGCACGTCTACCGCACGAAGGTCGTCCGTAGGTTCTCGAAGTACGTGTTCTTGAATTTTGGAGGCGACGAACCTCAGGCAGAGACGAAAAATGGAAATTTCCAATCCCGCCTGAAGGTTGGGAGTGACTGGAGGCATCCGGAACGGTAAGGTCTAGTCACGAACCCGAATCTGAACTACAGAAATCAGGGTGACGAATTTTTCTGGCTCACATGAAGGTTGAGGCGACACCATCATAAAGCACGTCTTTTTTGATTTCTTCGGCACTCTGGTCGATTACGACCCTAGCCCGGTAGGGGCAACTGTTAATGCGCCGTTCGAATATATCTCTCGTGCAGGGATGGAGTGCAGTGAAGAGCGTGTGGATGAATTATGGCTGTCAGCGTGGCGCGAACTCGAAGTGATATCGGAATTAGACGGGTCAGAATTCTCCATGTCTGACGTGGTTCGCCTGTTCCATAAGGGCCTAAGCTGCGCTGACGTCACTGAAGACTCCCAAAGAGACTTGATTGCTGCTTATCTGGAGGCTTGGACTAGTTCCATTTCGCCCGTGGCTGGCTTGGAAGCTTGCTTGCGGGAAATCGGAGAATCTCATGTTTTATCCGTCGTCTCGAATACTCACGATTCGGATCTGGTTCCGAGTCTGATCGAAAAATTCAAAATCGAGGATTACTTTGAATCCGTGACCACCTCGATTGATGTGGGTTGGAGAAAACCGCACCCAGAGATATTCAGGATTTCCCTTGAAGCGGTGAACGCCCGTGCGGAGGAGACACTTTTTGTCGGTGATGCTTGGATTCCGGATGTCGTCGGGCCTCAATCTGTAGGCATGGGGACTATCTACATAGGATCACCCCCGGTTAATTCGAGATTTGTTTCGTTGTCCGTTTCGGAATTCGCCGAACTACCTGGGCTCATACATAGCATATCTAGGTAGTATCTGGATAGTAATGGAGGTATGGATTAAACAGTGCGACTGGGTCTGTGGGAGTAAGCTCGCCCAGCGAATCTATATTCAGGGCTCGAAGTATTTGCCTATTTTCGTCTGGCATGTCACTCTGGCCTACTTCATATGACACGAACCGGTTTTACGTCAACGAGATTCGGGTGCGACGGATACCGATTGAGCTGCTGATTTATTCACGTTCCAAATTCTTGAGACGGGCTGTCAGATTGGAAAGGGCAGTGCGCGGCGCATCCCTAATTTTCCGCATTTGTACTTTCATAATGTCGGGTTTATATTCTTTCGGTGCGGTTGAGTCGTCCGCTGTGTTTGTGAAACTTTGAGTTGGACGCCCCGCGATTCACAGGTGCATAGTGATCATGCGGGCCGTGTCTTGTCCGCGCGAACGATCCCAGCGCGGATCGCGATCGCACCTGCCTCGCCTCGATTGGTGACACCGAGTTTCCGCAATACGCTGGTGACATGGAACTTCACGGTGCTTTCTGCGACACCGAGCTCGGCGGCTATGGGCTTGTTTCGCATTCCAGCCGCGAGATGGGTAAGAACCTCTAGTTCGCGAGGATTTAGCTCCGCTAGCGGGCTTTCATGGGGTCTCACTACTGGCGGATCCAATGGGATCGTGAGTGTGATACGGCTTCCCCATCCAGCAACCGAGTCGATATCGATTTGCCCGTGCAAGGTTTGCAGGCGCCCGGACAGTTGCCGGGCAAGCATGCTGCGGTCGATCGCACCGGGACCCTGGTCGCGGACTTCTATGAGCACATTGTCCCCATCGCAGTCCCACGCGATTCGCATCCGAGATAGTACTGGTTGCTCCCCGAAGGTGAGCACGATCGCACGAACCATCGCCCGCGCGGCGTGCGCGATCTCGCCTGGCAGTGGCCGCCCGTCTGCGGGCGGTTCCACGTAGTCGACCTTGACATTCCGGTGCCGCAATAAGGGGCGCAACTCGCCTTGTAGGCGGGCAAACGCGGTTGTGACGGCTTCTTCGGAAAACGCCCGATCTACCGTGCCGGCGGTCCGAAGTGCGATTAGTGCGGAAGATGCCGTCTCACTGGCAGTGAGACGTGAGCGACGGTCATCGAGATCATGGGAACGCAGAGTTCCGAGGAGAGACGACAGCGTCGCTGCGTGAAGTTCCGTGAGTTCAGCGATGGTACGGGCTCGTTCAACCGACGCCGCTCGCGATTCGGCCAAGTAGTCAGGGCTGGCCTGGGCTACCTGTTGTTGGATCGATGTTGCGACGATCCCGAATGCGGCGGCGATTGCGTCGGGGTCGGGCACATCGAGTTGGGTCTGTTTGGGCAGGATCACCAGGAGCGTATCGGTGATATCGCGAACCGCCCATACTTGACGACGAACACCCCCGAAAGTGTGAAGACCACTGGCCATTTCGCCGGCGGCAATCGTCAGTTTCAACGCGGCTAGCTCGTCAACGGTTACCCGGTCGACAACGTCACAATTGCCGGCCACTTTGCGGGGACGTCCAGTGCACTCACGGGTATAGATCACCAGTGCCTCATGGGGCCAGATCTCCGCGATCAGTTTCGAGAAGCGGAACGCGATTTCCGGGAGTGGGCCAGAAATGACCGTTCGCATGCCACCCCAGGGGTGCATGTGCGGTTGATGCGTTGGGATCCCTTGATAGCTGACCACCATGCAATGCTACGGCTTTTGGTGACGGGGGGAACTATCCGAACAGGTAGAAGGAACTCGCCGACAGGCGGGGTGCTACGACAGGCTCGGATGGGGACGATTGCCCTTGGAAGAAATCCCGCAGTAACTGAGGAGGACCATGACAGCCATCGTTGAACAAACTCCGGTCAAGTTCAGCGTCGGCCGCCAGATCGTGCTTGAGGAGAACCACCGACTTCTTAACGCCGTATCGGCGGAGGCGTGGGACCGTGCTGGCGTGCTGATCACCTCGTCTCTCGCGATTTTCGTTATCGGCAGCGGGCGCAGTGGTCTAGCCGTCCAGATGGCCGCGATGCGACTGATGCATCTAGGGCTGCGTGTCCATGTCGCCGGTGAAGTAACCGCACCGGCGATCGCTGAAGGCGACTTATTGATTGCGGTGTCAGGATCGGGAGGGACAGGAATCGTGGTCTCTGCCGCCGATACCGCCAAAGAGGTAGGGGCTTCGGTCCTCGCCATCACGACTGCACCGGAATCTTTGCTGTCACACCGTGCGGATGAGGTTTTGGTCCTACCGGCGGCAGACAAACAGGACCACAGTGCCGCGGTCACTCTTCAGTATGCGGGCAGTCTATTCGAGCAGTCTGTGCTCCTGGCCTTCGATGCTCTGTTCTTCTCACTGTGGAGCAGCGCGGATCAGACCGCGGAACGGCTCTGGCAGCGTCACGCCAACATCGGCTGACCGGCCTACGCCAAGCACACCAGTATTTTCCGTCACAACACACCCAAATCAGGAGAATAGTTCATGACAAAGTTGCAGGTTGCTGTAGATTTGCTCACCACTGCAGATGCGCTGGCGCTCACCCACAAGGTGGCCCCTTATGTCGACATCATCGAGCTCGGAACCCCTCTGATCAAGAGTGAAGGGCTCAGCGTCATCAGCGCCGTCAAGGCGGCACACCCGGACAAGGAAGTCTTTGCCGACCTCAAAACTGCCGACGCTGGATTCCTCGAGGCGGACATTGCATTTTCCGCAGGCGCGGATCTAGTAACGGTGCTCGGTGCCGCTGGAGATGCCACCATTAAGGGTGCTGTCGAGGCCGGGAAGAAGCACGGCAAGAAGGTTGTGGCCGACCTGATCGGTGTGGAAAATCGCGTCGAGCGCGCTCGCCAGATCGCAAAGCTCGGCGTCGCTTTCGTCGAGATTCACGCCGGTCTCGACGAACAAGCTCAGCCCGGCTACTCCATCCAGACCCTTCTCGATGACGGCAAGATTGCCGGTGTGGCCTTCTCCATCGCGGGTGGAGTTAAGCTCGATACAATTGCAGCCGTGCGCGATTCAGGCGCGGAGGTCGCTGTTGCCGGCGGTGCGATATACAGCGCTGAAGACCCGGCCGCTGCGGCCAAGGCACTCAAGGATGCGTTGAGCTGACAGCTCTATTTGACCACGGTGGTGGCCCTGAACTTTCTATCTACGGTTCTGGGCCACCACCGTTCTTGGTGTTGTTACGACCTCATAGGGAGACGCAGCGGCGTTCGTTTACACAGTAGGTGTGCACGCCCCCCGCGGGAAGACCCAAAACACAAACCGAACTGGACGCGGAACGAGGAGGCGTTCGGTACGAAAAGAACGGTGGAATAATGGAACTGGGATTTGTCGGTCTCGGAAGAATGGGCTTGAACATGCGAGACAGGCTGCGTGAGCATGGTCATGATGCCCTCGGATATGACCCTAACCCCGCTGTCAGCGATGTGAGCACCCTGCGCGAACTGGTGGCGTCCCTGACAACACCGAGAAGCGTGTGGCTGATGGTTCCTGCGGGGGAAGCGACCCGAGATGTCGTCCGCGACCTGTCCGAGCTTCTGGAACCGGGAGATCTTGTTGTCGATGGTGGCAATTCGCGTTTCTCCGACGACAGCATCAATTCCGATATTCTCGCCGAACATGGAATCCGCTACGTCGATTGCGGAGTCTCCGGGGGCATCTGGGGACGAGTCAACGGATACGCGCTGATGGCTGGCGGCGACCCCACCGATATCGCACATCTGATGCCGATCTTCGATGCCCTGCGCCCTGGAGGGGATCGTGGCGACTCCTTCGTCCACGCCGGCCCAACCGGAGCCGGGCACTACGCCAAGATGGTCCACAACGGCATCGAATACGGACTAATGCAGGCTTACGCCGAAGGGTACGAACTACTCGCTGCCGAAGATCGGATCGCCGACGCGGGTGCCGTCATGCAGGCTTGGCGCAGCGGAACGGTCGTACGATCGTGGTTGCTCGACCTCCTTGTCGATGCGCTGGCAGCGGATCCGGGGCTCACATCTATCAGCGGATTTACTGAAGACTCCGGCGAGGGCCGTTGGACGGTCGAAGAAGCCATCACCCACCGCGTTCCGGTGCCGGTTATCTCCGCTGCCCTCTTTGCTCGCTTCGCCTCCAGACAGATCGACTCGCCAACCATGAAGGCAGTTTCTGCGCTGCGTCAGCAGTTCGGAGGGCATGCTGTCCAGCCCGCCGAGGTACCGGGCGTAGAACTATGACAGGCGCTACTCAGCCGGACATCACCACCTCCGAAACGTGGAGGCGGCTCGGTGTTCGCCATGCGAAGACGGTGGATACGGATCTGCGAGCGCTGTTCGCAGCGGACCCCAGTAGGGGACAGAATTTTGCTGTGCAAGCCGGGTGTCTGTACATCGATTACAGTAAGCACCTGATCGATCGCTCCACCCTCGCACTACTTGTTGATCTTGCGCGGGTCGTCGGCGTTGAAGTACGACGAGACGCCATGATGCGTGGGGAACATATCAATACATCCGAAGACCGAGCAGTACTGCACACGGCCCTGCGGTTGCCGCGAAGCGCGTCCCTGATTGTGGACGGGCAGCAAGTGGTCGCGGATGTCCATCGGGTTCTCGATCGGATGGCAGCTTTCACTGATGATGTCCGCACCGGAAAGTGGCTAGGCGCGACCGGCGAACGAATCAAAACTGTCGTAAACATCGGCATCGGTGGTTCGGACCTTGGACCACAGATGGTTACCCGAGCGTTGCGCGCCTATATCGATCCTGCGTTCGCTGTACGTTTCGTCTCCAACGTCGACCCTGCTGACTTGACCGCCACGCTCGTCGAGCTCGATCCCGCCAGTACTCTATTCATCGTTGCGTCGAAAACGTTTTCCACACTTGAGACACTTACCAATGCGACTGCAGCACGTCGCTGGGTAACAGACCACTTGGGTGAATCAGCGGTCGCTAGGCATTTCGTCGCAGTCTCTACCAATGCCGAACGGGTAGCTGCCTTTGGTATTGACACCGCCAATATGTTCGAGTTTTGGGACTGGGTTGGCGGCCGCTACTCTGTGGGGTCAGCGATCGGGCTCTCGGTCATGGTTGCGATTGGCGTAGAAAATTTCCACGACTTACTCAGCGGTATGTACACGATCGACCGACATTTCGCGACAGCCCCGCTTGAAGCCAATGCACCGGTATTACTTGGACTGTTAGGGTTTTGGTATTCGAACTTTTATGGCACAGAAACTCGCGCGGTACTGCCGTATTCGAATGACCTCGCTCGTTTCCCGTCCTACCTTCAACAACTCGCTATGGAGTCAAACGGCAAATCAGTGACGGTGACTGGCGACCCGGTGCACACCCGGACTGGGTCGATCTTTTGGGGTGAACCGGGTACCAACGGGCAACACGCTTTCTACCAATTGCTGCACCAGGGTACCCATCTGATTCCTACGGACTTCATCGGGTTCGCCGAACCTACACATGATCTACCTACCATCGACGGCACCGGTAGTGTGCATGACATCCTTATGAGCAATCTGTTCGCACAGTCGAAAGTGCTCGCGTTCGGCAAAACCGTGGACGAGATCGAAGCGGAAGGCTCAACCCCGAGCCTCGCCCGTCACAAAATGATGCCAGGCAACCGGCCGTCAACTACTATCCTGGCCCCGAAACTAACACCCGAGTCTCTCGGTCAACTCATTGCTCTGTATGAGCACCAAGTTTTTGTTGAAGGCGTACTCTGCGGTATCGACTCGTTCGATCAGTGGGGTGTTGAACTCGGCAAAGTGCAAGCACTCGAGCTTGAACCCGCCCTCTCTAG
Organism: Rhodococcus sp. UFZ-B548; assembly: GCF_903819475.1. Classification (NCBI taxonomy): domain Bacteria; kingdom Bacillati; phylum Actinomycetota; class Actinomycetes; order Mycobacteriales; family Nocardiaceae; genus Rhodococcus; species Rhodococcus sp. UFZ-B548. Next base: position 34,345 of record NZ_CAIJDS010000053.1, read on the forward strand.
CAATTCACCCTTGACGAACCTCGATAGCTCGACGCGTGCTCTCGTGCAGCGCTACCGGCAGATTTCACGAGGCAGCGTCTGAAAATTGTGGCTGCCCGAAGGAGGCGACCTATGCAGGCTCAGGCGGTGATCCGTTAACCTCGATCTAGTATAAGGGACTCAATATTTGCATTCGGATATGAAGAAAGACCCATGTTTCGCTTAGTCCTTCTCCGAAGTCATATTCAATCTGCTTCTGCCAAAATTAATCTTCCGGATCAGATCGGTGATAGCAATGGTTTGACTCTGGGTTGATACGGACGTGATCAGCCGAGGGGGTGTGCGGCAGGCTGACGGGCGCAGACCCCGTGGTCTTGGAGAGAGAAACACGAGGACGAGCGATGGAAAATTAGGTGATTGGGAAGCCGGTCAGTCACGAACGAGTCTAGTCGACCGAACACAGTCTTAAGCGCTGAATATGGTCTTACCTTGTATGCGCAATCCCTTTCAACAGCATGAGGATACCGTATAGCGAAACGAGTCCGTCGGTTAGCGGTTCATGCGGCGTTGACAAACTCGTTGCACAAATCCCGCCCCGATATCCACAGGTGTTTCATGGCCGGCTTCGGTCATCTCGTTGGCCAAGTTGAGCCCACTGCATCTTGTGGGTTGCGGTGCCGAGTCGATTGCGTCGATACGGCCGGGGGTGTGGCGAGAGCGGCAATTAAGCGGGACACGGTTGCGTCGGATACACGGTACGACTATGGCAGTTGCACTCAAACTGTATGGCCCGATCATGTTGGCGGTGTGTGCAGAACTCTGTTGGTGGTAGTTTTATTGATTGCCTACGACCGCGCGGTCGGTGGCGTATCTGGGGTGTTAGGGTAACTGGATGTAGATATAAGCACGTGGTTTTCTACGTTACTGAAATTATTCACCCGCAGATGTCTGAATTCAACCAGGTTAAGCTCCAATTATCGTTGCGCCATGGATTTACCGCGAGTTCTTGCGTAAGTCCTTGGAATAATATTCCATCTCGTTTTTAACTGGAAGCTATGGGCGCCACGCTCGCCCAGATCTTGAGAGGACAGCATCCGCAGAAGCAGGACCAGTACTGCCTGACTCGTACAAGTCGGGTCGACTGGTAGACGTGGCCCAGTGGGTGATGACGGGGTCCACGACAGCCCATGAGGCTTCAATCTCCTCCTGTGTCGGAAAAAGCGACGCATCACCACGGAGAACGTCTAGGATGAGTCGCTCGTATGCCTCCGGTGATGCCCGCTGAAATGACTCTGCGTATGACATATTTAGATCGACGTTTTGGATTTCCATTCCGCTGCCCGGCACTTTTGCGCCGATCCGTAGTGATATGCCAGCGTCGGGCTGCACACGCACAACGAGGGTGTTCTGGGGCGGAGCATTATCCCCGGTGCCATGTAGTCGATGTGTGGCGCGGAAGGTCACTGCGATTTCGGTGTATTGCCTGCCCAGCCGTTTGCCGGCTCGTATGAAGAAAGGCACGCCCGCCCATCGGCGATTGGCAATTTGCACGGTCAGCGCTGCGAAAGTTTCGGTAGTGGAGCTTCCATCAAATCCATCTTCTTCAGCCAAGCCAGGAAAGTAGGTGCCGTTGCGGGTGGTCGCGGTGTACTGGCCACGGGATGTCGTTTCAGAGAACGGCCCTATTGCATGCGCAGCGGAGAGTACTTTGACCTTCTCGGTGGACATTTGCTCGGCCGAAAGCGTCACTGGCTCTTCCATAGCGATCAGTGCCAAGATCTGCAATAGGTGGTTCTGGATGACGTCCCGAGTTGCTCCTACTCCATCGTAGTAGCCAGCACGGCCCGTAACACCGATCTCTTCGGCCATTGTTATTTGAACATGGTCGATGTGGTGATGGTTCCATAGCGGTTCGAAGAGACCATTGGCAAACCGTAGGGCAAGAATGTTTTGCACGGTTTCCTTGCCGAGGTAGTGATCGACGCGGTACACCGACTCGGGCCCGAACACCGAACTAACGGTATCGCCGAGCGCTCGTGAGGTCGAAAGATCATTACCGAATGGCTTTTCGACGACCACTCGTCTCCAACCAGTATCGTCGCGATGTAAACCCACGGCCTTGAGTTGCATGCAGACTTGAGCGAAATGGTCCGGTGAGATCGACATGTAAAACGCAAAGTTGCTTCCGCCAGGGTCAGCTGTGCATGCGAGTTCGTCGCGTAGCGTCTCGAAGGAGGACAGATCATCGAATGTGCCACGTACATACCGAAATCGCTCAGCGATTTGGTTCCACACGGACTCCTGGAAGCCGTCGCCAGCGCCGGCTTCCATTGCCTTTCGGATGATCCCGAGAACTTGTACAGGCTCTTGTCGACCGAAACCTAGAAGTGAAAATGTTGGAGGAAGTAGGCCTCGCTCAAATAGCTGATAGACCGCTGGCAGTAGTTTCTTCCGCGCCAAGTCGCCTGTGATCCCGAAGATCACTAGAGTCGAGGGCGCCAACGGAATGCGGCTTGCTACTGTGGGCCTGAGCTTTACAGGTACGGTCTTGGAGTCGTCGATGGTGTTGATCAGCGACGGCTGGGTCGGTGCAGTCACGCTCACGAGGTGGTCTCCCGATTCGAAACAAAGTAACTTCGTCTAATCGCACCTCAGCCGGTAGGCAGGTACAGTTTCCCAGTGTCGCCCGTCGCTGCGGTCTACACACCAGTCCAAATGGGGGATTGCTACTGGTCGGATGGGTAGTGATCGGTATTACTGCCGTGGTTTACCCGCGAAAACTACGACGATTCGGCAGAGGCGGGAACCGGTGTAGTCCAGGCTGGGCAGGGTAGCGTCCGTTGTCGTGACACGGAGCGCCAGACCGACTGGGTGGGAATTTGAATGCGTCTGCGAACCTGAAATGGTGGGCACCCGAGATCCTGCGACTACGACTGTTGCTATAGACCCGGTGCTGTCACTAGGCACAGTTGAATGTGGTGTTGTCCGATTGCCAACAGTGAGCCCTCCACTTCCTGATCCGAACCGTGTTACTAACTACTGTCGAGGCACCACAGACGACCCGGCGGTACCGGAACTCGATCACTTTCGCTCTTCGAATAGTGTTGCCTGGCTATCGAATTGGTATTGACCACGAGATATCGCGAGTTGCATCAGTGAATTGGGTTCCGAACACGTGTGGTGGTTCTTACGGTAGTCAGCAACTCTCCGAGGGTGACCACTATTGGACAGGGTGATTCCTGCCTGCTTACACCGAGCCTGGTTCCGGTTCGACGCGATTGTAATTGACTTGCGACCGAACAGACTCTCCTCGGGGCAAGGCCAGGGCGCTGTGTCCCTACATGTCCCTACATCCCACCAAGATTGCAGCATGAGGGTGGGTGTTTCAGGTTGCGACTGGGGCGAGGACGATATCGAAACGCGTTCTTGCCCAGGTACGATAACCGAGAGCGCGACCGTCAGGGGTAGGTGTTCCTGCGGACTGTTGTGCGAACTGCTTTATGAGCGAACTCTTTACACCGAAGACACTGTCACCGATGACGAGTTGAGGGTCCCCTTCGACGAATATATGGGTAACGAGAGTTCGGAGTTCGGGCGCTGTAACCATGAAATGGAGATGTGCAGCCCGGACGGGTGAGCGACCGACCGCCTCAAGCATCCTGCCGACCGGACCATCATGAGGGATCGGATATGGGACCGGGGTAAGCCCCCAGAATCGGTAAGATCCGTTCTCGTCGGTGAACAGGTGAGCGCGGCCGGCCATTCGTCCATCGCCATACTGAACGTCGTAGAAGCCGTCTTCGTCGCATTCCCAGACTTCGATCCGTGCGCCGGGGATCGCGTTGCCGTCGGTGTCGGTCACGGTGCCTTCGATCCAGCAAGGCTGTCCCGCTGCGCCACCCGCGATGTCTCCCCCGAGTGGGATTTGAGGTGCGTCGTCGACGAAGAACGGGCCGAAGACCGTTGCTTCTGTTGCTGCTCTGTAGGCACGGTTGTTGACGGCAATGGTCTGCATAGAGGCGCCAAGGACATCAGACAGTAGGACGAATTCCTGACGCTTATCGTCGGTAATTTGTCCTACCGCGGTCAGGAACTCGATAGCAGTGGTCCATTCTTGTTCGGTGAGGCGCACGTCCCGGATGAAAGCATGCAGGTGCCGGGTCAGTGCTTGCATCACCTCTCTAAGTCGTGGGTCGACAGCCTTCTCGAAGGACATGACGACCGTGGCGACCAGGTCGTCTTCAAGAACGCGTTGCTCAGCTCCAACGTCGGGAGTTTTGGTCATGATGGTTCGGTTCCTTCCAAGGCAGCTCGCAGTAATGCGCTGATGTTTTCTGTGGTTGCAGCGGTGGGGTTACTCGGCGGTACAGCGAGCAGGACCGCGGCAGTAGCATCGGGCAGATCGGCCTCACTAAACCCGTAATCACGCAGTGCCAACGGAGCATCGAGGGTCTTGCGCAGCGACTGGAGTCCTGACAGGGCGGTTGCAGATCCGAAGGCAGCTTTCAGCTGGTCAGCAGCGGCCGGAGCGTTCGGTGCATTGAATGCGAGTACGTACGGGAGCACCACTGAATGCATCTGTGCGTGCGGAAGGTCGTAGCGCCCACCCAAAACGTGGCAGATCTTGTGGTGCAACCCCGATCCGGCTGACGCGAAGGCCACAGCGGCAAGGTATGCGCCGTACAGCGTTTGTTCGCGGCCACTAATACCGGTCGGGTCTTGCGCGATCAGCGGCAAGCCGGCGGCTAGTGCTCGCACCCCTTGCACCGCGAGCGCAGTGTTTATCGGATCCGCTTTCGGAGCCCACAGTGAGTCGACGCAGTGCGCCAACGCGTTGAGCCCGGAGGCTATGGCGATGTCTCGCGGCAGCCCGAAAGTAAGCTCTGCGTCGTAAATTACAGCCCGCGGGAGTACTCGTGCGTCCCTCCCCGTCGATTTGTGTACACCTGAGGTCAGCCCCCATACATCCGTGGCTTCGCTTCCTGCATACGTCGTCGGCACCGCCAGTATCGGTAGTCCAGTAGTCAGCGCTACAGCTTTGGCCAGGCCTGTGGCGGAGCCGCCCCCAATCGAGACCACAGCGTCAACATGATTCTCGGCTGCTGCTACACGCGCGCGATTCGCTACTTCGACCGGCACATGCATAACCACCTCGTCGTGCCACAGCGCAATGGGAAGCCCCTCCGTGATGGTTCGGGCCAGCGCTGATCCCCGTTGTCCGGCGATCACCATCAGACGTGTTGCCCCGAGGCGCTCGACTTCTACAGCCAGCGAGGATGAGGCATCCCGGGGAGCAAACACGACCCGCTGGGGAAGGGTTTCGTGAATGAACCGCATTACACACCCCTTTCTGGTAACTCGGTGCGCCTATCTAGGTGCGTTGACGTGCGATCATTCGGCAGACTCATCACGCCACTACCCGAGGCGTCGCCCCACACGAGGCCCCTCCGGACAGATTTCACGTCATCGGAGGGGGTCTCGGATTGGCCATTGTCGAACATGGGCATCGGACTCCATTCCCCTAGCTGAACCCACTGTCAAGGTCTTCTAGCCTGAGTATTCGGTAAAGGGAATGGAATCCGGTACGCGTGATCCCAAGGTTGGCGGAAATGAGTACGCGCAATTACGTGCGCGGCTCACATCACCGGCGTCGGCGCCGAATCTGCGCTTGAAGGCTTGCGAGAAGTACGCAGTCGAGCCAAACCCGCAGTGCACGGCTACATCGGCCGTACGGATTCGGGTACCAGCGGACGCGGAGAGCACACTGTATGCCAGGTCCAGTCGCCGGGCGAGGATATACCGAGGGACGCTGGTGCGAGAGTCAGCGAAAACGCGCGACAATGTCCGTTCACTGATGCCAGTTGCGGTGGCGATCGTGACAGCGCCAAGATCTGGATCGGTGAGATGGTCTTCGATGAACACCTTGGCAGCCGCTCGATGCGCTACGGCGAGCGGTGTCCGTTCGCCTGTTACGAGGGCAGCGGCGAGCTCAAGAATGGACGCCTCATCGGCGGGTACTGGTTCCCTCGGACGAACCGCTTGTCCGACCATGCGTACCAGGGCACGTGCATAGGGGTGAGAAGTGCTATGACTGTTGACGACAACGGAATCCGACGATGCCGCGATCCCAGCTGTCGCCTCGAAGACAGGCCTCGGTACCTTCACCACGAGCTCCTCCAGGCCGTGCCCAAAAACCCGTGTGAATGGTTGGTCTGCGTCGCAGACGAGGAGGTGTCCGGGATGGAGACGACGTCTGTGGCCAGCACGCTCGAAGATCGCCTCGCCGCGAAGCGCGGTGTAAATCATGACCGAATCGGAAGGATACGACTCTGCCATGGCCGCGGACCGTTCGACTGCATGCCGACTGCCGCGAACGAGCGCGAGGTGCAGTGCACCGAGTTGGAGGTTCGACTCAAGTGCGGTGAACGGTTGGTCGGTGGGGGCGTCATGGTGCTGCGCAATGAGGGCTTCAGCATTGTGGCGCTCCCACAGTTGCACCTGGAGATCAGGTGCGAAATGTGCTGTCGTGAATACTCGAAGTGGGGGCGGTCTGCCGATTTGGCGTTCCACTTCTCACCTCCCTTCTCCCAAAACGCAAGCCAATTCTGCGCCAGATCGGTTGCCTTGGTCAGGCGCTAGGGGATTTGGCGGTCATATGAGGCAGCGCTGGCCACTTCACGTTGAAGCTGCATTCACTCACCATCTGCCTAGCTCGTCGAGCTGCATCGATATTCCCTAGTCGGTTCGGGATCAGACAGTCACAGGATTGTCTGCGATGCTCAGCTGTGCCAGGTCATCCGATGACGCCCTGCCCGTAGCCTCGTGTGGCTAATGTCCGGCGACAGAGTAAATCGCCGAGACCAGCGGGTACGCTTGACCAAGCCCTAGTGGCATCGGCAGTTTCTTTAGCAGCAACTGCTTGGGGTGTGGTGTGGAAATCCTTGGTGACCAGGATGTCGCGATACAGGTACTGACACTCCAGCTTCACTTTCTTTGCGAGTGGCGACTCGACCGGAAAGCCAGACGTGTATCGAGCCTCGGAGCCGCGGAAGCGTTTCTAGAGAATCGCACTACGAGATGCTCGTCGCGCTGGGCTCGGCGTGACCCAGTGGATACGGGGGGGATATCGGGAGCCGTGTCACCACACTGCAGTTTACCAAGGACGGATGAAGGTTCATCGCGCGGTATAACCCCCCACGCGTGACTGCTCTGAAACCCTGCGTTCAGCGCATTGGTCGAACTGATTGCGTACGGGAGAAATGGACACGGACGCTTGGTTCAGTGAGCGATCAGCCTTCCAGCCGGCACCCAAGACTGTCTGCCATATTCGTTTCACCGATAGCTCCCATCAGTGTTATCTGTTGGTGTATGTGCCTTACATCACCGTACGGTTGTCAGAACCGGGTCCCGAGATGTCGTCTCTCCGGAAATTAATCGAATCGAATTACAGTCGCAGTGTCGCACCTGTAACCACGCGCGGTAGGTCAGTGAATCCGCGGGTCCACCGCCGTTGAGCTAGGAAACCAACCTTCCGGTCGGTGACCGATCGTGGCGAGCAGAGTATGCATTTGCACGGATCAGGAGTAGCCATGGAGTTGTCTCTTCACGCAGGTCGCTGCGAAGGGTACGGATTATGCGAAGAGCTCGCTCCCCGAGTTTATCGCCTACCGGATGACGACGACGTCGAGATCCTGCAACCGCAGGTACCCAGTGAACTTGAAGCCGAGGCCGCAGCGGGAGCTCGAGTCTGCCCTGTGGCCGCCATTCTGGTCAGTCGATGAATTCAACTGGCGTTGTTGTAGTCGGAGCATCCGCAGCCGGAGTCGCGGCTGCCGAGGCTGCCCGGCGCGCGGGTTTTGAAGGCCCAATTACGATCATTGGGGCCGAGGCCCACCCGCCCTATACCCGGCCGGCGTTGTCGAAAGCGTTGCTCTGTGGGGACGAACCCGCCGAGTCGGTTCACCTCCCCATGCCGGACCAGGGTATCGAATTTGTTTCAGGACGTGCGGCAATAGGTCTAGACATTGAACGCAATCGGGTGATGTTGTCAGGGGGAGACACACTTGAGTACTCAGGTCTAGTACTTGCCAGTGGCGCTCGGGCCCGTCGGCTACGGCCTGATGGCGAATCAGGCGAGATGGTGCTGAGATCCCTCGACGACGCTGTCAAACTGCGGCAGGCGATCCGAGGCGCGAAATCCGCAATTGTCATCGGCGGCGGCTTCGTCGGAGCAGAAGTTGCTTCGGCGTGTGTCGAGGCGGGAGTCCGAACAACTGTGGTCAGCCGGTACGCCGGGCTCGTTCCGAATTTGGGGCCGGATCTTTCTGACATGGTTACGCGTGCCGCGCTCGAAGCAGGCGTCACTTTCGTGCAGGCGCCGTCGCAGTTCCAGCTCACTGGTTCAGACCGTGTGACTGGCCTCGTCATGCCGGACGGCTCACAATTGGAAGCCGATGTCGTGGTAACAGCTATCGGGTGTAGGGCGAATATCGAATGGCTTTCGGACAGCGGCCTCCCGCTGGCGGAAGGCGTGGTGGTCGATGAATACTGTCGTGCTGCAGCCAATATCGTTGCTGCAGGCGACGTCGCTCGCGTGCGTGGTCCATTCGCTTTGGCACCGCGAACGCCGTTCTGGACAGCGGCCCTTGATCAGGCCCGGATCGCCGGTGAATCTCTGATTCTCTCGGACTCGGCAACTCCATATATTCCGGCGCCGTTCTTCTGGACCGAAGCATTCGGACTGTCAATCACGATATCCGGAGCGATACCGGCGACCGGGTCGCGTGAAACTCTCGCTGGCGACTTTTCATCTGGCGCAGGTCTTTTCCGGTGGAGGAGCGACGAGGGGGCGACTGTTGCCGCAGTCAATCACCGAATTGCCGTTCGTAAGCTTCGCGCGTTGGCTAAAGAAGGCAACTGATCTGATCGAACGGGCCCGAGTATTTCAATATGTCTGTAACGAAAGGTTCTACCATGACTACTGGCACAACTGAAAATTCACTGATTCCGAACAGTGATATAGACATCTTCACCGACGAAGCGCTGGCCAACCCTTATCCGCTCTACCGCGAACTTCGCGACATTGCTCCCCTCGTCTACCTCCCTAAGTACGAGATGTACGCACTGACGCGGTATGAGCAGGTCAGGGGGGCCCTCGATGACTGGGAAACATTTTCCTCAGCGAAGGGAGTTGGACTCAATCCTGCGATTAATGGCGCTATGGCGGGGACCATCATCAATTCGGATCCTCCGGAACATACCCAACTAAGGAATGTGCTGAAGGAGAGACTAGCTCCCCGCGCTCTCGCTGCTCTTCGTCCTGAAATTCAAGCGAAAGCGGACAAGCACATCGAGGGGTTGCTTGCTCGTGGTGAATTCGACGCGGTAGCAGATCTCGCTCGTACCTTTCCGATCTCAATTGTTTTGACAATGCTGGGTTTTCCAGAAGAAGGGCGCGACCAGTTATTGCATTGGGGCACCGCCAGTTTCGATGCGATGGGCCCCGCCAACGCTCGCTCCGAAAAAGCCCTGCCGATCGCTGGGGAAATGTTCAACTGGCTCGCTGAAGTGTGCACAGCCGACCGCATGCTCCCCGGCGGTTTGGCAACGACGATCCACGAGGCTGCGGCCAGAGGAGATATACCGCAAGAGGCGGTCGTTCCGCTCATGGCGGGTTACTCCATACCTGCCCTGGATACTACGATCAGTGCTATCGGGAGTGCCGTTTGGTTGTTGGCCCAGAATCCTGATCAGTGGGATCTCGTTAGGTCAGATCGCAGCCTGATCCCGAATGTGTTCAATGAGGTACTCCGAATCGAGTCGCCCGCGCAGATGTTTGCACGAGTAACTACTAAGCCGTATGCCGTTGACGGACTGGAGCTTCCGCCAGGCTCGCGCGTCTTGTTGTTGTTCGCTTCGGCAAACCGCGACGAACGAAAGTATCCAAACCCAGACAGCTTTGACGTGAAACGTGATGCGAGTGACCATGTCGCCTTCGGGTACGGAATGCACGGGTGTCCCGGTCAAGGATTGGCCAAGCTCGAGGGGCATGCAGTCCTCGATGCCTTGGCGCGCAACGTGAAACGATTCGAGCTACATGGTGAGACTGAACGCGACCTCAACAATATGACCCGCACACTGTCCGCGCTCCCCGTCACGATTAGCTAGGTGCATTCTTACCACCCGGCAGAGGCTCTTGGTAAGGGTTGACTTGTGATCTATAAATCTGCCGGCTGGGCCTGAATTTAGGGTTCTTTTCGTGGTGACTGCGAATGAAGGTGTGGCTGGCAGGCGTATGAGTAACCATGAACTGCGGCCGTAGCACCATTGTGTGGCGACTCTGAGCATCGTTACGGGCCGGTTCGTCTAGCGCTTCCGCCCAAACTGTCGCACGCCGTAAAATAAGATAACGGTCTACCTAGGAGATTTTCGGATGGGTTCCACACTCCAGCTCGTCACAGAGCTGTACCAGGCCTACAACAGCCATCGACCCGATCAGGTAGCTGATCTGTATGCGCCGATCTGTCGACATCGTGATATTGCGGTCGGAGCAGACCATGATTCTCCGGAGAAGATAGCAGTGGGACTTGCTGGTTTGTTCGAGGCACTACCCGATGTTCAATGGAGATACGACGAGGTCCTCATTGACGGAAATCGCGCTGCAGTGGCTTACGAACTCGTTGGCCATCTGCATGGACGTCTTGGTTCGTACCGCCCGGTCGGTCAAAGCCTGCAGTTATCTGGTGTTCAGATCCTAGAAGTGAAAGACGGAGCCATCACGTCGAGTGTCGATTATTGGGACGGTGGAGCTTTGCATCGTCAACTCAGCGTGACTGCCGACTGAAGGACTATTGGTCGACACGCGGAAACAGCGATGGATGCAACCGCATCTACCAGGATGTTGCCTAGCCGAATTCAAGCCAGAGGGTTACCTGTCGGCTGAGGTGGCCACTACGCCTCGTGAGATTCGGTCTATAGATGGTCGACTGCCAGAGCTGATACTGGTCGGCTATATGGCAGAGGCTAGATGATTATTTGGCCGTGGCGCGAGCGGAGAGCCCGTAACAGTAATGGTGGAACGTTTGGTGTTGTCTATCGATATCGCGCCGGTGGGTATCGTTGGAGGTCGGTCAATGTTCGTTGGTTCAGTCGTGCATTATCTTCCGGGTGTTGAGCACAAAACCGAAATCATTGCGAGGCCATTTTATCGGTCCTTGAATACGATTTCCAGTATGGCTACTGCTGTAGTTCTAGGAGATGGCGCTGAACACAAGCTGTGTGGGCGTACGCGCGATATAATCCCCACGTGCAATATGGCGGTAATTGGATGAGACATTTTGTGATTGCGCGCTTTCCGTGAATCTGAGGAAGTAGCAGGAGTCGCGGTCGTAGCATGGCATGATGAGCAATGTTGCACCACGGACCCAGGAGAAGCCGGTTGTGCTTGCCCCGTGCAAGTGCAGATTCTCGTACGTCACTGTGAGGTAGTCGATCGCCGATTTATGAGGGAAGGTAGAAATAGGGGGTGGGAGTGTGATTCCCAACTCGACGTTCACCGTTTTTCTCATGTTCTCGACGGTCACCATTTGTCGTGAGAGCAAACCCTGTACTGCGACTTGGGTTCTCGGATCTTAGGGCAACGGATACTGGTGCATCGATCGACGCTATCGATATGCTGTCCTAATGAACGAGCTGCGCAGCATCGACTTAAATCTGCTAGTGGACCTCGATGCCTTGCTTAGTACACAGAGCGTCAGCGAGGCTGCCCGCAGAATGAATCTGAGTCAGTCGGCGATGAGCGGATCACTGTCACGTCTGCGGAGACTTTTCGATGATCCACTTATGGTGCGTAGCGGACGTAGTCTTGTGCTTACCCGTCGAGCAGAGGGTCTCATTCTTCCACTCAGGGAGATACTTGGCAAGATCAATGAGGTCTTCACAGACAGTGATGAGTACACGCCGGAGACAATGGCTAGGTCATTCTCAATCAGTGCGTCGGACTATGCGACAGCTGTTGTGCTTGCCCCTCTCCTCCGTGCACTCTCGGTGGAAGCGCCGAACGTCACAATTAACGTCTTGCCGCGCTCACCTGATGTCCAGGCTGTGCTTCGCCTTGACACAGCAGACCTCGTCATCGAACCGCAGGAGATGATGCAGGGCACCTCGCGGTTTGGCATCCCACTCGTTTCCGACCGATGGGTCTGTATGGTTGACGGCAGTATGCATGATCCTGCAGTGCTAGATCGGTTCGACCGCAGCGACTACCTGGCGTTGCCCCACCTTGTTTATTCCATTGGGCAAGATAGGCAACTCAACCTCGCCGACCGTCATTTAGCCTCACTCGGCGTAGAGCGGCGTATAGAGATGACGGTCGAGAGCTTTCTCATGGTGCCATTACTTATTAGGGGGACATCGCTGGTGGGATTGGTTCTTGAACGAGCGGCTGCAATGCAACCGCTGGACGGCCTGCGTTTGGTCGAACCCCCCATCCCAGTGCCAGGCATAAATGAAGCGATGTATTGGAATCCCCGGCATACGGAAGAGCCTCCACATCGTTGGCTCCGGGATCGTGTGGCCGTAACGGCAGCGAATCTCGATTCTTCAACCGGTCTGTAGAGGTGTATCCGAGTTTAAGCACCTGTGCGGTTAACGCCGAATGAGTGCATTCTGATGAGGCAAATGTGTCGGACGCAGACACCTCCATCAAGGCAATCCCGTTCCGCGACTTGAGTATCAGAACCTCGACTGCCGCCGGTGTCGGAATTCAGGCCGTACATTAGTACTGCTAAGACGATTGACGGATTGGATGAGGTGAACAGTACCCCCGACTCCCCATGGAGGATCTTCGTCACTTGCGAGTCGGCCGGTGGAGAGCGCCTCGATACTCTGGCTGGTGGGGTGGGTTACGCACTGGTGCCTTGGGGAGGGCTCAGCCGGTGATTGCAACGGCCCTGATCGGGTGAGATGACAGATGGCGAAAGCCGCCGGGTTCACTAAGCCCCACTGGGCAACGGTGGATCGATAAACGCGATTCCTCTCGCTGGCAGATCGAGAAGAGATCGCGATCGGCCTCGCGTCGCATCTGTCGTTGTGGCAGACCAGGGATCGGATCGGCCGCCACAAGTCGGTTGGGATCTCTCGCGGCTACTCGGCGCAGCAACGCGCCCGCTGCCCCGAAACCCACCAACTTGGTCGTCAACGTCGAACTCCGTAATCAGGTCATCGCATGGCGACAGACAAGTGGTCACCTCAGTAGATCTCAGTGATGCTCACTGTGAGGATCCCGTTCAGACCGGAGATGCGCGTGTCCCACGAAACGATCTACCACGCCGTCTACGTGCAGTCGAAGGTGCACTGAAAAAGGAAGTACCGCAAGCGCTTCGAACAGGGCGAACGCACCGGGAAGGCGCATGGACGGGTGTCGAACAGTGTCCACTACATACCGGCCAAGATCCTGATCGCCGATCGGCCGGTGTCGATCGGGGACCGCGCGGTCCCCGGACATTGGGTGAGATACCTGATCATGGGCAAGAACAACAAATTTGCGATCGGGACTCTCGTCGAGCGTCAATCTCGATATGTGATGTTTCTGCATCTGCCCGGTGTCAGAGACCTGATCGTGGTTCGGGACACAATGATCAAGTCAATCCTGACGTTGCCCGAGGTGACGCGAAAGACGGTCACATGGGATCAAGGAATGGAGATGCGTCGTCATGCCGACACCACACTCGCGACCGGAGTCGACATCTACTTCTGTGATCCATCAGTTCAAACTGCCGGATCCGGACCACTGAAAATGGGAACGGTTCGAACAATCGGAAAGACAATGAGCGCTCGTAAGTATTTAGGGTCCCGTTCAACTCCTGATGCCCTCGTCGCTGGACGGGACAGTCACCTATGAACACCAATCGCGTATCGCCCCGCTAGTTTTCGCAAGGGACGGTGTGTCTATCGGCACGGACTAACAATGATGTGTTTCCGGTATCTCTAGGCGAGGAGTCCAGTTGTACCGGGCCCGGAACGACTCCTGCTGTGATGACAATTGGCAATCGCACCGTTCGCGACTACGAAGATGCTTCAAAGAGGGTTGGTGGGAGGTATCCCACCAGCCCTGGGGAACCTCGACCGCGCGTATTGTCGCATACCCAAATCGCCTCAGGGGAAGGGAATCAGCTTCTGTGAACGTGGGAAAGAGCCACCTGCGGTCGAATCTGCTGAACTTGTGCGAGCAGGGTCGTTGCGGGTCCGCGCGCGCAAGTTTGTTTCGCACCCCTGTCGCATCCATACAGGGGCGCGGTCGACCTATGGGCATTTTCAACCTGAACCTCTAGTGGATGGACGTGTCCGAACGATGCTGTCGCTCCGGCGACAAATCTTCCCAGTTGAACACCACGCAGGTATTTCTCGTGCTCGGGGTCGATGTGCCCAGTCGCTCAAGGATGCGAACTGCTCAGTATCGACGGGCCATTCGTATCGGACAGCGGATCGCCATGTGCACGAGGCTTTTACGGACGTGAGCACTTTGGGGACGACCTGAATCAGCGGCGGGGTTTGCACCGGCACGGCTTCTACTTGTTGTCAGAGTGGATGTCCTCACCTGCCGGCCTGAGGTTCGGTGTTGCGGCCGTTCTCGCACGCGCATCCTCGGCCACCTATCGGCGCGGCCGATGGCTTATATCCGTGACATCCGTTGGACGGCAGATGATTTGCGTCATATCTTTTCTAGGTCAGATGAATTAGGTAGCAAGCACTTCGCGGGGATAGATCACTCCACTCTGCTGTTGCAAGCATGAGGCGCATGAATTGAGGGTCTGCCCAGACGAAGCAACCCCGACTAGCCGGCAGTCAATGCCGAATGTGGGAGGACCACATGGATCACAATGCCGTGCAGCCCTTGGATCAGTCCGAATTTCGTCATGTTGTCGGCCACTTCGCAAGTGGAGTCACAATTGTCACAACCGAACACGACGGGATTCGGTACGGCGCAACAATCAGCGCAGTGACTTCGTTAAGTGCGGACCCACCCATGGTGCTGGTCTGCGTTAACCAGCGGCTAGGAACACACGCTGCAATCGTCAATGCCCGCAGATTTACCATCAACATCCTCGGAGAGGAACAAGCTTCTCTCGCTCAGACTTTCGCGACACCAGGCGCGAACAAGTTTGTCGGAGTAGGCGTCGTCGAGGGCCAGCACGGCCTTCGGCTAGCGGAAGCGCTAGCGTTCCTCACGTGCCGGGTTGTTCATGAAGTTGAAGGTGGTACACACCGCATCTTCGTAGCCGAGGTCGTGGAGGCCCAAGCCGGACCTGGGAGCCCACTTTCATACTTCCGGGGCGCCTTCGGTCAGTTTGTTCCTCACGAAAAGGCGTCCTGACATTTCGTGCCGCCCGAAAAAATCACTTCTCACTATGTAACAGGAGGTTCTCAATGAGGACAGGAAAGCAGTATCTGGAGTCACTCCAGGACGGACGACAGGTTTACGTGGGTGGTCAGCTCATCGATGACGTCACCACTCACCCCAAAACTAGCGGGTATGCCAAAGCGATTGCTGAATACTATGACTTGCACCTGGCTCCAGAGCACGAAGATGTACTGACCTTCGTCGATGACGACGGTGTCCGAAAGTCGATGCACTGGTTCTTGCCGAAGACCAAGGCCGATGCTGCACGTCGTCGCGCGTATCACGAATTTTGGTTCAGGCACTTCCAGGGTGGAATCTTCACTCGGCCGCCGGCCGGAATGAATGTCGTGATGTACGCCCAGGTCGACGATCCTGAGCCTTGGGAAGACAACGCGATCGTCGCCGATGGCCGCAAGATCCCATTTGCGGATAATATCCGAGCACAGTGGCAGCGAGTTACCACTGACGACGTGGCACTCTCGCCCATGTTCGTCGATGTGCAGTATGACCGTGGGCGTGACGACGCACTTGGTGAGACGCCGATGCTGAGCATCGTCGAACAGAACGACAAGGGAATCGTCGTCCGCGGCTGGAAGGCAATGGGAACTTCACTCCCATTTGTTAACGAGTTGCTGGTTGGTAATCTCTGGCGGCCCGGCCAAACTTCGGATCAGACCGTGTATGCAATGGTTCCGGTCAACACCCCCGGACTTTCACTGGTGTGTCGTGAGTCTAACGCGACTCCCGATGCAGATCCCTATGACCATCCGCTATCGACGATCGGTGATGAGCTGGACGGGATGGCGTACTTCGATGACGTCTTTATCCCTTGGGAGAATGTTCAGCACATTGGCAACCCCGATCATGCGAAGTGGTACCCGCAGCGCCAGTTCGACTGGGTTCACATCGAGACCCAGATCCGGCACGCGGTCCACACCGAACTGATCGTTGGGCTCGCGCTTCTGTTGACCAATGCGCTCGGAACTAACAACAACCCGATTGTTCAGTCCCAGCTCGCCGATCTTGTCCGCTTCCGCGAAACGTGTAAAGCATTCGCTATCGCTGCCGAGGAAACCGGGTTTACGACAGCGGGAGGGTTGTACAAGCCCAACAACATCTATGTCGACCTCGGGCGCGCTCACTACCTCGAAGGTATCCACGACGCCGTCAACCAGCTGATCGAATTCTGTGGTCGTGGTGTCGTAATGTCGCCGACTAAGGCAGACTTTGACCACCCGTACATTGGACCCAAGCTGGAAGAGGCCCTCCGCGGCACCTCGATTAGTGCTCGGGACCGCGTCTCCATTTTCCGGCAGATCAGTGAACGTTACCTCACCCAGTGGGGTGCTCGTCACGAGATGTTCGAGAAGTTCAACGGTACCCCGCTCTACTTGGTCCGGTTGTTGACGATGCAGCGCACCGAGTATCAGGTTGACGGACCGTTGACTGATCTTGCTCGTCAGGTTCTTGGATTCGGTGACACTGCAGCGCTCGCCGCGCGCGCGGCTGAGGTGGAAAAGACCTCCAACTGGGCGTCTGTTTTGTACCAGCCCGAGTACGCACGAGAGCAGGACGTGCGGGACGGATACTACAAGCCGGTTGAGAAAGTCTGACCAGCAGCTAGCTTCCGGGCCGGATTATTGTGCCGGCCCGGAGCTAATTGAGAGTCCTTGAATCACGGAGGATTTCATACGGCACCCCACTTTCCAGGGGCGCTCATCATTCCTCAGAGGCTACTAAGTACACGATGAGCCGATGGTGAGCCATCGTGCTGGTCCTGAAGTGGCACAAAGGATCTCAACTTTACATACTGGGCATTGCAGCGGTCGAATGTTGTCTGTTCATACGTTCTGCTGGTGCGGTGTGAAGCGGCATGACATCTCTGACTGACATGGGTCTCAGGATTCACGGATATATGTATCATCCGATGGAATCTTGATGACCTGTCGGGGGTGCTTCGCGTGGTGACACGTCATCGATCCTCACGGTTACGTGTCACTACGCCGGAGCGCAATTCTCTCGGAAACACTCCGTGGCGGCAAAGTGCGACTGAGTTATTGTCGAATTGCGCGAGCCCTGGCGCGGGTGAGTTCCGTCTAGCTCGTCCGACTCGGAAACTGGATGGTAGCTGAAACAGTAGGCTTCATCTTTCTTCTGATGCGGTGTGGTCCGGCGACTTCGGTGTCCGGTGATAGCCGTATTGCTGTCGGTAATGGTCGAGCAAGGGTTTGCTGTTGCTCGACCATTAGTCGTGCTGGTTGACGGTGCCGCCATTGGCGTGGGGCTCTAGTGGACTCGTGTGCATCGCACACGAGTCCACGGCCGGGACGCTGAGTGCGATATAGCGGATGCAGTCACTGTGACGGCTGTGATGTTCGATCAGCTCGCTTGCCGGATTCACAGCGTCATTGACAACAGAGGGCGCTGTGTCGCTCTTGGGTAGAAACATGTAGTGGCTGCGATTCCCGTCAACGGGTAACGAATATGCCACTATTTCTATGCCGAATGCGGGCTGGAAGAAATGTGGGGCCTGGGTGCCCGTTTCGACGCTCCATTGGAGTCCGCCCCAACCGCTCACGGTGAAGGCATTGTAATCGTTGTCGTATGCGACCAAGCCGACAAACTGGCGCAATTGCTCCAGATCCAGGCTGGCCAATTGTTTGTCGTCGGGGAGAGTCTGTTCGACAGCCATACCGACCCGCTCTGAATGTGATGGATTGGGCGGTCAACTGAGGTAGTTGACCCAGGCCTAGCGCTGGTGTTCGAAGATTTTGGCAGTGTTTTGTAGGCAGTTTGCATAGCTGAATGACGGGGGGAGCAGACGTGAATCTCGATGCGGTGGATCTGGCTCTGTTGGATGCGATGCACAAGCATCCACGCGCTGGTGCATTGGAGCTCTCGCGTCAGGTCAAGGTGGCACGGGCGACTGTGCAGGCGAGATCGAAAAGAATGGAAGACGCGGGAGTCATCGCCGGATATGTACCGCACGTCAATTTGGCTGCAGCGGGTTTCGGGGTCCAGGCCTTCGTAACTTTGCAGATCGCTCAGGGAGCACTCGACACAGTCACAGCAGAACTCGAGGCAATCCCCGGTGTGCTTGAGGCGTTCGCTACCACGGGCTCCGGCGACGTACTGTGCCGGATTGCAGCGGCGTCGCACGAGGATTTGCAAACGACTCTGCTCGAACTGAATCGGTCGGGAGTAGCTACCCGGTCGATCAGCGTCATGGTTCTCTCGGTTGTAGTGCCGCTCCGATCGATTCCCCTACTACAGACGTTGCAGTCCAAACAACCACCCAAAGCTCCAGCCTATCGACGGGATGGTCCGTCTCGGTGACGCCCGTGGCCTAAAAGCCGAGGACGATTACAAATACCCACATAATCACGGCGAGGGGGAGTAGTAGTCCCTGGTCCAGGCCTTTGATGGATGACTCACAGGTGAGTGTGGCTTTTGTTCTTTTGACACACCTGAGGGTGATGCACTGAAGAAGTTATGGTGTGCACGCCACAACCGGTGAGCCACCCGTTGCCGAACAGACCCCTCCAAGTGGGTGCGCAATGGTGCAAGTCTGGGACGGTCTCCATGTGCCGCGATCGCTAGCGTCACGATAAGAGTCGGTATCGTGACGGGCAACAGCGTCGAAGATATGCAGCACGCGGAACTGGCCTGTCAAAAATTTGGATTGGCATGTGTATCTGCCACCAGCCCCGTCAGGATCGGCGGTTTCGAAACAACGTCTGCTCCAGGGTATTTGTGAGTTGAGCGAAGGGCAGGCTGTGCTCACACAAGTGGTGTTCGCCGTTATGCGAACAGGCACATTGAGCTCGGGGGTTGGAGGTTCCAGGCGAGGCGTGGGACTGTTGTCGAGGCGCGACATCAAGAGTTTTTCGCAAATCTGATCAGCGGCTCACAGATATATCGAGGGGTTGGGTCGTACGGTTGTGTGGGGGCGGCATGGTTGATTGCCGTATCGGGCCGTGGAGGTTCGACGCTCAGTAACACTCCACGCGAGCGTGAATCTGTGCAGCATGCTTTACGAGATTCAACGTTAGCGTGGTGGGTAGTCAGTGAGCCAGGCTAGGTACGTATAGCTCGTTGTTCGTCTGAGCTCTGACTCACGGTACGGCCAAAACCCATATTCAGACCTGCGGATCCTGGCTACACCTCGTCGAGTCCGATCAGATCGTGACCCATCCGGTCGCGCTTGGTGCGCAGGTAGGAGAGGTTTTCGGCGTTCGCGCGCAGCGGCATCGGAACGCGATCGGTGATCTGCAGGCCGTAGCCCTCCAGACCCACACGCTTGGCCGGGTTGTTGGTCAGCAGACGCATCGACGAGATCC
>NZ_CAIJDS010000054.1:0-52739 GCF_903819475.1 Rhodococcus sp. UFZ-B548
CCGCCTGAACCCGACAGGGTCACGCAGGGCTACACCACTCCCAGGGACTTGACCTGTGGGTGTCGATGCTCCCATCGCGTGAGGCCCAAGGAGAACGTCCAGATTTCTCTGGCGCAACGAGAAAAATGGAAACCGTGACCACCTCTAGACGGGTGTGGGGGCCATCCGAGTTCTTTGACGCCGAATCTAGATCGACAGGGCTGGCTCGACTGGAGGGCAACCTTTGCCGTGGTGGCCGCGATGGCGAAGGGTCTGGGATTCAATGCGGAATTTGTCGGGTTCTTTCGAGGATCTGAAATCTTGCCGATAACAGCTATTATGCTATCGTGTCTATGAAATGCATTGTACTGCAACGGAATATGTTCACTTGAAAGTGCATCTTCACCTGCATCGAGTGTTGTGTCGCTACCGGAGCGAGGGCGGACGTCCCGCAGCCTCAGACGTAGCGATGAGCTCTTCGATGATGTCGACTCCCACGTTCTGTTCGATCCCGGTACGGATCGCGGCGGCGATGGCGCGAGTGCGACCCGTGGGTCCTCGAACGTCGGCGAGTGGGCTGGCGATGTTGCATCGCCGAAGTTCGTATTCACTGGTGGTTGCTGCGATTGGTTCCCAACTGCATGTGTGCCGGGTTGGTGCAGCCGGCGAAGTCGCGTTGATGGCACAGCGCCGCGTCGTCGGTGTTGGACCAGCCCAACCTCGAGACGACACCGTATTCGAGCTGGTAGGCGAACAAATGCGCCCGGCATGGTCCCGCGGCGAGACGGCTCTGGCGGGCTCGCCGCTCGGAAGGAGCCATGGCCGGTCGAGGACACCCCGCCGATCCAGGGCCAGCACTGCTCTCGCCGGCGTCGGTAGCGTTTGGGCTCGAACCGGGAGACGACGGCGGGATCGTCGAGCCAGGAACGCCACAGATGTTCGGGAATGCGTACCGGTTGGGGCTGTCCGATCAACGTCATTTGGAGCGCCGGTGGCGCGGGAGTGTTGTCGGGTATGCCGGGCAGCGGCAACGGAGCATCGTTGACGAACGTCATCGCCTGCTCCTGACGCTCGATCCGGACTGTTACCCGCACTGACTGTAAGAACGTGTACCGACAGAAATTTGTCTGATCGGGATTCGGGCGGGGCACGGTAACAGTTTCAGCGAGAGATAGCACCGCCGACCCGGCTCTCTCGGAGATGAACATGACCGAATCATGAGCGGACGTCAGACGTTGAGCAGCCGCGCCGACATCGAAGCCCGTTTCATTGAGGACGCGGCCGCCGGCAGTTGAAAATTGTTTCACTCCGAGAAGTTTGTATAGTCAACTCGCTCAAGGTATCTGACATATTCCCGACACCGTAAGGCCGAGCAGTCGGTGCGCCTCGGCGGCCGGATTCGGAAGGTGTTCGGTGGCTAGTGCGATCCCGGTGACCAGTGTGACCAGGTCGGCCGCAGTCACCCCCGACGTCACCGCGCGGGCCTGATCTGCGCGCTTCAGCAGCGGATCGACCGCATCGGCGAGCTTCCTCGCACAACCGTCCACCTGGCCCGGGTCGTTGATTCCGTATTGCACGAGCGCGTCGGCCATGCCCCGCGCGGAGGCCGCATAGTCGACGAAATCTCCCAACCAGTCCAACAGTGCCGCTCGCGCGTCTGCCGACGTGGACAACTCGGCTGCGCGGGCGCACAGGGCATCGGCTCGCCCTTGGAACACCG
Organism: Rhodococcus sp. UFZ-B548; assembly: GCF_903819475.1. Lineage (NCBI taxonomy): Bacteria > Bacillati > Actinomycetota > Actinomycetes > Mycobacteriales > Nocardiaceae > Rhodococcus > Rhodococcus sp. UFZ-B548. Next base: position 1,700 of record NZ_CAIJDS010000054.1, read on the forward strand.
CCTCCAACAATGCCCGCTTCCCGGGGAAATGGCGGCGCACGGTGGCGGAGCCGACACCCGCCGTACGTGCGATCTGCTCCAGAGAGGCATCGGCCCCATGTGCAGCGACTTCCCCCTCTGCCACAGAAAGAATCCACGCATAGTTACGCCGGGCGTCGGCGCGTTGGGTAGCCATGTCGTCATCTCCGAGTTTGCTAAGTGGTGGGGTCCGCCATTACTCTACCGAAATACAAGTGGCGGCCCCCGTCATTTATCGCAATCGGACATCTTGTGAGGAAGTCATGCCTTCAGAATCTGCACCCGTACTCGTTTCCGGTGCCACCGGCAAGCAAGGCGGCGCCACTGTCCGAGCACTACTCGCATCCGGCGTCCCGGTACGAGCATTGGTCCGCGACCCCAACACTGCACGAGCGGAAACCGTTGCTACGCTGGGCGCCGAGCTCGTCACCGGCGACCTGGACGATCGCGACTCGGTGACGCGAGCCGCACGAGGTGCTCGCGCCGTCTTCTCCGTACAGATGCCGGACTTCACCGCCCGCGGTTTCGAAGGTGAGTTGACGCAGGGCGTCAACCTGATCGAAGCCGCGAAGGCCGCCGGCGTCCCGCAGTTCATCTACACGGCCGTATCCGGCGTCGCGAACTACACCGAATCGCCGGGGTGGGCCGAAGGCCGGTGGGATATCCTCGAAGCCTCGTTGAGTACCAAGGACGCGATCCAAAAGCGAGTCCGCGAAGCTGGATTCACGCACTGGACCATCATCAGACCGAGTACCTTCATGGAGAATTTTTTGCCCTCCGAAGCGTATCTGTTGCCCCGCGGGGTCGCGGGCGGCTTGGTGAGTCTACTCAAGCCCGGCACGCCGGTCGCGCTCGTCGCCGTCGACGACATCGGCAAGGCCGCCGCCGCTGCCGTCGGCGAACCCGAACGGTTCCACCGAGTCGAATTGGAACTGGCCAGCGATTTCCTGACGATGACCGAGATTGCCGAAATCCTTTCTCGAAACCTAGGTTCGGAGCTTGCCGCACCCGACATGACTGCCGAGGAGGCCATGGCTGCGGGGATGCCACCAGCAGGTATCGGCCTCGACTGGATGAACGTCGCTGTCCAACCTGCCCGCCCGCAGTACGCCCGAGCCCTTGGTATCTCGGTCACCAGTTTTGCGGACTGGGCGCGCCGGCACCTCCCCGAGAGTGCCTGATCGATCCTCCTCGCGTGGCAACGAGCGATGTTCGGCGGACCGCTACGTGATGTGTCCACCCGAGGCAGTATCGGATCGCACGCGTGCATGACCCACACGATGTTGTTGTGCACGGCGACAGTGCCGGCCTGGAATGCTGGTTCGCGCTCCGATCGGGCGTTCAGATCGAGTTCGACCGGGACGCCCGTTGTCACGAAGTCGCCGTCTCGTGTCGTTTCGGTCGGCCACCGGCTGACGTCGTTGGGGACTGTGGCTGCTTCCTATAATCGGTCCGCACGGGGGATCTGTTCCCAGCCGTTGTCGAGGCATCGCACTCCTTGCTCGACGAGATGGATGCGATGCACGCGGCCGTACACCCGGTCTGGTCTGTCTCGGCCTCGGGCGTCCTCGAGCACGAAATGGGAAACGTCCGAGTCGTGGTTGGCGCACCGATCGCGCGAAGTAGTATCACCGGTGCGCGTTTGCCTCGCCGGCTCGGCGCGTAAGGCCCGCCTCGGTGTTACTGACGAGCATCAGGCGGGCCACCTGAACTGCATGTCGCTATCCGTGGCGGTTGGCGGCATGCACGGCCCGTCGGGGGCTGGCATCACAATGTCCGGCGGGCCACCTCTTGTCCAGTCGACGTCTGGCGTCATCCCCAAGTGTTGGGGATGAATTGGGGATAGTTCAACGCTCAAGTATCTGTGACTTCACGAAGACTGGTATCTGGCACTCGGTGCACATATTCTGCCACTGCGACCGCCGGACTCGAGTGGCGGCGACGCACTGCCTCGCCGGGACGCAAGTCACTCTGAAGATCCGGCGAGGCACCACGAACTGCGCGCCGATGGGAAATCAAGGGCTCATCGACGTGCACGGCCCACCGAGAACTGCCCGCACGGGACTCGGTGGGCCACCTGTGGACTGCGTGTCGAATACCGCGAGGTGGCGGCTTCGGCGCGCACGGCCCGCCGCCCTGACGCATCCGGAGCGGCGGGCTACCAGGATCGCATGCCGTGACTGGGGAGTTAATCGGCATGCCAGGTGTGCCGGGCTGGCCCATTTCCTCCAGTCTGGCGCACCGCCGAAGACGACAACCAGGCTCGAGTGCCGGACGCGATGAGGTCGGGGATACTTCGTATATAAGGTTTTCGCAGGCCCGCGGACAGGCAACTGAATGTTTCTGCGGCGAATCTGCGTGGGTCGCTTCCGCCGCGCCTGATCCGTCCTCTGTTCGTCACCGGGAGGGCGGGCCCTTCCCGATGCAACGGGCACGCCGGACCGCAGTATGCAGCCCAGGTGCTGCATTTAGACAGCGCGGAGGTGAGTTCTGGTGCTTGCTATCTGCTTTACCATCTTGTCCCGATGCTCCGAGAACCGCCGGACTGCGTCGCCGTTCCCTGCGAGCCAGATCCGGTCGATCGCACCGACCGCAGTTCGGGCCCGCGCGAGCAGGTAGTTGCAGTTGTCGAGTTGCTCTCTGAGGGTCGTCATCGCCACCATCTCCGATCTTCGATGTAGGTTGCGTCCCCAATTTCTCATTGGCGAGGGCTGTGCGCATGGGCGACAGTGCCCGAATGAGTACCTGCTTACAGGGGTCGGGTGTGTAGTCGATGATTGGGGGCCTTTGGTCCCGTCTAACTTTTCGATCATCGCAAACCCTAGACCAAACTGATTGGACTGTTTACGGTCGAAGTGTTGGGCGCGACATGGAATGCGCCGGGCGCGGAAAGTGGGTCACCTGTGCCGTGTGCTCGACACAGGTGACGTTCGGCGGAGGGTCCGGTCACACCAGGTCCGAGATCGGACTCTCCGCAAACGGCAACAATGCCCGACTTGCTGGAAATCCTGACCGGTCGAGGTAGTTCAAACCTCAAGTAGCTGTGACTCCGCGCAACGTACGGCGCGTCTGCGAAAAATCCATGTTCAACGCCCGAATTGAGCAGTGCGGGACGTACCGCACTAGGCAAATAGGACGAATTTCGTTATCGATCAGCAACCCTGGTGCGGTAGTGTCGAGATGCAAATATTTGGTGCCTGGCATCCGAGTTTTGCCAGCCCCGTCGGTCCCCTCCCTTGTGTGGCCGTCGAGGGCTGCCTGAGGCACCGACGACATGTGGACGAGATTTTCCGTCGGAGGATCGGGATGCGGGCACCTGTCTGAATGGGGTTGCGCCACTGGATGTATTGAGCAGGTATCGAGACCGAGATGGATCTGCCGCCGGAGTTGATGACGGGAATCGAACCTGCGTATTCGGCTTGGGAAGCTCCATGAGCAGTCGTCGCCGCAGCAGATTTCGGTGTGGCCTCGGTGCGAGTGCCCGGACGATCCATCGATGTACAAAGGGGTTCCGGTTTCCGCAGGTACCGGCGGTGATCCCCTCCGCCAGCGAAGAGGAAACTATTGTCGTCGTCAATGATTCAGTGTTCGGTCACGGCGGTACGGTGTGGGTGTCCGGCACCGATCATGGGCTTGTTTGAGGTTTCCTCTCGCATCGAGACTGGCTCGTTCGATCATGAACGGTTTTCACCTTCGACTTCGGTGCCCGTTCGGCGGGGCGAAGGGCAGTGGAATCGGATGTGAGATTGGTCCGGAAGGCCTTGTGGCGTAATGCAACACAAAGGCGATCACCCCCCCGGGGCCGGACCGGGCTCGAAGTGGACCGCTGTCGTCGATCCTGTCGGCGGCGGTCCACTTCTCGAATTCAGATGCGCCGCGTCGATCACCGCCCCTGGGGGGTCGGCCGATGATGTACGTATTCGACGGTGGTTCCGTCCGGGTGAACTGCGTTGAAACCCATTCCGGTCGGCACGGTTTGGAGCGGGAAGATGATCTCGGATCCTGCCGCGAGGAGCTTGTCGTAGTATGGCTGCACGTCGTCGACGAGGAGTGTTCCGGTGGTGGTACGGAATGGTGCCACCGATTCTTCGGTGCCTTCGATGAGGAGGAAACCGCCCACCACTGCCAGGTTCAGGTCTGTTTCGGGATAGGGGAAGACGGCATCGGCCTCGACGTTCTGAAGATCCTCGTAGAACTCGATGGAGTCGGCCAGAGTTCCCGGTTCGAGGAACACCCGAATCAGTACGCGGGGCGGCTGTCCGGTCGTGTCTGCACGGGTGCGCCAGAGTTGTGTCAGATCATGGTTTTTCGACAACAGGTCGTCTTTCGTTCGGGTGGGGTGGTTACGGCTGGGAGTTGGTTTCGTTGCGTGTGATCTCGGTGATCAGTTGCCGGCGCAGGCTGCGGTCGTGGTCGGTTTCGGTCAGTGCGTCGACGTTGATGACGGTGATGCCGGCTCGGCGGTAGGCGGCTATGTGCTCGTACACCCGGTCGACGGATCCTACTATCAACCCGTCGAAGGTGGCGGACAGTTGCTTCGCTGCCGCTTCCCGTATGTCGACGCCGGTACCCAGACCGCGTTCACGATCGCGCGCGAATTGTGCCGACGACCGGACTGCTTCGTCGGGTAGGGCGGTCAGGATGTCGTGGGCGCGGGCACGCAGGAACGACACGGTCTCCCGGGCGTTGGCGTCGGTGTCGCCGAGTACCACTCGGAACTGTTTCCAGAATCGCAGTTCCCGGCCGAGCGGGGATGCGAGCGTGCGTATCTGGGCTGTCACGGCTTCCAGTTCGGTGAGAGTGGAGTAGCTTCCCGCGTAGGTGTCGGCGTATCGGGCTGCGAGTTCCATTGCAGCAATGGAGGAGCCGCCGATCGAGATTGGGGGACGGGGTATCTGTACCGGACGGAATCCGGACCAGGCGTCGGTGACTTGGTAGTACTCGCCGTGGAAGTCGAACGGTTCGTCCGAGGTGAGGGTGCGCGTGAATACCTCCAGGTATTCGGCGGCCCGACGGTACCGTTCGGATTTCGGAAGGAAGTCGCCGTCGCGGCGGACGTCGACGTCGCTGGAACCGATCACCAGGTGCGTACTGGCTCGGCCGTGGGAAAGCCGGTCGAGAGTGGCAAAGGAGCGGGCCGCGGCGGTGGGGGTGGTGACGCCGGGACGGTGAGCCACGGCGACTCCTGCGGTTGTGGTCGCAGCGGCGGCAGCTCCGGCGATCAGCCACGGATCGGCCCATGAGCTGTAGATGTGGATGAGGGATCGGTGGTAGCCGTCGGTCTCGTCTTGCTTTGCCTGCCAACCGATGTAGTCGGTGTCGACCTCACGGGCCCGGATGGCGGGAAGGAAATGTACTGCTCGCCGGTCGTCGGGTGTGGCACCGGCTTCCGGTGCGGAGAGAACAGCGCCGACCAAGTCGATCGTCATGACGTGTGTGCTCCTTCGTGGGTGGTGCTGCCGAGTCGGTCGGCGAGTAGTGCCCGGGTGTAGGGATGATTCGGGGTGTTCCAGATCGCTTCGGTCTGGCCCTGTTCGACGATCTCGCCGTCGCGCATGACGATCACTCGTTCGCAGAGTTCTCGAACGACGGCGAGATCGTGTGAGATGAAGAGAACGGTCAGGCCCCTCGATTCCCGAAGATGTTTGACGAGGGCCAGAATCGCGGCCTGGCTCACCAGATCGAGTGCCGATACCGGTTCGTCGCAGACCAGAAGTTCTGGGTCACTCGCCAAGGCTCGTGCGATGGCGAGGCGTTGCCGCTGGCCACCGCTGAGGGTGCGCGCCTTCCGGTCCAGGAACTCGTCGCCGAGGCCGACGGACTCGAGGAGTTCGGAGCGCCGTTGCTCGAGGTGGGCTGAGTGAGTTCCGGCCGCAGCCAGGGCTTCGTCGAGAATTGCGGTGACGGTGTAGCGGGGGTCGAAGGCGCTGTAGGTGTCCTGGTGAATCAGTTGGATTTGTCCGCGCCTGGAGCGGCGTCGCTTTTCCGGTTCCGAACTCCACGGCTGACCGCCGAAGAGAACTGTGCCGGAATCGGGTTGCAAATGGCCGAGGGCCAGTAGCGCGACGGTCGACTTCCCGGAGCCGGATTCGCCGACGACGGCCACCGATTCCCCGCGGCGCACCGTCAGTTCGAGACTTCGAATCCCTCGGAATGACTTCTCGGATCCGAAACGCTTTTTCACCGACTTCATGTCGAGAATCGGTTCGCCGATCTCGATCCGATTGCCGGGCTCGGCGGCAGCCCGTCCCGGTATCGCTGCGGTCAACGCCCGGGTCACCTGGTGGCGAGGATGCTGGAGGACCTCGTCAACCGGACCTTGCTCGACGATCTTGCCTTCGGACATCACCAGTACGCGGTCGGCGACGGCTGCGACCACGGAAAGATCGTGGCTGACGAGAACGACGGCCAGGCCGCTCTCCCGGAGTTCTCCGAAGAGTTCGAGAATGCGAGCCTGCGCGCGCACGTCGAGGGCGGTGGTCGGCTCGTCGGCGATCAGCAGTGTCGGTCTCGCCGCCAATGCGGAGGCGATCAGGATGCGCTGTCGTTGACCACCTGAGAACTGGTGGGGGTGGTCGCGCAGTCTGTCGCCGATGTCGGTCAGATGGACCTGCTCGAGCAGGCGCTGCACTTTCTCGGTTCGGCCGGATCTGGGCCGGATTCGGTGCGCCGCCAGCGGTTCGGCGATCTCTTGTCCGACTGTTCGCAGCGGGTCGAGTGAAGCCAATGCGTCCTGCAGGACCAGGCCGACCTTTCGGCCGCGGAAGCGGTTCCAGTCCCGTTCGGAGAAGCGGCTGACGTCCTCACCGGCCACGGTGAGAGTCTGTGCACGGACGACACTGTTCTTTCCTGTCAGGCCGAGTGCGGCCCGGGCCAGGGTGCTCTTGCCGGAACCCGACGCCCCCACCAGCGCGACGCATTCGCCGGCGTGAACGGTGAGGGCGGCGTCGTGAACTGCTGGGGAGGACGATCCCGCGTAGGTGACGCTCAGTCCACCCAGTTCCAGAAGTGGTGCGCTGTCAGTATTTCGGCTCACGGTGTTTCACTTTCCGAGCGGGATTCGAGGGCGCGGCCCAGAACGGTCACTGCAATGACGACCGTGGTGATGGCGATGCCAGGGCACAATGCGATCCACCATGCCTGAGCGAGGAAGTTGCGACCTTCGGCGAGGGTGAGGCCCCATTCCGGATCGGGCGGTCCGGCACCGAATCCCAGGAAGCTGAGTCCGGCAGCGACGATGATGTTGGTGCCCGCGCTGATGGTGGCGAGGATCAGAACCGGGCCGAATGCGTTCGGAAGCACGTGCCGAAACAGGATCCGGCGTCGAGAGACTCCGAAGCCGACGGCGCTCCGTACGTACAGGGACGTCTGGATCAGCTGTGCGCGTGAACGAATCAGCCGGGCGTAACTGGGGGCGGATCCGATACCGATTGCCAGCATGACGTTCACGGTGCCGGGGCCGAGGATGGCCAGGACGAGGAGGGCGAGCAGGATTTCGGGAAAGGCGAGACCGATATCGTTGACTCGCATGACGGCGGTGTCGAGGATGCGGGGGCCGGCGACGGCGACGAGCCCGATCAGGCAGCCGAGTGCAACTCCGATCGCTGTGGATCCGAAGCCGATGGATATCGACGAGCGGGTTCCGTACACCAACCGGGACAGGAGATCTCGGCCCAGCTGATCCGTCCCGATCAGATGCTCGGCGCTCGGAGCCTGCAATGTGGCCGCGTAGTCGGTCTTGTCGGGATCCATCGGCGCGAACACTGCGGGCCACAGGGCGGCCAGGACAACCAGGCCCAGCACCGTGCTCGCCACAGCGAGTGGGAGCACGGTGATCCACCTCGCCTTTTGTTTCGTGATCATGATCTGCTTCCCGTACGCAGTCGCGGATCCACCGCGAGGCTCAGCAGGTCGACGAGCATGTTCACGAGAACGAACGCCAAGGCGGAGAGCATCACCACGGCGGTGACCACGGGGATGTCGCGGGTGGTGATCGCGTCGACGAGCAATCGTCCGAGACCGGAACGGGCGAAGACCGTTTCGATCAACACCGCGCCGCCGAGGAAACCAGCCAGCGCCCACCCGCTCAACGTCAGTGTCGGGATCGTGGCATGGCGAAGGCCATGCTTGATCACGACGCCCGACCGCGAAACGCCCCTGGCACGGATTGTGGCGTCGAAAGGTTGGGCACGCGCGTGATCGATCCCTTCCCGAAGAACACGACTGAGGATGCACCCGATCGGAATGGCCAGCGTGATACTCGGCAGAACCAGCGCGGAGAATCCGGCGCTGCCGGTCGACGGGAACCACCCGAATCCGAAGGAGAACACGGTGATGGCCAGAATTCCGATCCAGAAACTCGGTGCCGAACTTCCGATCAATTCCACGGTGCCGATGACAGATCGCGTCATGCGGCCACCGATCGACGACACCACGGCCAAGGTGAGCGCCAAGGCGATGGCAATCGCGAATGCCCCGAGAGCCAATTGTGCTGTCGAAGAGATTCTTTCACCGATCAGGTCGGTGACGTCGCGGCCGAGTCGATACGATCGCCCGAAGTTCAATGTCGCGATCCGGCCGAGAAACATCACGTAACGCACCAGAATAGGTTCTCCCAGCCCGAGATCCGTACTCACAGTTTCCCGAAGCGCCGGTGAAGCGCCGACATTCGGCCCCAGAAGCGCGTCCACCGGATCGCCGGGTATCAATGCCAGCGCGAGAAACGACAGCGTCGCAGCGCCCCACAGCACAGCGAACACCTCGGCGATACGGCGCAACGCGATCAACGGCCACCGGGCGTTCATCAGCTACCCGACGTCCACGCGGTATAGAAGTTCGGGAGGATTTCAGTGGCGAATCCCAGATCGTGTACACGAGCGGACGATGCAGTCACGATGGGAGCGACGTAAGCGGGCAGCCCGTATCCCTTGGCGATGATCAATTCCTGTGCATCGCGATAGTATTCGCTGCGCGCAGCGGTATCGGAGGTGGTCAGGCCGAGCTGGAGAAGTCGGTCGAGTTCGGCGTCGTGGATCTGCGACGCGTTGGCTCCGCCGTCGACGAACTGCTGATCCGATCCGTAGACGGTGCGCAGAACGTCGGGGTCGGTTCCGCTCCAGGCGAACGCGATGATGTCGTACGCGCCCGAGTTACGGACGTCGATGTACGTGCCGTTTCCGATCGGCTCGATGGTCAACTCGATGCCGAGGTCCTTCAGTGCGGCCTGCACGGCGGTGTCGAAGGTGATTCGTTCGGGCTTCTGGTACGTGGGGTCGTAGATCAGTCCGATGGTGAACCGCTTGCCGCCGGACGTTCGGTATCCGTCGGCGTCACGCTGGGTGTATCCGAGTTCGTCGAGAAGTACTGAAGCACCGACCGCGTCATAGCCCCACGACTTCGCCAGTGCGTCGTCGTAGGAGAACACTGCCGGGTTCAGCGGAGATCCGGCCGGAGCGTACTTCCCCTGGAAGATGCCCTGCGTCAGAGTTGGCAGGTCTATGCCCTTCTGCACGGCCAGGCGTGCGCGCTCGTCGTCGAACGGTGCGTGAGAGGTGTTGAAGAAGTATGTGTACGGGATTCCGGTGGGGTTCTTCGTATTGACGTCGACAGCGGAGTTCTGTTGCAGCGCAGCAAGATCAGTAGCGGCAACCTGGTCGATGAAGTCGACCTCTCCGCTGGTCAGTGCGCCCAGCCGGATCGAGCTTTCCGGCAGGATACGGAAATCGACGCGGTTTAGGCGAGCGGGGCCCGAATGCCCGACACCGGTCGGCGCCCACTGATAGTCGTCGTTGCGGGTGAACGAGAAGCCTTCCCCACTGGAGTTGGAACTGGCCACGAACGGCCCGGTACCTACCTGCGCCGGCCCGCCCTGGCAGAGGTCGTCGCCGTGCTCGGTGATGGAACGGGGGGAGTGGAAGCCGAGGTTGGTGCTGCTGACAGCGCGCAGGAACGGGCTGTACGCGGAGGACAGATGAACGACCGCGGTGCGTCCATCGACAACATCGGTGCTCTGGTACGGGCTGATGAGTTGGCCGGCGAACTGCGACGCCGTCGACGGCGCAACGATGCGATCGAAGTTCGTCTTGACAGCGGCGGCGTCGAACACGGTTCCGTCGTGGAATTTCACGTCGTCGCGCAGGGTGAACGTGTAAGTCAGCCCGTCGTCGGACACTGTCCACGCCGTGGCCAGCCACGGCGAGAACGTTCCATCCGAATTCTCGTACACCAGAGAGTCGTAGACGTTACGCATGATCGACGACGTCTGACTGGCGGGGCTGACCTGCGGATCGAAACAGTCCGGCGACGTGCCGATGCCCACGGTGATCGCACCACCCGACACAGGTTCTCCGACATCGCGGTTCGTCGCCGTCGACGAGCTACACGCGGCCGCCGCCAGCGCGCCGACGGTCAGGAGTGAGGCGAGCGCGGTACGCCGGAAGGATACGGACTTGGTGGTGAGTTTCGAAGAGGGCAGCACACGTCCATTGTCGAAAACTCAGGAAGCCGCAACCAGACCCGAATTCGTCCTGTGATGAAAACTCACAGGCTTGGAGTCCAACGATTGCAGATATCGCCGCAGGTGGTGCACGCCCGACGCTTCCACCGGCCGTTGCAGGAACAGTGTTCCCGCGCCGGGGCCGTGCGGTGTGAGCAACATCTGGTGAAGCCTGATCGGCGCGGAATCCAGTTCCGCGAAGAACTCGGACTGCCCCATCGGATCCATGCTCTGGCAGGTCCACCACCCGTTTAGGTCGGGGGCGCCGTGATCGAGGATCTGGTAGATCCGATCCACGCGCTCCTCCGACCGGAAAGGGGCAGTCTGCGTTCGGAACTGACCGAGGTGCCCTCGGAGAACGTCGAGTCTCGAGTCTCCGAGAACTTGCTGCGCCCGTTCGGACGTGGACAGGGCGATCATGTGGTTTCGGTACTCCGCCGACACACTCGCCGGGTCGCCCCACACCGCCGCGTAGGCCTCGTTCCAAGCAACGACGTCGAACCACTGGTCGAGCAGAAAGGCGGGACCGTGCTTCCAATCGTCGATCATGAACGCAAGCGAGCGGTCGTTTTCCAGATCGATCTCCTGCCGCTGCACTGCCGGAGCGAAACCCGCCAAGGTCAGCATGTACGCGAACGAGCCGTCAGAGAGTTGCAATGCCCGGCCGATGGATTCGAGGACTTGCCGCGACGCGCTCACCCGCCCCTGCTCGAGCCACGTATACCAGGCGACACCCACCCCGGCCAGGAGTGCCACCTCTTCACGACGAAGCCCGGGGGTTCGTCTACGTCCGGTGCTCGCAACTCCGACATCCGCCGGTCGGACGTTCTCCCGGTGCGCGCGAAAGAACACTCCCAGCAGTCGCGCCGACTCCGACGCAGATCCTGGTGAGCCGCTCAACGGGCCGTGCTCCCGTGCCGTTTACGTTCGTGCTGCTTCACGTTTCGCTCCGTGCTGTCGTGGTCTCAAACTGACCACGATCGTCGGCAGCGCCGAGCCGGTCAACCATTTCCTTCTCGACGATTCGATATGCCCTCGATGCCTGCGTGTCCGCTCACACGTTCAAACACCACAGTCAGTCTCGGCCACGACGCATGCTCGTACTGAAATCTCGTGTTTGTCAGGTGCAGGCTTGGCGACCGACCGGTGGAGTAGGCGATGGTCTCACGATTGAACAGGCCGGTTCACTTTGCTGTTCGAGTATCAGATCCATGATCGGTGAGAGATAGACCTTGGACTCGCCGACGGGAACTCGGTCACATCGGTGACCCACTTTTGGTTCGAGCGGGTGGCGGTGAAGTCGCGATCCAATGTCGTCTGCGATCCGGCCAACCTACCCCTGGTAAGACGTGTAACGGCGTCTGTGGCAGACCCGGCAGAGCAACGCGAACTCTCGCATTAACGTCAGCACGGTCACTTCGGCAACCTGCCAGCCGGCCTTGACCAGCTCTCCATGCACTCGCCGATCCCCGTAGCGACCGTAATTGGTGGTGAAGAGCGGCCAGCAACTCTTCGCCCAGCGGTTCGCCAGCAGGCTGCCGCTCAGTGGTAGTCGCTTCTAGGTCGAGAGAGCGCCGTCACATACCTTGAGTTCAGCGTCGCCCGTGCGGTTCGGAGCTGAACACCTTCGTGTCGTCTCAACTCATTTCGATCGGTGCGGCACCGCAGACGATCGATGAAAAGGAGCTTGGCAAACCATGACTGGATTGACAACCACACGTCCGGTCGCGACCGGACGTAGCAGAATTCTCGGTATCGTCGGACATCCGATCGCACAGGTGCGCGCGCCACAAATGTGGAGTGAACTGTTTCGTCACAACAACATCGACATCGTCTGCGTACCCATGCACGTGCGCCCCGAGAATCTCGACGGTTTTCTTCTCACGATGAAGAGCCTGGAGAATCTCGCCGGCTTGATCGTGACGGTTCCGCACAAGCCGGCCGCCGCACTCTCTGTCTCACATCCGACCGAGCGAGCAGAATTGGTGGGAGCGGTGAACATACTTCGGCTCGATTCTGCTGGTGACTGGCATGGAGACATCGTCGACGGAGCCGGGTTCGTGGCCGGGCTACTGGCGCGTGGGCAACGCGTCACCGGGCGTCGTGCTCTTGTCGTCGGTGCGGGCGGAGTGGGAACTGCCATCGCCGTCGCGCTCGCTCAGGCCGGGGTTGCCGAGGTTGCCGTCTCGGACGTCGCGCTGGACAGAGCCGAGTTGTTGGTGAACAAGATTGCGGTCACCGGGGTTTCGGCTAGAGTCTCGGATCCGGACGCAAACGGATTCGACCTGGTAGTCAACGCCAGCCCGGTGGGAATGAAGGCCGACGATCCACTGCCGATCCGTTGTGAACACCTCGGTCCGGACGCGATCGCTGCCGACGTTGTCATGTATCCCGGGTCCACAAAATTCCTGACGGTCGCACAAGAACGCGGCTGTTTCGTACAACCGGGTAGCTACATGATGGATCACCAGATTTCCGTGATGGCACAGTTCTTCGGCTTCACGGGCGGGGATTGGTCCACTGACGCAGTTGCCCGCACCGGATTCTGAAGAATCAACCCTTCACCAACAAAGAACTATTCCGACATCACGTCAAAAGCCATGCGCAGCCGTCACATCCAGCTCACTGCCGGCGCTGGTCGACGACGTGTACCCGACTCTACGGAGGAAAGCGTGAACAAAACCACGCCAGACCGGAAACGCCAGAGTAATGCCGTCACCTCGAGTGTCGTCGGCACGGTGCTCGAATGGTACGACTTCTACATCTACGGAACTGCGGCCACACTCGTATTCGGCAAGCTGTTTTTTCCCGACCTCAGTCCGGTGGCCGGTACCATCGCCGCGTTCGCGACGTACGGCATCGGCTTCGTGTTCAAGCCGTTGGGAGGTGTACTCCTCAGCCGATATGGTGACACCGTCGGCCGCAAGAACATGATGCTGTACAGCCTGGTCGTGATGGGGCTGGCCACAGGTCTCATCGGTCTCATGCCGACCTATGCGCAGATCGGGATCTTCGCTCCGATCGGACTGGTACTTCTGCGTCTCGTCCAGAGCATCGGCGCAGGAGCCGAATACGGCGGGGCGATGACGCTGGTGTCGGAGTACTCGTCACAGAAGCGACGAGGTCTGATGTCGAGCCTACCGGTGATGGGGGTGTCCCTCGGAATTCTGCTGGGTACAGGCATATTCGCACTGATGTCGATGCTGCCGGAAGGCGACTTCGAGTCCTGGGGTTGGCGCATTCCGTTCCTGCTGGGATTCTCACTGGTGGGTGTGGGTATTTACATCAGGTTGAAGGTGGATGAGACACCGGCATTCGAAGCGCTGCGCAGTGAGAACAAGATTTCGCGATCGCCGCTGAAACTGATGTGGTCGACACAGCGACGAAATCTGCTGATCGCAGCCGGCGCACGGTCGGCCGACGCAGTCGGCAGTCAGTTGTTCAACGTGTTCGCCATCGTTTACTGCACGACCCACCTGGGCCTACCGCCATACGTCGGGTTGACCGGTGTCATGGCCGCGAACCTCATCGCACTCCTGGTCATTCCCTCCGCGGGAATGCTGTCCGACAGGTGGGGACGCCGACCGGTGTTCCTCGGCGGCCTGGCGTTCTTGGCACTCTTCACATTCCCCTTCTTCTGGATGCTCGAAACGCGTTCATTCCCGATGATCGTGATCGCACTCGTTCTGGCTTACGGATTAGGCCTCAAGACAATCGTCTCGGCGTCGGGCGCCTACTTCGCGGAACTTTTCGACACCCGGGTACGGACCAGCGCGATTTCGGCGGCCAGGAACGTCTCGGATCCGCTCAGCGGATTCACCCCGTTGATCGCGACATCCCTGCTGGCTGCTGCCGGCTCCTATTGGGCAGTGGCGGTGTTCTTCCTGGCCTTTGTCGCGTTGGCGATCTACTGCGTGTACATCGGGCCGGAGACGAAGGGCACGGCGTTCTCGGACGACGAAATCGACACCACCGGAAACGCCCTGGTTCGCAGTGAACCCCGCGCCGCGGTTTCGGGAGGGGACAAGTGACACGGCAGACGTTCGTTGTAGCCGGGGGCGGTTTGGCCTCCGTCGCTGCGGCGATCGCCGCAGCACGACTGGGTGTACGGACTGTGATCGTGTCGGAATGCGAGTGGATCGGCGGGCAGGTATCAGCCCAGGCGATACCGCCGGACGAGCATCCTTGGATCGAGACAGCCGGATGCACCCGCAGTTACCGGACCTTCAGGGACGGGGTGCGATCGTTCTACCGATCGCACTACCCGCTGACCCATGAGGCGCGGGATTCGCGCTACCTCAACCCGGGCGACGGCAACATCGGGCCCCTCTCACACGAACCCTTCGTCGCTGAACTCGTTCTGGAACAGATGATTGCGCCGTGGCGCAGCCGTGGTCTGATCGAAGTTCTACGCGGATGGACGGTGACGCAAGCCGAGGTTGACGCCGACAGGATCTCCGCGATCACCGTCGTGTCGGCCGACGGCGTGGAGAAATGCCTTGTCGGTGACTACTTCCTCGACGGCACCGACCTCGGAGATCTGATTGCCGCTTCGGGCGCCGAACATGTGGTCGGTGCCGAATCACAATCGCAGACCGGTGAACCGCATGCGTTGGATGGAGCTCCGGATCCGACGGATCAGCAGGCGATCACCTGGGCGCTCGCGCTGACGTGGTCACCGGGCACCGACAACATCGTCGATAAGCCGGCGTCGTACGACGCGTGGCGCACTTACCAGCCGGATTTCTGGCCGGGCCCGATGCTGGGCTGGACGGTCTCTGATCACGTCACCCATCAGCCGCGGCAACGTCCGCTGTTCGTCGACAACAGTCCTGGTCCGGGTATCCGATACGACCTGTGGCATGCCCGGCGAGTACTGTCCGCGCGCAACATGAGTGGTGGCTGGGAGTCGGACAACACCATCGCGGCGTGGCCGATGATGGACTACTGGCAGACGCCTCTGGTCGGGGGTACCGCCGAGGATACGTCCCGAGCGCTTGAGGAATCGAAGGAGTTCTCGACGTCGTTTCTGTACTGGATGCAGACCGAAGCGCCTCGCCACGACGGCGGAACCGGCTACCCCGAACTGCGAACGCATCCAGGCGTCACCGGAACCGGCGACGGGTTCGCGATGATGCCGTACGTGCGTGAGGGTCGGCGGATCGTGGCCGAGTTCACGGTGTGTGAGCAGCACATCGGCGTCACTGCCCGGCCGGGCGCGGAAGGCGCTGAATCCTTCTTCGACAGTGTGGGTGTCGGTGCCTATCGAATAGACCTGCATCCGTCCAGTTCGGGTCGCAACGCCCTGGACCTCGACACGTGGCCGTTCCAGATTCCGTTGGGGGCGCTGATCCCGGCGCGCATCGGTAACCTTCTTGCCGCCGGAAAAACAATGGGCACAACCCATCTGACCAACGGCGCCTTTCGAGTACATCCATCGGAGTGGGCTTCCGGTGAGGCAGCAGGGGCGCTGGCCGCATTCTGTCTGCTTCGGAAGTATGTTCCCACTCAGGTACGCAACGACTCTCGGTTACTGACCGAATTCCAGTCGACACTCGCCGATGTTCTCGGGTGTGAAACGGCTTGGCCCACTTACGACGCGCTAACCCCGATTCGGCGGTTCGGTTACGTTCCCTCGCCTGGCGACTCGGCGTGATCGCCGGCGGTTCTCGAGATTATCCGAAGAAATGAGAAGAAATTGGGTGCCATGATTTCGCCAGTGGTCGAGGCGCGACAGAAGTGGGTGAACGCTCGGGGTCTGGCCCACGCCATGCGGAGCGACGCGATCGACCGTTCCGCTTGGTACGACGACCTTTCTCGCCACAACGAAGCCGCTGCCCCGGAGCTGGGTGCGTTCACTCAAACCGTCGCGAACGCACCGGCGTCCTCGGTCGACGGCGCGCTTGCCGGGATCCCGATCGTGGTGAAAGACAACATCGACGTTGCCGGTGTTGTCACCGGATTGGGGCGCCCGCTGTCGGAGGGCACGCCGGCACGCGTCGATGCGGCTTCGGTGGCTCTGTTGCGCGCCGCCGGCGCTGTGATCATCGCCAAGACCAACCTGCCAGAATTCGCGTCGTCACCGATCACGTACAACCCGACCAACGGGCCGGCGAGGAACCCGCACGACCTCGACCGGACTGCCGGTGGGTCCAGCGGCGGATCGGCGGCAGCGATCGCCGCTGACCTGGCGGTGGTCGGAATCGGCACGGACACAGGTGGATCGGTGGTGGTTCCGGCCGCCTTGACCGGTGTGTACGGGCTCCGGCCGACATACGGTTCGATCAGTACCGACGGGGTCTTTCCGCTGAGTTGGTCGATGGACACCGTCGGGATCTTCGCCAAGGATCCCAATGACGTACGCCTGGTCCGTGACGTCTTGGTTCAGGCCCACGATCACGCCGCTGCCGCAGGCCGAAGCGGGGGCGGATCGGTGCGTATCGGTATTCCCAGATCTTGGCTGGTGAACGTGTCCGGCTATGTGTCGGATGCGTTTGACGCAGCGATCCAACGACTACGTGAACAGGGGCATGAGATCGTCGACGTGGCGACGAGCCCCGCCGACGAGATCATGGCCAATGCCCGTGTCATACATTTTTCGGAGGCTGCGGCCGCCTTCGACGAACTCCCCGAGGCCGCAACACCGTACGCGGAAGCCGTGGAGTATCGACGGGTCACAGGATTCGGAATCAGTGGTCCCGACTACGCGCGTGCTCGCCAGAACCAGCGACGCTGGCGGGCAGAGCTGACATGGATACTCGACGATGTCGACTTCATTGCGTGTCCCACGTCGCCGATAGTGGCGCCGCGCATCGGAGAGTTCAGCGACCGAGACGCATTGGAACTCGTGCGATTTGCCTACCCCTTCTGCTTTGCCGGAGTACCGGCGCTTTCTGTGCCATGCCCCGTCTCCGGAATGCCGGTCGGAATGACGTTGGTGACCGGATGGGGCGACGACAGACTGCTCGACTTCGCGGAGCGCTTGTGACGAACGAGAAGAATGAGGAGAATTCGTTGTTGATCAGGTCGATCCCGTTGGTGATCAGCGCCAACACGCTACGCTACGCGGACCTCGACAGCCGACTGGCTGCGGCCGCAGGTGCGGGATTCTGCGGCATCGGCCTGCGGCTCGACGACTATCGCGCCGCACGGGCGTCGGGGCTGTCGGATGCGCGGATTGTCGGGAAGATCGAAGAATCCGGTCTGGTCGTCACGGAACTGGAGACGACCTGGGACTGGGTGAGCGCCAACGACGGATCGTTCGTGGACGACGAACAGGCAGAGCTGCTGCGCGTTGCCGACCTCTTGGGGTGCCGTCAACTCAACCTGCCATCGTTCTTCGCTCATCCGTTAGGCGCGATCGTGAAGTCATTCGGTCGATTGTGTGACCGCGTATCGGACTCGAATCTGTTGATCGGATTGGAATTCCTTCCCTATGGCCAGATTTCGCATCTCACGTTTGCCTGGCAGGTAGTTGCCGATGCAGACCGCGACAACGGCGGCGTACTGCTCGACACCTGGCACTACTTTCGGTCGGGGTCTCAGCACGAGCAATTGGCCGCGGTTCCGGTCGAGAAGATCGTGGCGATTCAGCTCAACGACGTCGGCCGGAACGCGCATGCCGACCTGCGTGACGAGTCCAGGCATCACCGCTTACTGCCCGGCGAGGGGGCCGGTGACCTCCACGGCTTCCTGCATACTCTCGAGAACTCGAACTACTCGGGACCCATTGCCGTCGAGGTCTTTTCCGATGCACTCGACGAGCAGTCCGCCGATCAGGCTGCCCTCGACAGCATTCGGGCGGTCCGATCTGTCCTCGCCGGGGCGGAATGGAGAACTCAGCCGCCCGAACCGGCCTGAGGCACGTCGTCGCACATCCGAGAGATCGCAAGTGCTGCTGTGCGGACGGCCGGCGCCAGACTATCGAGGTGGGTGGTCGACCGGGCCACCACACCGACCGACCCGCGAAGTTTTCCGGCAGCGATAATTGGTGAAGCTACCGAGACGACGCCGAGGGTCATCTCTTCCTTGCTCAGCGCAATCCCGGTTCGTTTGACTTCGCTCAGATTTGCCGCGAGTCTGCCGGCTTCGGTGATGGTGTATCGCGTTCGGTCCGACAACCCGTGTCGAATGATGTCGACCAGAAAGTCTTGGGGACAAAATGCGAGGAGACATTTGCCGACGGCGGTGGCATGCAGCGGTAGTCGCCCACCGATATGGGTTTCGTTGGGCACGGACCTCTTCGTGGAGATCTTTTCAATGCACAGCGCATCTCGACCGTCGAGGACAGCCAACTGAACGTTCTCGTGTGTCGCTTCGTACAGGTCGTGCATCATCGGCAGGGCGGCTTCGCGCAGCGATCGCTGCTGGGGAGCGAGAGATCCTATCGTCCACAATCGGATGCCAATGCTGTACTTTCCGTTCGGTTTTCGCTGCAATGCTCGCAGTGAGGTCAGCTCGGCCAGGATTCGCTTGGTGGTGCTCAACGGCAGGGACGACAGCGATGCGATTTCGGTGAGTGTGAGGTCGGTGCGGGCGGTGTCGAAGCAGTCGAGCACACGAAAGATGCGACTGGCCACGGTTTCGCCCTGGATGCTGATGTTGCCTGCCATGTGTCTCCTCGTGGGTCGATTACATCCTCGTCAAGGCCGCGCGACGATGCCATCGCAACTGCCACTCAGTGGCATTCAAGTGTATGTCGACGAGCTGCTGTGCCATAGCGTCGTGCCTGTGAGGCCGTCGACGTCCCCGGCCGTCGACATTCAATGGAAAACGTATTGCATTGCCGCCACCAGATGGTAACGAGAGAAGACGGAAATGACGACAATGACAGAACAATTGGAAAAGCTTGCCGTACGTGAGGTCGTCGAGAACTGGGCCTTGTGGCGAGACGCCGGCGAGTGGGAAAAATTCGCAACTGTATGGCATGTCGACGGATTCATGTCGGCAACGTGGTTTCAGGGTCCAGCAACCGATTTCATCGCCGTCAGTAAGAAGGGCTTCGAAGGTGGCGTGCGTATCTTGCACTTCCTCGGTGGGAGCACTGTCGAGATTGCGGACGACCGCGCGGTGGCGCAGACCAAGATGACCATCAACCAGCGTGCCACCGTGCACGGTGTGCAGGCTGATGTCGTGTGCACCGGAAGATTCTACGACTTCTTCCTCAAAGTGAACGACGAGTGGAAAATCGTTCGGAGACAGCCGATTTATGAAACCGATCGACTCGATACGGTAGATCCGGCGACAACTGTGGTGCTGGATCCCATTCTCCTGGAACAATTCCCCGTTGGTTACCGTCACCTGGCGTATCTCCAGCGAGAGTCCGGTTTCGACGTCAAAACGGGACTGCCAGGGTTGACCGGTGCGGCGGTCGAAGGTTTGTATCGTGAAGGTCGAGCATGGTTGGGCGGAGAAGACATCAATTTCCTCGAGAGTGAGGACCCCCGCGATCCGGGCCGCATCGCCCGAGCGCGCTGACCCGATAGACAAGGAGACCACCCGTCATGACCACCGACTTCTCCGAATCTACCGCCACCACAGCGGTAATCGACTCCCTCCAGGAGACCCCGGACCAACGACTCAAGGAAGTCCTCAGCTCGTTAGTGACCCACCTGCACGCGTTCATTCGGGAGTCCGAACCGACGCAGCAGGAATGGGAGCGGGGGATCGCGTTCCTCACCGACGTGGGGCACATGTGTGACGAGCAGCGGCAAGAATTCATTCTGCTCTCCGACGTGCTCGGCGTGTCGATGCTGGTGGACACCATCAACAACCGCAAACCGGTGGAAGCGACACAATCAACCGTGCTCGGTCCATTCCATGTCGTCGACTCACCCCCACGAGCACTCGGAGCCGATATTGCCCTCACCGGCGATGCGCCCCGATGCGTAGTGCAAGGCAGGATCCGATCGGTCGACGGCCAGGCTCTGCCCGGATCCGTGATCGACGTTTGGCAAGCCGATGATGCCGGTTACTACGACATCCAGCTTCCGGATGAAGTTCCCCCGCTGAACCTGCGCGGGTTGTTCACCGCAGATGACCACGGAGACTTCTGGTTTCGCACGATAGAGCCCAGGCATTATCCGATCCCGGACGACGGCCCGGTCGGTAACCTGTTGCGTGCCACCAACCGGCATCCGAATCGGCCGGCGCACATTCACTTCATCGTGGGCGCTGTAGGTCATTCGCCGGTGACCACGCACCTGTTCATCGCAAGCAGTCCGTATCTCGACGACGACACGGTATTCGGAGTCAAAGCCAGCCTCGTTCGGGCAGTCCGGACGGTCGACGACCCGGCCCTTGCCGAACACTACGAGGTTCAAAATCCTTTCGGCCTGATCGAATTCGACGTCGTACTCGATCCGGTCGACGAACCGGGGAGTGACCTGTGAACTCGCAGCGCACATTCACACATGCAGCTATGCCGATGCGCGTCGTTTTCGGTACCGGATCACTCAACGAGATCGATACCGAACTCGACCGCCTGGCACTCGGTCGCGTGATGATCATTTCTACGCCGCAGCAGGCGTCGATGGCACAAGACATCGCGAAACGTATCGGCCACAGAGCGTATGCGGTGTACCCGCACGCGGCCATGCATGTGCCCGCTGAAATCTCTGACGCCGCAGTCGCCTATGCCAGAGAACACCACATTGACGGCTGCGTCGCAATAGGCGGTGGATCTGCGATCGGGTTGGGCAAGATCATCGCACTCGAAGCAGGTTTGGTCACGGTTGCGATCCCGACAACCTACGCAGGGTCGGAAATGACACCGATCTGGGGAAAGACGCAAGGGGCAGACAAGAAGACCGGCAGAGACCTGAAGGTATTGCCCCACAGCGTCATCTACGACGCGAGCCTGACGCTGACGTTGCCCTCACGTCAGTCGGTGACGAGCGGGCTGAACGCTCTGGCACACGCTGCCGAAGCGCTCTATGCCCCGGATTCAACACCCATCACCGATTTGATGGCAGGAGAAGCTGTCCGCGCACTGTGCGCGTCGCTGCCGAAGATCGTGCATGATCCGTCGGACGAAGAAGCGCGACACGACGCCCTCTACGGCGCGTGGCTCGCCGGCGCCTGTTTGGGTTCAACCACAATGTCCCTGCACCACAAGCTTTGTCATATTCTCGGAGGAACATTCAACCTTCCGCACGCAGAAACTCACGCCGCCGTCCTTCCCTATGTGTTGGCGTACAACTTGCCGGCCGCACCGAATGCGCAGCGGATCTTGACGTCCTCGATCGGCGCGGGCGATCCGGCCGCAGCGATACTCGATCTCGCCCGGGAGTTGGGAGTG
Source organism: Rhodococcus sp. UFZ-B548 (assembly GCF_903819475.1). Lineage (NCBI taxonomy): Bacteria > Bacillati > Actinomycetota > Actinomycetes > Mycobacteriales > Nocardiaceae > Rhodococcus > Rhodococcus sp. UFZ-B548. Next base: position 23,512 of record NZ_CAIJDS010000054.1, read on the forward strand.
GCAGCCACACTCGAACAACTTGGAATGCCTAGATCAGGTATCGAGACCGTCGTGGAAAAAGCGAGCTCGAGCCCGTATGCCAATCCGCGCGAGGCGTCACCTGATGATATCCGTGGCATAGTCACCTGCGCTTACGACGGGATTCTGCTGACCTAGGTCGGTTCAGTGTGACGCGGAGTGAAGTTTCCCGCCGGGGCAGGCCCCTTCAACGTCGCTGTCGACGTGCCGGATGGCGTCGATCAAGCCGAAAGCCGTGCGGTCCGGAGGGCCGCGCAGCGTGCCTGGGCGCGGAATGCCGAGAATGCCGGCGGGAATCTGCTGCGTCATCCGGAGGGACAGAGTGAATATCGGGTTGTGTCGATCGGTTTGAGCGTCTGATCGAAAAGGTCTGGCCGGCAGCAACCCTTGGCGGGCATGATGGACATATCGAGTTCGGATGATTTTGTGCTTCCTGAGTGAGGCAACGACTTGCTTATCACTGACCCCGCAGGAGCCCATCCACGATCCGCCAGCGCTGCTCACCATTGGGAGTTCTTGGACGCTTTTTCGAGTCGGTGTCGGGAACGCCTTGGGGCCTGGTCCGGTGCAATACCGGACCAGGCCCTTGCGGCTAGGCTTCTATTTGGCCAGTCCAAACCTTCCGGGGGCCAGTCCAAACCTTCCGGGGGCCAATTCACCACTCGGTGAGGGCCTCACCGGCATGTGTCTGACCGGGCGATTGCGTCACTGCGACACGACATGGACGGGTGGGTCGGCTACTGGCACTTTCTTGGACTGAGTCTGTCTGAGGTTCTGGCGGTGTTTTACATCGGTAGAACCCGTTGCGGGCATCGCAGATCGACCATTGTCACGGTCTCCTCACTTGAGTTGTGGGGTGGTGGTGGGGAGGTTGCGGTGGTCGGTTCCCTGTTCGAATGCGTATCCCATGGAGAGCAATGTAGCTTCATCGAACGCTCTGCCCATTAACTCGATGCCTACTGGCATCTGTCCGACGAGTCCTGCGGGGAGGCTCAGGGCGGGAAGTCCGGCTTCGGAGGCTAGCCTTTCGGTGAGAAATGGATCGGAAGTACCGAGGGGACTGGCGGGCTGTTGCATGCTGGGGTAGACGAGTGCGTCGAAGTTGTTGTCTTTCATATATGCAGCGACGGCCGTGGCGAATCTTTCCCTGGCTGCGAGCGCAGTTCGGTAGTCGCTCTCGGACACGGTGGGGGCATCGGCTTGCGCCACTGCGGCGGGGTCTGCGGGATCGAGTGCACCGGAGAATGCTTGTAGGTCGGCTCTGGTCAGTGTGTCGGTTGGTGCGGAGAGTGCTGCAACGGCGGGCAGTTGGTGTTCGCTCAGGTACGTGTTTTGAGCGTCTGGGAGTTCGAATCCGATGATGTTGCGTCCAATGGACGAGAAGTCGTCCATTGCAGTGGTTGGGATCTCGGCGTGAACGATTGATGCGCCTAAGGCTTCCATTTGGTCGACCGCAGCCCGTATGACGGCGCTGGTAGCTGCTCTATCGGGGGTGTCAGTTGAGAACCATGCGTCGAGTACCCCGATTCGCTTGCCTTCGAGGGCTTTTGTATCAAGTTGGCTGGTGTAACCGTCGTCGGTTTTGTCGACGTCGACGCTGCGAGGGTCGGTCGGGTCGTAACCAACTGTGGCGTCGAGAACGAGTGCAGCATCGCGCACTGATGTTGTGATGGGCCCGAGTGTGTCGTATGTCCAGGAGAGTCTTTGGACACCGTTGAGACTGGTGAGCCCGACTGTTGGGCGTAGCCCGACGAGATTTGTCAGTGCTGCTGGTATTCGCACAGATCCGAAGGTGTCTTCTGCGAGCGAGATGGGCGCGAATCCGGCAGCAACAGCCGCCCCTGCTCCTCCACTGCTGAATCCAGGGTGCCGTGACTGATCGTAGGGATTGCGCGTATCTCCACCGAACGATCCGGCGCCGCGACCATCGACTTCGAGAACATTTGTTTTTCCGAGAATGATTGCGCCGGCTTGCCGTAGGAGTTGAACTTGTGTGGCGTCGTCGTCGACCACGAGTTCGCGCAGGGACTCCAATGCGCCGGTGGTCGGCAAACCTGAAACATCGACCACGTCCTTGACCAGTACGGGAATGCCGTGCAGAGGGCCGCGAATGTGTCCGCGTGCGCGCTCTTCATCCATGGAGACGGCATCGGCAACAGCTCGTGGATTGAGGTTCGTAATCGCATTGATACCGGGTTGATCTGATGATGCGAACTCGTAGGTGCCGATGCGATCGAGGTATGCCGCAACCAACTGGACTGAGGTGAGTTCGCCGGCGGTCAGGAACTGTTGGAGTGTCGTCGCGTCGGTGTCGGAGAGGTTGATGGTCTTGTTGGCAAGGGCGTTGGTGCGGTTCAGCTCCGGAACGCTGGTGGCGCAGCCAGCGAGGAATACCAGTGAGAGCGCGGCAGCAGTAGCTCGGTAGTGAAACGAGGGGCCATGACCAAACATGTGTTTCCTTCGGTTGAGTGCCGGGGCACTCACAGATTCCTCGTTTCAACTCGCCTCGGTCAGACCTAAATTCATCCTGTGACCTGAGGTGACAGGCGAGCAATGCAGATATTGCTTCATGATCGCGGCACTGTGTCTGTCGTCTGGGCGTTGAAGAACGACCGTGACGCCGAGATCCTTCACGTCGAGGAACAACTGCGTCATGCTCACAACTCCTTGTGGAAGAGAGACAGCGAACGAAGTGGTTGGCGGGCTGTCCATGGTCTGGCATCTCCACCAGTCGTGCAGATGAGGTGAGCGGGCCTCGAGAATCTGATAAATGTAGTCCACACGTGAAATTTCCCTGTGTGGTGCGGTTTGCCTCCGGAATCGGGGTAAGTGGTGGCGGGCGAGCATGTCGCCGCCACCGGTGAGTAGGGCGTCGATGTGAGACGATGTGCACAGGTCGACCATGAGGTTGTGCGGAGGGGACGGGCTTCCCCACACTGCGAGGTACGGCTGGTTCCATGCCAAAATGTCGAACCAACTGTTCATCACGAATGCGGGTCCGTGTGACCACTCCTCGATGACGGGGCGCACTACCTCGACTTCATGTGCCTGCTCTGCCACATTTGCAGGTGGCTTCCCGAAGCCGCCGGCGAGCAACATGTATTCGAATGATGTTTCCTGCAAACGCAACGCTCGGCCGATAGCTTCGAGAACTTGTCGTGACGCGGTGACGCGGCCTTGCTCGAGCCATGTGTACCAGGACACGCCCACTCCCGCCAACAACGCCACTTCCTCACGTCTCAATCCGGGCGTGCGACGACTCCCTATGGTTCGTAGACCTACGGACTCCGGGCTGGTGTTTTCGCGATGTGCGCGCAGGAATTCTCCAAGAACCTTCATTGATCACTACCCGTCTTCCTATCGACTTGAACCACCGGAGACTAGTAACTGCCGCTCACTTCCGTGTATCCCTGTCGTGACGTACCTGTAAATAAAAAAGTGATCGGGTGATCGTCACGGGGTCAAGTCCCAATGCGTGGTGTTTGAGGACGGGCACTGCGTGATCTCTTCGTTCAGGCTGTCAATGCTGCTGGGGTAGCACAGGTCGCCTCCTCGTCAATTGTGTTGTCGTCACCGGTTTCCGGGGGTAACGAGACTTACTCGGGAGCGGGCCAGGATGTCCAGTCCGAGATATTGACGGCCTCGGGTCCACTCGTCGTGTTGCTCGGCCAAGACCGCGCCGACGAGCCGAATCAGGGAGGTGCGATCAGGGAAATGCGAACGATCTCGGTCCGGCGACGGATCTCCTTTGTTCAGTCGTTCCCGTGGATTGTTGGACCAGATCTGACGCCAGATCTCCTTTGAGAAGGAGGTGAATGCGAGCAACTCGGCGCGGGCGTCGTCGAGGTGTGCCGCTACCTTCGGAAGCTTGTCCGACAACGCGGTGAGCATCCTGGGTAGCACAGGCGGATGACGGGTGGCACGAGGCCGGCGGTGGGGAATTTCGCTTCGTGGACGGTCTCACCTGCGCGGTTGAAGTGGGTGTAGAGACCGTTGACACGTTTCTGCTGTCCAGGTCTCGAGATTGGTGATGGACTAGGTCCGGTAGATGGCGTTGGTGGTGAAGTCGAATTATGTGACGCTGCGGTTGCGGTCTTCGGTTTGTTGTGATCGTGCGACGACGGTACCGATATAGTGGACGTCGAGGAGGTGCGCCAGAGCTTCGAGAGCAGTGGACAGTTCGTTTGTCATGACGTTCCTCTCGAAGGCTCCGGCCCGTGCTCACTCACGGCAGGTTAGGAGAAACTGCATACGACTTCGCTTGCCGGGCAATCGAAGTCCGGTAGACGCAGTGTGTCGCCACTATGGATGTATCTCCTTTGGCCTCGTCGAACCGGAACTTGTCAAGGGAGTTGAGTCCAGCGGGAGTTAGGCGGCTGTCGGTTCCGCCGCCTCCGGGATCTCGGATTCGTCGGCGGGCCGGTTGATCCAGGCACTGTCTGGCAGATCGAGGATCTTCGGTGCGGCCGTCGTGCCGAAGCGGTGAGGGTGTTTCGCCCGAGCCGCAGCGAGAACACTCCGGCGGTCTGCCGCTCTGCCCGCCGCCAAACCGAAGTGAACATCGGCTGGAGTATGCAGACCGATACCGGTATGCCGATGCTCATGGTTGTACCAAGCGGTGAAGACGTCCATGAATTCTCTTGCTTCGCTGATTGATCCGAAACGCTCAGGGAACGACTGTCCGTACTTCAAAGTCTTGAACACCGCTTCCGAGTATGGGTTGTCGTTCGACACCTGCGGCCGTGAATGCGACCGGGTGATCTCGAGATCTGCGAGTAGTGCAGCGACGGTTTTACTGGTCATCGAAGTACCCCGGTCAGCGTGGACGACCTGCGGAATGCCGTGAACCGAGAAGATGTTCTCCATCAATTCCCTTGCAAGAAAACCTGACTCGTGTGTGTGGACGTGAACACCGACGATGTAACGAGAGTAGATGTCGATCATCACGTAGGCATCGAAATATTGCCCCTTTACGGGGCCGGCGAGTTTCGTGATGTCCCACGAGTACACCTGCCGGGGTGCGGTCGCCACCAGTTCCGGACAAGCCTTCGAGGGGTGTCGGGCCAGCCTCCGACGCTCGGCGACCTGCGCGTTCTCTCGCAGCACCCGATACATCGTCGACACCGAACACACGTAGATTCCCTCGTCGAGCAGTTGCGCGAACACCTCAAGTGGTGCTTGATCGACGAAACGATCACTGTTGAGAATCTCGAGGATGCGGCGGCGTTCGATGCTGGTCAGCTTGTTCGCCGGTTCGACCACCGACGCAGGTGCAAGGTCGGGTGTGGGCGCGGCAGCAGCAGTTCGGTGCCTCAGCGCGGTCGAACGGATGACGCCGGTCAGCGCACTCGCCATCCGTGTCGAGACTCCAGCTTCGGCCAGTTCAGTCCACGCGGCGGTCAGCGCTTGCCCGGCTTGTCGCCCGGATCCGCTCTCTCGGAAAGCGATTCCAAGAGAGCGTGTGCTTTTCCCATGATGCTCAGGGCGGCTTCGGTCGTGGTCAACCGTTTGTTCGCGCGTTCCAACTCACGAGTCAGGCGGGCGATCTCGGCCTGCTCTGCGGTGAGCTTTCCGACCTTCGCGCCGGGCTTCTTACCGTCAAGGACGCCGGCGTCGCGTTGCTTGCGCCTCTCGCAGATCAGCGAGGAGTACAGGCCTTCACGGCGCAGATATGCACCGCCGCCGCCGTCCTCGCATGCCAGCTCGTACGCGGCCAAATGGGTCAGCTTGTCCGCGGGGGTGAATGCTCGTCGTCGGCGAGGGCCGTCGGCTCGGGGATGGGGAGAGGCCATGCGGTCATTGTCCTCGACCGGCGCAGGGGTGGAAATCGTCGAGAGGTTGATCCGTATTTCGCCCTGCAGGCGGGGTTGCTGTGAACCGGTGGACTCAACTCACCCTGACACACAGGGAACGCCCAGAATCAACTTGGATCGGAACTTCACATGTGTTGTTGCACTACAGGGATCGGATCAGATTCTTCGCGAGACCCGTGGCCGGGATCATGTCACCTGCATAGCGCACGAAGGGATCAGTCTCTGACGGTGATGTCGCAGCTGGCCAAGGACTGAGGACCTAAGCTCGCTCATCCGTAAGTTACCTACTGTTCGAGCAGATGCCCGTACCCACATCGGATCAAGCTGCCCCGCAGCGCCTTGCTGGGCGTATTGCTCCGAAGCCACTCCGCGACACCTCGCTCACGTTCTTGCGGTGATGCCCGCGACAGACCGAGCTGGGTGATCAGTGAACTCGCAAACCTCGGCGGCGGCATAGACGTACCCGGCGCCGCAAAGACGCCGTCGTCCCAGGGCTGATCATTGCTCATCGGCATCAATGGTAGGCCGTTGCCGGCGATGTCGACTCCCGGAGACGATCCCGACCAGCCCTTTTGCTTCACTGCCACTACGAACGAGAATGGCCGCGGAGCACCCCTCAAGCTCAGTCCTGGGAGTTTGGACTTTCGCTTGAGGGACACACGTAGGTGTCAGCCGCGTTCCGTGCATGAGGATTTCGTCGGCGGTCTGATTACGGGTCCGCTTGTCGGGGGTACTCCGACTGGAAAGATGCTGATCGGAAGGGTGCATACGGGATGCAGGATGTCAGACGCGGGATGACCGACCTCGATTTGGTTCAGGAGCTCGCCCGGCTCGAGAATCTGGACGAAATGAGCCGGTGTGATGAGATGAAGTTGGAGATCGTGCGGGACGAGTTGGCCCGTCGGCAGTGAGCAGGCTCGGCTCTCCTGGGCGTATATAATCGTCTGTTGGTGCGGAGCATGGCCCGCACCCAGCGGTGTCCCTCCCGCGGTCAGGCATGTGATCAGGGGCAGCTCCGTCGACAGCTGCGAGTGTCCAACAAATAGAGCGAGGTTGAATTCCTGCCGCCCAACGGTTTCAGTGGCGGGAGCCGACTTTTTCGGGTCCAGGGGCTCGTGTCTAGCCTAAGGCTAAACGAAGAGAACCTCGAGCGTTCAGCTGAACATCACGACGCTGGTCGAACTGACACACGCTTTCCTTCCGGACCTACTTTCCCGACGCGGCGCACTCGTCAACATCGCGGGCACTGCATCATTTCAGCCCACTCCCGGCATGGACCGTCTACGGTGCGTCCAAAGCGTATGTTCTCAATTTCGCGGAAGCGCTGTGGGCCGAAGCGCGAGGAACCTGCCTGACCGTGCTGGCTGTCTGACCCGGCCCGACAAAGGCCGAGTTCTTCGATGTCGTCGGATCAGAGGAAGCAGCGGTCGGCCGTATGCAAACCTCAACTCAGTTGGTAGACAGGGATTTCTGTGCATTGGACCGTCGCAGCGCACCACCGTGCGTCGTCTCTGGCCTGCCCAACTGGGTGTTCTCGATCAGCACGCGATTCGCCACGCGTAGACTGGGCGCAGCGGTCACCGGTCGTCTACTCGGAGACATTCGGATGAAGTCCATTCTCAGAGCAAGGTAGAACGACGATCAAGGTAAGGTATGGGTCGTCGGTTCGGGCGGCGCTGTCACGCCGTGGAGCTTGCTCAATGTTTGGGTCCAGCCGCGCCGGCGGAGTCGGCTGACCGCTCCCGAATGGCGTGCCGAGATGGCCGCCCGCTTCGCGCTCTGGCAGGAAGTCATCGCGACAGATGCCGCCGCCTGAAAGTGAGTGGCCCGGCTGTGTCCCGTAACGGCCTGTCCCAAACAGGCTTCGCTACCAGCCTTTTCGGCTAGCGTGACAGTTCCTCTGTTGCTATCGTGCAGATCCTATCCCGATTGTCGACGGTTCCTGAACACTGGACCACCTTGGGTCCCGCAAAATTGACCCACCTGCGGCAACGCTGGGAGGGTGATTTCATTGGAGGATTGGGCGGAGATCCGCCGGTTGCATCGCAGTGAGCGTCTGCCGATCAGGGAGATCGCCCGCCGCTTGGGGATTTCCCGGAATACGGTTCGGTCGGCGTTGGCCTCGGATCGACCACCTCGATACGAACGACCGCGACGAGGGTCGGTGGCCGATGTGTTCGAGCCGCAGATCCGAGCATTGCTGGTGGACTGGCCGAAGATGCTGGCACCGGTCATCGCGGAACGAATCGGGTGGCCGCACTCGTTGTCGCCGCTGAAGAAACGCCTGCAGCTGATCCGGCCCGAGTACGTCGGAGTCGATCCAGTCGATCGGACGACCTATCGGCCAGGTGCAATCGCACAGTGCGACTTGTGTTTTCCCGCAACACCGATACCTGTCGGTGGCGGCCAGGAACGGGTCCTGCCGGTATTGGTCATGGTGTTGGGGTACTCACGCTTCATCACCGCGTTGATGATCCCATCCAGGCAAGGCGGCGACATCCTCTCGGGGATGTGGGAGCTGATCTCACAACTCGGACGTGTACCGAAAACGCTGGTATGGGACCGGGAATCAGCGATCGGTGGCACTGGAAAGGTCACGACCGTAGCAGCGGCGTTCGCCGGGACGCTGGCCACTCGGATCCAATTGGCGCCACCGAGGGACCAGGAATACAAAGGTGTGGTCGAACGCGCCAACGGCTACCTGGAAACATCGTTTCTGCCCTGCCGGCGATTCACCTCACCGACTGATTTCAACATTCAGCTCCAGGACTGGCTCACTCGCGCGAATACTCGCACGGTGAGGGCGATCGGTGGCCGCCCTGTCGATCTACTCACCACCGATATTCAAGCAATGATCGAACTGCCACCGGTCATTCCGTCGGTCGGACTCAGTCACCGGATCCGGTTGGCTCGGGACTACTACGTCCGTATCGACGCCGCCGACTACTCGATCGATCCGCGGGTGATCGGCCGATTCGTCGACGTCAGCGCCAGCCCGACGACGGTGACAGCTCGCTGTGACGGACAGATCGTTGCTCGCCACGACCGCTCGTGGGAGAAACATGTGGTCGTCACCGATCCCGATCACGTCGATACCGCGGCGCAACTGCGCTGCGGATTCGCGACCGAGCGGGCACGCCGCACTGCCGCGGCCACCCGTCAGCACACCGACGGCCATACCGTCGCACTACGTGCGTTACCGGACTACGACGCCTTGTTCGGCGTCGACTTCGACTCCACCCCAACAACAGTGAGGACCACATCATGACAACCACAGCGGCGAAGACGAAAGCGGAGGACCAGGCAACCGCAGCAGCGGCCTTGCCCGCCGACGGACTGCCATCGCAGATGGCATACCTGACGAGGGTGTTGAAAACACCGACCATCGGACGGGTCTGGGAAGAGCTCGCCGATCACGCCCGCGACGAGAACGGGTCACACGAGGAATACCTCGCCACGGTGCTGCAACGCCAACTCGCCGATCGTGAATCCGCCGGCACCACCATGCGGATCCGCACCGCGCACTTCCCGGCAGTGAAAACCTTGGAAGACTTCAACCTCGACCACCTACCAAGTCTGAGACGTGATGTGTTGGCACACTTGGTGACTGGAATGTTCGTCGCCAAAGCGGAAAACGTCATCCTGCTCGGCCCTCCTGGAATCGGCAAAACGCATCTCGCGATCGGACTCGGAGTCAAAGCCGCCTACGCCGGATACTCCGTCCTGTTCGACACCGCGTCGAACTGGATTTCCCGGTTGACCACCGCGCACCATGCCGGGCAACTCGACACCGAACTCAAGAAGATCCGCCGCTACAAACTGATCATCATCGACGAAGTCGGATACATCCCCTTCGATCAGGACGCAGCCAACGTGTTCTTCCAGCTGATCGCATCCCGGTACGAGTTGGGTTCGATCATGGTCACCTCGAATCTGCCGTTCGGGAAAGCGCACATGTTCGCGCGAATCTGTGCGTAGTCGCGCCGAAGTTTCACGGGTTCGGCAGTCGGGTCGGGTCGACGAAGTCTGCCAGGTAGATCATGGCGGCCTCGGCGGTCATGCCGAATGCCGCGGCGACGAGCTTCGGATCCATGGTGTTGACCAGATCGATAAGGCGAGTGCAGCGGATCATCCGCGGGCCGAACCCGCAATCGTCGAGCACATGACTCAGATAGGCGACCGATGCGGGTGACCGTCCGGCCTTGGTCCCTTTGGTGACGATGACGTGCGGATTGGCGGTGCGCCAGGAGGCGCGCTGGGCCAAACAGCGCTGCACGATCGTCCAGCTCGCCGGGTCCATCGGGACCGGATGCGGTCGCTCGCCAAGCCTGACGGTCTGTCGAAGCGGATCGACATCGTCGCAGGTCAGCAGCCGGACTTCGCGACTGGAAGCGCCATGCAGCAAGGCGAGGATGCCGACCAGGGATTCATGCGGATGCACCAGCAGGTCGGTGGTCCACCGCTGGAACAACCGGCGTTGTTGCTCGAGAGTGAGCGTCCGGCCACGAAAACCCTTGGCCTCTTTCCTGTCCAGGCTCTTCGTCGGATCGACAAGGACCAGACGGTGACTGCGCGCGAATCGGAAAAACTGGCGCAGCACGGTGAGTCTTCGCTGGCGCGACTTCGGCAGGGAAACTAGGAACGCCTCGACGTCGCCGAGCTCGACGGTCGCCCAATCTTGTTTCCCGCGTTCACTGTTCAAGAACGAAGCGAAATCTCGAACGGCCGCCAGTGCGGCCTCTATGGTCGAATCGCTGCGGGGCAGTGTTCCGGCCCGGCGAGCACGGGCCTTGGCGGTAAGCATGAACTCGGCGAATCCTGCGATTGCCGGTCGCAGCGGTTCAGGGGCCGCTTCGATCCGCCGTTGCCGGCGGCCGGCGGCGAGTCGCTCGTTGTGGTCGGTCGGCATCGCCAGCCCGTGTTCGGTGAAGAAATCTTGCATCGATCTGGCCAGCGGACCCATGGAACGGCCTGAGCGGCGTGCCCTGTCGAGCAGGGACGGCGGATGATTGGAGTGCTCGTCGTCGAGCAGTCGCCCCAGCTCGGTGACCGCCACACACGCACGGCCTGGCGAATAGCCGTCGGCGAGACAGGTGATCAGGCCGGGCAGCCAATCCGGCGGGTCGGCAAGACGTGCTAGGAGATGTTCGCCGGCCACATGCGGCCGATCCGGATGGCGCTGCCAGCATCGCGAGCACATGCCGCGGCCGGCATGGCGACGCAACACGCCACAGGCGACGCAGACGCGCGGGGGCTTCTTCGAAGGGCGCGGCCTCGAACAGTGACCGCACCAGCCGGTGTCCACGCGCAGATACCCGGGTTTGCCGCACCGCGGACAGTCCTGTTGCCGAGCTTGCAGGTCGGCTTTGCGTTGGCAGCCCCGGCACAACACGGCCTCCGCGAAGCGGACCTTGTGACCGCACTGCGCGCACCGGCGGGAACAAATCACGCAACGACCTGTCTCGACGACCAGCACCCTACTGCGGCTGCAGTCAGGGCACGGCTGCTTGGCGGCCGCGTCCTTGGCGCGGGCGGTGCACCGGCAGCACAGGTCGCGGCCGATGATGCCCACCGGTCCGCCGCACTCGGCACAGTCACGCTGGCGTTTACGCATGTTCTGCAATGACTTCCAGGTCGAAGCGTCACATCGGCGGAAGCGAGCGGCCGCGGGCGTTGACGGCTTGGCGCTGCGTCGGCGCCGGTCGAATTGGCGGATCGGCAGGACGCTCGACGGGAGTGGCGTCGATCTCGAACAAGTCGTCCGGAGTGCATTGCAAGGCAGTGCACAACGCGATCAGCGTCGTCATCTTGATCTGGGTGGGTTCCTTGGTGAACAGCGCCGACACCGACGCCGCCGACATCTCCAGCCCGGCTTTGTCTGCCAGCAGCCTGCGCAGCTCGGTCCCGGTCCACACTTCGCGTTGGGCCGCGGCCATCCGCAGTCGCCACTTGATCCTCACGCTCGCTCGTCCTCTCCGCTGAGCTCGGCCAGGGTGGTGGTCACCGCGCGCCGATACGCGTCCTCGATGAAGGTCGCCGATGGCCGGACATACCGCATCGTCGATCCGACGGTCCAGTGACCCAGAAGCTGTTGGATCGCAACCAGATCCACGCCACGCTCATAGTTGTGGGTCGCGCACGCACGTCGCAGCGCATGCGGGCTGAACCGCTCCGAACGCGGGCGCCCTTCGAGCTCCATCAGATATCGCAGCCGGTTGCGGATCGTTCCACGATGCAGCGGCCCGCCGGACTCGTCGGCGAACAACACCGGCGAGTCCGGGAACTTGGGCCGCACGTCGGTCAGGAACCAGCGCAGCACCAGGTCCAGACCGTCGAGCATCGGAACCCATCGCGGCCGAGGACCGGACATCCTGGCGCCCTTACCGAAGCGGACATGAAGTTTGCCGAACGGACCACGATCGAAATGCACATCCGGAAGGTCGAGCAGCGCAGCCTCTTCCGAGCGCAGTCCGGCATGATAGAGCGTCCGGAACAGCGCGTAGTCCCGAGCTGCCGGCCCATATTTTCGGGCGGTGATGATGCGCGCCTTCATGAACTCGAAGAACTCCCGCACGCGCTCCGGAGTCGGAGGCGGCACCAGCGCCGGCGAATCGTCGCCGACATGGCGGGAGGCGTTGAACTCATCCACCGGACAGACCAGCTTCACCCCGAACACGGCCTCGATCTCGGCTGCCTTGCGAACCTGGAGGAACCAGTGGAATCCCTTGAAGATCTGCACATACTCCCGCCGAGTCGACGGAGCACGGCCCGCGACTGCGAGGCTGCCGACGACTCGGTCGATGTCCTCGGCGGTGACTTCCCACGCCGGCCGGCCCAGTGCCGTCAGCGTCCGCTCGAGTAGCCCGATGTCGTTGTCGATAGTGACTGGGCTGAAGCCCCGAGCTCGCCAGGACGCGACGAAGGCGTCCACGCAGTTGCGTTGGAACACAACAGGATCTGACTCGATCGACTCTATCGGAACGACGTTGCCCGGGATCAGCCGCAGACCTTCGGTCATCAGCACACCTTCTTCACACCTGAACGATTAAGGTAGCACCTAATATAGACCGCTCACAGCTTGAAGAAGGCTAGAACGCGAAAACATGCTGAAGTCCCAGCGAGCTGCGGGTTTCCACGGAGACGAACAAGTGCCAACCCCAGATCGATGGGGCGAAACCTTTTCCGACGACGTCGTCGCCGCAGCGATGATCGACCGACTCGTCCACCACGCCGAAGTACTCACCCTCACCGGCGACTCCTACCGCACCCGATCCAGTCGAGAACTGCTCACCAAGAACCGATCCAACAACGACTAATGACCGCAAGTGGGTCAACTTTGCGGGACCCGTAAAGGGTCAGAGTTCAGAGACCGTTGACACCGATGGGTACCTGCTTGGATTTCGGTGGCCATGATGATGGAGCGGGTGGCAGGATTCGAATCCGCGTGGACGGTTCTGCAGACTGCTGCCTTGCATCTCGGCCACGCCCGCAATGGAAATCAATTATGTTTGAAGAAAACAATATTCGTCAGGTTAGCAAATCATGAAGAGTTGATCTGCCTCAGTGTTCGGCTACTGGCTGTAGGTGGATGCTGCAGTTATAGGTACGAGGAGAAGCACTGTTATTCAGCGTGATTCGAGGGCGGCAAGGTTTCGCGGGACCGTGCTTAGGATGTGATAGACCTGGTCTCGCGGGGAGGATGCCTTCTTGTTAGTTGGGCGCGGGCCCAATATCGTGATCGTCGACGGGATGATTCGTATACCCGCCGGCTGACTGTCGCTTCCAGGGGACGGGCGGCGATTAGATGAAGTACCGATGATCGGGAATTGTGTATGTGAACTTCGGTCGTCGAGCCGCATCGTCTCTGTGTCAGCCATCACAATGATGTGTTCGAATGACTACGAGGTGAATCATGCGTCACGAAGGAACTACCCCCGAGCAGCTTGCACTTCCGGACAGGACAGTCCGGAAAGTCATGCTCCGCTTCATGCCGGTCATCGGATTGGCCTACATCGTCCTGTATCTGGACCGCCTGAACATCGGTGTCGCAGCATTGACGATGAACAAGGAACTAGGCATTTCTGCGTCGATGTTCGGGTTCGCTGCCGGTATCTATTTCTGGAGCTACACGATCTGCGAACCGCCGAGCAATTACATTCTGACAAAGGTCGGGGCGCGCCGTTGGATTACCCGGATCATGATCACGTGGGGGATCGTCACGATCGGGACGGCCTTCGTGCAGGGTGCCTCAGGCCTGGTCGCAGCTCGATTCCTTCTCGGTATCGCCGAGGCTGGATTCTCTCCGGGAATGCTGTTCTTCGTCTCCAGATGGTTCCCCAATCGCGATCGAGGTAAGGCGATGGCGTGGATCGTCACGTTCATCTGTTTTTCGGGGCTGGGTACGCCGATCACTACGCATCTGATGGCTATCGACGGATTTCTCGGGCTTTCGGGTTGGCGGTGGGTCTTCATTCTCACGGGCGTCCCGGCTGTCGTGATGGCCTTCGTGATCTACAAGGTTCTGCGTGACAAGCCTTCCGAGGCCGAGTTTCTCACCGAAGAGGAACGTGGTTGGCTCACCGACACTCTCGAAGCCGAGGCGCAGGAGCGTGAAGCGGTAGTCGGTAAGCACAGTTTCCTGCAGGGTCTGGTGCATCCACGTGTCCTTGTTCTGATCGCCGTCTTTATCTGTTTCACATTCAGTCTCAACGGGTTCCAGATCTGGATGCCGCAGATCTATGCGCAGCTCGGGATGACCACCACGCAGATCGGCTGGGTTGCCGCGTTACCTGCTCTGATCGCGATCGGGCCGATGATCTGGTGGACGCGGCATTCGGACCGCGCCGGTGAACGTCCCGTGCACTTTGCCATAGCGGCGTCGGTGGCCGCGCTCGGATTTGCCATTGCCGCACTGTTTTTCACCACTCCCGTCGTCGCGATCTTCGGATTCTGCATCGCTGGTATCGGTCTCTATAGTTCGATGAGCATTTTCATCACCATGCCGTCCAGCTTCCTTACCGGCGCCGCTCTTGCTGCCGGATTCGGAGTGATCAACGGAATGGGTAACCTCGGTGGCTATTTCGGCCCTCAGGTGACCGGCTGGATCAAGGATGCGACCAACAGTTTCACGCCGGCCATCGGTGTGTACTCCGCGGTGCTCGCAACGGCGGCACTGATCGTGCTGATCCTCAAGCTACTCACGAGGAAAGCCGACAAGGTGAATGCTCAACTGACGCTGGACTACCGGTCGGAACGGGACGCAGGCACTCTCGTCACGCCCGAGCAGGGTTGAGCGCAGACGTTCGAGCAGCAATAAGTCCCGATCAACGGGAACTATGCATTCTCCGTGCGCTCTGTCGCGGGACATCATCAGAGCATCCGGGTCACGGCCGTCGACGGTCGGGGCCGGCGGCCAACGACAAACGAGGACCTTCGTGAGTAAATATTTTGGGCCATTGCGCCAATTGGGCTACGTCGTGCGCGACATCGACAGTGCATTGAAATACTGGATCGACGTGGTTGGCGTCGGACCGTTCTTCTTCGTGGAAGACCAGCCCCTGAACGACTTCGTCTTTCGCGGCGAACCGAGTGCACCGCGATTCAGTGTTGCACTCGCGCACAGCGGTAGCGCACAGATCGAACTGATTCAGCAGCACAACAACGAACCGTCGGCATTCCGCGAGTTCACCGATCGCGGTCTCGAAGGACTTCAGCATGTCGCCTACTGGACTACGGATTTCGATCGCCATCTGACGGAATCCAAGCAGCGCGGACTCGTCGAACTGCAGAGCGGTCGCTCCGGCAGTGGTGCTCCAGACGAACGCTTCGTCTACTTCGAGGAAAGCGCGTACCCGGGAACCGTCGTCGAACTCTCCGAGGTCAGTGGGCGCAAGGGGAATCTGTTTCGCGCCATCGAGGCGGCATCGCAGGGATGGGATGGGTCTGACCCCATTCGCGACATGCGGAAGGTGCTGTAGCCGTGAGCCGAAAGGTAGCAATCGTGACGGGCGGCGCTTCCGGTATCGGGCTGGCAACATGCAGGCGCTTTGTCGCCCAGGACTGGAACGTCGTGTCCGCAGATCTGTCACACGCACCTGGCGACAGTGTTGCGTCAGCGGACAATCGGTCGATCGAGGTTCGGACGGACGTCACCGATGAGGGTGATCTCCGCCGACTGTGTGACGTCGCCGAAGGAGCGTTCGGCCGCGTCGACGCCGTCGTGACCTCCGCCGGAACTGCGGACAACGCTCCGGTTCGCCAGACGACACCCGAACGATTCAGACGAACACTCGAACTGAATCTGGTCTCCACGTTCGCCGTTGTACGTGAGTTCGTGGACCTACTCGCTGCCGACGGCGGCGGGTCGGTAGTCACGATCGCCTCGGTATCGGGTCTGCGCGGCAGTGTCGACCGGGCGTCGTATTCGGCGTCGAAGGGCGGAGTGATCGCCCTGACCACTCAGCTCGCGATAGAGCTGGCAGGTGAGGGCATCCGCGTGAATTGTGTGGCCCCCGGATCCACACTGACACCATTGGCGCGGCGTGCACAGAGTCCTGACATGCAGCGCGCGATCCTGGAATCCATTCCGCTGCAACGCTATGCCGACCCGAACGAGATCGCCGAAGTCGTGACGTTTGTCGCCGGTCCCGCTGCCGGTTTCGTGACCGGCCAGACCTGGACGGTTGACGGTGGTCAGTCGATGGGCGCCGGCTGGAATCTACCGAAGGATCGTCATGACAACTGATCAATGGACCGCTACGACAGACAAACCGGTGGTCATCGGTGTTCACGTCAACGAAAACACCATGCGCGAACCAAATCCCCACATACCGTGGACACCTGACGAAATTGCGCAGACCGCGCGAGCGTGCGAGGACGCGGGAGCATCGGTGATGCACTTTCACGGGCGAACGGTGGACGGCGGCGCCGATCACTCGGCGGCGACATACGGTGCAATCATCGAGCGAGTTCGCGCGGTGTCGAATCTTCTGCTCGCACCGTCCATGGCAAACGTCCCCGGGCGTACAGTCGACGAGCGACTGGCGAATCTTGCTCCGAATCAGGCGAATCCGAATACTCGTTCCGACTTCTTGGTCATCGACATGGGTTGCGCGGCGATGGACCTGATCGACTCGAAAACCGGTCACTACGTCACCGACTCCGCTGTCTTCGTCAACGACACCCGAACGCAGATCGAGCTTCTCTCCCGCGCGGCCGAACTGGGAATGGCGCCGTACCTGACGTCGTTCAACGTCAGTTGGACGCGCGCCATCGTTGCACATGCCAGATCGCAGAGTCTGGCATTGCCGTTGGCCGTTGCGTTCATCCTCGGCGGCGACGAGTTCCCGGCGGCGCATCCCGCTACTGTCGCCGGGTTGCGTGCACAATTGGACCTACTGCCACCAGATCTGACGATGGAGTGGATCGTGTCCGCCTATCGCGGCAATGTCCTTGCAGCAGCGGAGGAATCGATCAGGCGCGGCGGCCATGTGGCGATCGGTGCGGGTGACTATCACTACGCGGAACTGGGACATCCGTCGTCACCTGACTTGGTGAAGGAAGTCGCGGCTATCGCTCGCCGGTACGGACGCGAACCCGCAACTCCGGAACAGGCGCGTCGGATTCTAGGGGTGAATGTTCATGCGAGTCGTTGAAACAGAAGGCGCCGAACCCACTTTGGTGCACACCGCGAACGGGCAGCGTGTCTGGATCATGGACTCCATAGCGTTCGCGTCGCGTGCGCAGAGTGGTGACGTGATCGTGACCGGTTCACACGGCGGAACGAGTGCCGGGGAATACGCAGTGGAGTACGGCGTGCGCGTAGTGGTGTGCAACGACGCCGGCGTCGGAAAGAACCGAGCGGGTATCGCAGGCTTGGCGGCGGTCGACGCACAAGACATTGCGGGTATTGCAGTCGGACACAACAGTTCGCGCATCGGCGACGGCAAGGACGTGTGGGAAAGCGGCATCGTCACTTACGTCAATCCGACTGCTGCTCGAGCAGGAGTGCGTCTGGGAGCGCGCCTGTCGGAAGAAATTCTGGCGCTGGTCCAGAGAGGCGTCGGTTGATGTTTCGGGGCATAGTCGGTGAGGAGAACGGCAGAGTGATCGTTGTCATGGACAGCATGTCGCAGATCGAACAGGGGGATCGAGACCGCATTGTTGTCGCGGCCTCCAACGGCGGCCAGGAATCCGGACGGATGGCGATTGCAACCGGTTGTGCATTGGCCGTCATGAACGACGCGGGCGTTGGCAAGGACCAGGCAGGGATCGTCGGAATTATTCACATGGGGGAGGCAGGTCTTGCCGGCGTCGCGGTCAGTCACGACTCCGCCGAGATCAGCAATGGAATGGATATGTGGCACAACGGAACAATCTCGTACGTCAACGGTCCCGCTGCCTCCGCGGGGATGAGGGTGGGCGACAACGTCCGTACGAGCGTGGCCGGATTTGCTCTGCGCTTTCCCCTCGGCACCACCATCGGATCCGAGAGTCCGTCATGAGCAGCCACGTTGTCAACCGGCCCGAAAATGTTGTGCGAGAAGCACTGGAAGGTCTTCAGATTCTTTATCCGACCACGATCTCGTATCACCGAGACCCGACTTTCGTGACGCGGGCGCAGGGCAGTCGAGGCAAAGTTGCCCTCGTGTCCGGCGGCGGTGCCGGACACGAACCGCTGCATTCGGGATTTGTGGGGCTGGGCATGCTCGACGCGGCCGTTCCCGGAGCGGTCTTTGCAAGTCCCACGGCATTCCAGATTCGCGCAGCGGTCGAGGCAGTCGAGAATGGCCTAGGCGCATTGCTGATCGTGAAGAACTACACCGGCGACAAGCTGAATTTCTCGATCGCTGCAGAGCTCCTGGGCACCGAACGGCAACTGGAGATCGTGGTGGTCGACGACGACCTCGCGACAGTGTCGACAGACAACGACGGCCCTGGAAGGCGAGGCACTGCGGCAGTCATTGCCGTGGAGAAGATATGCGGCGCTGCAGCGGAGCGAGGGTTCGCGCTTGCCGAGGTAGCCGAACTGGGCCGTCGGGTGGTCTCGGCCTCGGCGACGCTCAGTGCTGCCTTCCGCTCATGTACACCTCCGGGACAGACCCGCCCTTCGTTCGAACTGGCACCAGGCGAGATGGAATTCGGAGTCGGTATCCACGGCGAGCGTGGCCGGGAGACTCGGCCGGCTGTGACCGCAGCGGAACTGGTGGAACAACTGGCAGCGCCGATCGTCGAGGCGATCAGCGCCGAGCGCGGCGGCGGAGTCATTGCGATAGTCAACGGTCTGGGAGCCACCCACGACCTCGAATTAGCTATCGCCACTGCCGAATTGAAATCATTTCTGGACGGGGCCGGTATTGCTCTGGACCGCGTCATTGCCGGGTCGTTTGTCACAGCCCTGGATATGCACGGACTCTCGATCACTCTGGTTCGTTCGACCGACGAGTTTCTGGATCTGTGGGATGCGCCGGTTCGAACCGCCGCGCTGTCGTGGTAATTCACATCTGCACTACCGAAAAGAGCTTCATGATGACAACGCTGAACGTCGGCGACACGCATGCTTGGATCAATCGATTTGCCGCCCAGGCCGAAGACCAGTTCGATGCCCTCACTGACCTCGACCGGCTCGTCGGTGACGGGGACTTCGGTATGAATCTGCGCTCCGGTCTCCGCGGCGCGGTGCGCCGGATCGACCTGGATCCGCCGTCTGACCCCGGTGGGATATTCGCTCGCGTGTCCGACGCTTTTCTCGACACCGGCGGTACGAGCGGACCACTGCTCGGGCTGTGGTTCGGCAGGATCGGAGCGATAACCGGAGATGCCGTCACCGCAGAAGATTTTGCGTCTGCCCTGACGGCGGCGACCTCGGCGGTTCAGCGCTTGGGCAATGCGCAGGTGGGTCACAAGACAATGGTCGATGCCATGGTTCCAGCCGCTGACGCGTTGTCGGATGCCGCAACCTCCGGATCGACCGTCTTTGCTGCGCTGGACGCTGCCGCCGGTGCGGCGCAGCGCGGGGCAAAGTCGACACGCTCGATGCTCGCGCGGCGTGGACGCGCTACGTACGTGGGTGAACATGCCCGTGGTGTCGAAGATCCGGGTGCAGCTGCGATCGCGATGTTCTTTTCTGCGGCGCAGCGGGAAGGTGATCCGGCGTGAACGATCTCAGGGACAAGGTGATCGTGAACGATCTCAGGGACAAGGTGATTGTGACGGTTGCTCCCACAGGCGGCTTTCTCACAGCGGCGGACAACCCGCATATCCCGACACAGCCCCAGCAGATTGCCGCGGACGTTGCGAGATGTCACAGCGCCGGCGCGAGCGTGGCGGCGCTGCACGCACGCAGACCGGACGATCAAGCGACGTGCGACGCTGCCATCTATCGCCACATGAACACGCTGGTCCGTGAACGTTGCGACATCGTGCTGAACAACTCGACCGGTGGTGGCGTCAACGGTGACATGGTGCGTACCCGCAGCGACGGAAGTCGCGTCGTCGACTGGGACGCGAGGCTGCAGGGCCTGTACGGCGGCGCCGACACGTGCACGCTGGATGCGATCACCGCGTATGTGACCTCTCCGGTTGGTGAGGTGCTGATGGATACGCCGCCGAGTCGCGCAGCCGAACTCGCGTCCGCCATGCGCGCGCTGGGAATCACCCCGGAGTGGGAAGCGTTCAGTCCCACCCATCTGCTTCAGGAAATCCGGGACCTCACTGCGGGATATCCGGGGCCCCACCTCGTCAACCTGGTTCTCGGTCTCGATCACACCTTTCAGAATGCGATGCCGTACTCCCCGAAGAACTTGCAGGAGATGGTGGAGTACTTGCCGGAGAATTCCGTCTTCTCGGTGAGCATCAGTGGTAGCGATCAAATACGTGGACTCACCCATGCGCTCGTGCTCGGCGGACACGTACGGGTAGGGATCGAGGACTATCCATTTCTCGAGACCGGCGAGCCGGCCGAGAACGTCCGGTTGGTGGAAAACATCGTCGGGATCGTCGAGAGTCTCGGATTGCAACCGGCGACCCCGGACGAAGCCAGAGCCATACTCGGATTGGACCGCACTGATGGATAGAACACTACGATCACAGGATTGGTTCGGTGGCAACGATCTCAATGCCTTCATCCACAGATCGTGGATGAAGAACCAGGGCATCCCCGACCGAATGTTCGACGGACGTCCGGTTATCGGAATCTGCAACACCTATTCAGAACTCACTCCGTGCAACGCCCATTTCCGGGACTTGGCCGAGCAAGTTCGTCTGGGAATCATCGAAGCTGGAGGATTCCCCGTCGAGTTTCCGGTGATGTCGCTGGGAGAGACAATCATTCGACCGACGACGATGCTGTACCGCAACCTCGTGAGCATGGATGTGGAGGAGTCGATTCGGGCAAACCCTATCGACGGCGTCGTATTACTCTGCGGCTGTGACAAGACCACTCCGGCGCTGGTGATGGGCGCGGCGAGTTGCGACCTTCCGACCATTGTCGTCTCCGGCGGGCCCATGCTCAACGGCCGTCATCAGGGTAAAACTGTGGGATCGGGGACGTCGGTATTCGAGATGAGTGAAGCCGTTCGAGCCGGTTGTATGAGCGAATGTGAGTTCAGGACAGCAGAATCGGCGATGTCACGGTCGCCGGGCCATTGCAACACGATGGGTACCGCCTCGACGATGGCATCGATCGTGGAGGCGCTGGGTCTCACTCTTCCGGGAAATGCGGCGATTCCCGCGGTGGATTCACGGCGGCGAGTCCTGGCGCGAGACAGCGGGGTTCGGATCGTGGAGATGGTGGCCGAGAATCTTACGATGTCCGCGGTGGTGGACCGACGGTCGCTGGAGAACGCGATCAGAGTCAACACGGCCATCGGCGGTTCCACCAACGCTGTGGTCCACTTACTTGCCATCGCGGGAAGGCTGGAAGTACCACTGGAACTCGCTGACTTCGGTGAGCAGAGCCGAGACGTTCCGCTACTGGTCAACCTCATGCCTTCCGGCACATTCCTGATGGAAGACTTCTTCTACGCCGGCGGCCTGCCTGCAGTGATCGCCGAACTCGGCGACGCACTTCACCGGGATGCACTGACCGTCACCGGTAAAACGCTGGGCGAGAACAATTCCGGTGAAGTCGTGTGGGACTCTGACGTCATCCGCAGCACGGAAACTCCGCTGCGTGAGCAGGCGGGAATCGCAGTGTTGACGGGGAATCTCGCACCGAACGGTGCCGTGATCAAGCCGTCCGCCGCGTCACCCGAGTTGCTGAGTCATGTGGGGCGTGCAGTCGTCTTTCACGGAATGGACGACTTCACTGCACGTATCGACTCACCGGATCTCGACATCGAAGCCGATGACGTCATCGTTCTCACGGGTGCGGGACCGAAGGGATTCCCCGGGATGCCCGAGGTGGGTAACCTGCCGCTTCCACGGAAACTGCTGGAGCAGGGCGTACGAGACATGGTGAGGATCTCCGACGCGCGAATGAGCGGAACTGCATTCGGTGCCGTGGTGTTGCACGTTGCGCCGGAGGCGGCCGCGGGTGGACCGCTTGCCGCCGTCCGAGACGGTGACATGATCGAACTGGACGTTCAGCGTGGCGTGCTGCGCCTTCTCGTCGACGACGAGGAGTTAGCGCAGCGACTTCTGGCGTTGCCGCTGCCCGCGGCGAAGTTCACGAGCGGGTATCAGCGACTGTTCGTCGATCATGTGATGCAGGCTGACCGGGGAGTAGATTTCGACTTCCTCGTGGGGAAACGAGGAACGGAGGTCCATGGTGACAATCACTGAGCGGGCCGCTCGCGTTGTAACTGAGCGGGCTGGTCGGGTAGTAGTGGTGACGGGTGCGGGATCCGGGCTCGGCCGCGCCATGGCCACGGGCCTACTCGATGCCGGACACCATGTCGTGTTGGTTGGCCGGAACAGTGGGAAGCTCGAAGCGGTAGCCGAAGGGTACGAGCGTGCGAATGTGCATTCCTCGGACGTCTCGTCGGCCGACTCGGTTCGCGAACTCTTCGCTGCGGTGTCGGCAAGATTCGGCAGACTCGATGTGCTGATCAACAACGCGGGGACTTTCGGGCCCTCGGGAAGCGTGGACGAGATCGATCCGGCTGCCTGGAACGATACCGTCGCGGCCAACCTCACCGGCGTGTTTCTCTGTGCCCGGGAAGCAGTTCGGATCATGAAGACTCAAGATCCTCGAGGTGGCCGCATCATCAACAACGGTTCGCTGTCCGCCCACACACCGAGACCGGCAAGCGCTGCTTACACGGCAACCAAACACGGCGTTTCCGGATTGACGAAGTCGATATCCCTCGACGGCCGCGAGTTCGATATCTGTTGCAGCCAAATCGATATCGGTAACGCCGCAACAGATATGACTGCGGGTGTCAGCCACTCGGCCCGGCAGGCTGACGGTACAACGAAGCCCGAACCGACTTTCGATCCGCGTCATGTGGCCGATACCGTTGTGCAGCTGATAGATCTGCCATTGGATGTCAACATTCCGACGTTGACCATCATGGCCAACCGCATGCCCTATGTCGGACGTGGCTGAGACTTCAGCGTCGCTGCAGCACCGGCCGGACAACGGACTGAGCGTTCGACAGGTCACGTGAGATAGCGATTGCGGTAGTTCTCACTGCGGCATCGATTCGAGTCAGATTGATGCGACCGGACATGCCCGAGATAGAGATCGCCCCGAGAACGTCCTCGTCGGGACCGAAGATGGGTGCAGCTGCGCCGACAATCCGAGGGAGGGCTTCTTGACGATCGAAGGCAACGCCTCTTCTGCGGACCCGATCCAGTTCGCTGTGGAAGAGTTCAGGGTCTGTGATGGTGTTCTCGGTGTGTGCTTTCAGGACGCCGGGAATCGCGACGTCGGCTAGGTCGGTGAACGCCAATACTGCTTTGCCGGAACAACTTGCATGTGCCGGCCATCGACCCCCGATCTGTTGTGGAAGGCGTGGACCGTCGTCGCCGCGAAAGACGTCCAGGTACACCACGTCGAAACCATCCAGGACCGCGAGACCGACATTGTGCCCGGTGGCTTCACGAAGCGCCGAGAGGTGCCGCCGCGCCGCCTCGCGGAGGTTGCGCTGGCGTGGAACAGATTCGCCGATCTCGAACAACAGCAGGCCGAGCCGGTAGTTAGTTCCTTGACGTTCGAGCAATCCGACGCGGACAAGATCGTCGACCATTCGATACACGGTTGTTTTTGCCATACCGGTTCGGCGGACCAGCTCTGCAGCGCTGAGAACGCCTGAGCTGTCACGGAATGTCTTCAAAATCTCGGTGGATCGACCAATCGCTGAAATCTCGCCATCGGTCCGATGAATGGGACTCACACTAAGCATTCTGTCTGCCCGGCGAAGGATTGTCGAGCGGTTGTGGCGGCACTCAGGAGGATTGACGCCTGCATGGTGGTTTCGACCCGAACTCAGCCGTGGGGTTGTGTGAACACCTTCTCGAAACAGTTCGAAAACGGCATAACTTCATAGGGGGAGAAGATCGGGATTCGCGAGTATCCACTCTTTTCATACAATCTGACTGCGTCGGGTTGACGGTCCCCGGTCTGGAGAATCAGCCGTGGCCGTCCAGCCTTCCGGGCAGCATCTTCGACCGTATCCAAGATGAGTGTGGACACGCCACCTCCGCGATGCGACGGGCTGACGTACATCCGCTTCAACTCCAGATCGGCGCCGTTCCAACGAAGCGTCGCATGGCCCACCGCGTGTGGTTCTTCACCCTCGCGCCCACTGTCGTTGGCGTACACCACCACTGTCAGGTGCACCGATTGCGGGTCAACCGAATTTGCGGCCGCTCGGTCGGCAGTGGATACGCGGTCGGAGTAGCGTGGCCCCACCTCGGCAGCCATCTCGCCGCGTAAAGCCTCGGCATCAGGATGGGTCCACGACACCTCACGAATATGAAGCGATGAAATCTTGATGTCGTGTGCCATGTGTAGTGTCCTTCTGACGCAGACGATGAGACCAATTCGACACGAATAGTATCGGTAAGCGTGCGCCGCGGGGTCTCGAGTGCCACCACAGGAAGTCAGGATTCGGAGTTCGCCCCAAGTTTCGTATGAAGGGCGTTGGAGTAGTCTCCCGCATCGGACGCCGCGAGGCACTGGCTTACGGGACCAGACTCGTCAATTCGGCAAATATCGATTGAATATATTGTGGCAGTGTTGGATTCGATTTCATGTGCGCTCGGTGAACGGCCGTCGCCGCGCACCGTAGTGGAAGGCGGGATCGATGACAGGGACCGCCCGATGATGGTCGAACCACGGCACATGGATCGGAATGGATCCGTTTCGATCCGAGTGATTTCAAATTGTCTCCGACAAGCGTGGAGCGAGGGTCACGAGAAGGTGGCACTGTTGCGGTGGAGGATAGGTCCGATGATCGGGACTCGCTGGTTGGGATCGGAACAGCGTGGGGTCAGTATGTGTCATTGCGCATCACAAAGATGTGCCTGGCTGAACGGAGGTTCAAGGCGGATGAGTTTCGGCATCGACATCGGATCGGCGCGCGTCACACAACTTACAGAAATGGCGCACTGGCCGTTTGCTGCGCGCGATCTGTTCCCCTTGATCAGCGACGCTGAAGTCGAGGCCGCATCTCGTCTGTTGGCAGAGCCATTCGTGGACAGACCGAGTGGCGATTTGGTGCTTGCGATCCATACTTACGTCGTCGAGATCGGTGGTAAGACGATCGTGGTGGACACGGGAAACGGCAATGACAAGAATCGCCCGAACCTACTGCCGCATCACATGTTCGACACCGATTACCTCACACGTTTTGCGGCCACCGGCATCGGCATCGATAATGTCGATGCCGTTATCAGCACTCACCTGCATCCTGATCATTGCGGTTGGAACACCAAGCTCGACGCAGGGGTTTGGAAGCCGACATTCCCCGGTGCCACATACATTTTCGGGCGTATTGAACTCGAAGGTCTCGAGCGGTTGGCCGCAGCTGGTGCTGGCGAAGGTGTGGTTTCCGATCTCGTGAAAACCTTTGAGGACAGCGTTCGTCCGGTACTCGACGAGGCGGCGTGGGTGGCTGTCGACGACGGTTATGTCCTGGCGGAGCACGAAGGGACCGCTGTAGTGGTGCGTGTTGCGCCTGGGCACACGGGTGGGCATCTCACGGTGGAGATCCAGACTCCCGACGGCGGCGCGGTCATCTCCGGTGACGTCATTCACCATCCCATCCAGTTTCTGTTTCCGGACCTCTGCCAAGGCGGGGATGCTGACCCCGCTGTTTCGTTGCGAACCCGCACAGCGTTGCTTGATCGGTGCGCGCGTGAAGGTCTGCTTCTGTTACCAGCGCACTTTCCGGTCGATGAGCCGATCCCGGTCGGATTCAATGCAATCGGCTTTCCCGAGGCGGCATTCTTCCTTGCTGCCCGGGAGCCTGCCGTTGACCTCAGGAGGGCTCAAAGGCCCGGCATGCAGCCAACTCAGTAGGGCCGGGTCAAGGTGTCGAGTTTCGACCATCTAGTCTCCAGGCTCCGGTGTAGATTGCAGCAAGGTGTTCAGCAACGGCGCCGAGCTCGCTGAAGCGGCGAAGAATTGAGAATTTCAGTGCAGGATTGCGCGACCGACGACTGCCCGAATGTTGCACCGTTCGCCTTGACAACCAGGTCGGCATGGTGTTCTGCCTGCATCGATGAGACGTCTCATTGATCGCTCTGGAGAGTAGCTGGCTGTTGTGCGCTTCAGCCGACACTGTCACGTTAGTTGAAAGAAATAGCAGCGCAGTTGCTTTGGCGCACGAAGCGATGTATCCCTCGTTGGGTGGTTCACGGTTCAGGATGCAATCCCGGTCGTGCTGACTTCCTGCCGGACCGTGAAGCAGTCGGCCATCTCGGTACGCCATTCGGGCGCAGAGGGTCTGTGCCGGTTGGGCCGGAAATGCGGTGAAATACCCGAGAAAGCGGACAGGAATCGTTGCGCGTGCCCAGGTGATGTGAAGAGTTTCATCGCCCGTTATCGCTGCCTGGTGGGTTGATGCGAGTTCTCGGCTCGATTGTTCACATACTTCGACTGGCGATGCTCGACCGAGGCCAGCATCTCACGGTGAGCGACGCTGTAACTGGTCAGCTTGTCGGTGACGATCACCCGCGGAACATACTGCACTTCCTTGAGTAGTCGGCGGAATAATCGTCTGGTCGCCAACGCGTTTCGGCACAACTGAACCAGCACATCGAGCACGTTGCCGTCCTGGTCGACCGCCCGCCACAGGTAATGCAGGGTGCCGTTGATTTTGATGAAGACTTCGTCGAGGTGCCACTTGTCACCGAGCCGGGCCCGCCGTCGGCGCAGCTGGTTGGCGTAGGCCTTCCCGAACTTGGCGCACCACCGCCGGATCGTCTCGTAACTGACCACGACACCGTGCTCGAGCATGAGTTCCTCGTCCTCGCGGAAGCTGAGCTGGAACCGAAAGTGCAACCACACGCAGTGGCTGATGATCTCGACCGAGGGGCAAGTCCAAATGCGTGGTGTGTGAGGACGGGCACTGCGTGATTTCCTCGTTCAGGCTGTCAGCGCTGTTCGGATAGTCGAGTTCACCTCCTCGTCGATTGTGTTGTCGTCAACGGTTTCCGGGGTAACGAGACTTACTCGGGAGCGGGCCCGAACATCGAGACCGAGATATCGACGGCCTTCAGTCCACTCGTCATGTTGCTCGGCGAGAACCGCCCCGACGAGCCGGATCAACGAGGTCCGGTCGGGGAAAATGCCGACGACATCGGTCCGACGGCGGATCTCCTTGTTCAGTCGTTACTGTGGATTGTTGGACCAGATCTGACGCCAAATCTCCTTCGGAAATACGGTAAACGCGAGCAACTCCGCCCGGGCGTCGTCGAGATGTGCCGCTACCTTCGGAAGCTTGTCCGACAACGCATCGAGCATTCGATCATATTGTTCCGCAATGCCTTTCGAGTCTGGTTGGTCGTAGATCGAATGCAGCATCGTCTTCACCCTCCCTCAAGGACTCCATCCAGGGGGCACCCCCCAGGCCATTGCGTTTTCGGAGTGATCGACATCAAGTTCACCGCGTAGTGCGTTCGGCAGCGTTGCCACGACACACCAGGTAGCGATCGCTCCGATCGCCGCCACGAAGCCAGCGTGGGCATCGGAGGTCACAAGTTTCACCCCGCTCAATCCGCGGGCAACGAGCCCGCGAAAGAAAAGAGATGTCAACCAGCCGGCCTTGTCTTCCCCGGAGGAGACGTCGAGACCCAGTATTTCTCGGTGTCCGTCGCGATTGATGCCGACCGCCAACAAGGCGTGCACGTTCATCACGCGCCTTCAGTACCAGTGCGTCGGCCGCGACGAATGTGTATCGGGGCCTTGCGAAGACGCACCGTGAAGGTGGGCTACGTGCCCTCCATGAGTTCGTCGAGATGTCGACGTGACCACCCGCACAGTGAGTACACCGTTCTCAGCAGATCGCGGCCGGCGGTGGAGAGACTGTATTCCACGCGAGGGTTCGCAGTCCGGTAATCGTGTCGATCAACCAATCCGTCGCGTTCCATCGAACGCAACGTCTGAGTGAGCATCTTGTGGCTGACTCCGTCGAGTGCGCGATGCAGGGCGGTGAATCTGAGGCAGCCGTCGCCACAGGCTTCCAGAACCGGAAGGGTCCATTTGTTTGTCAGGGTTTCGAACACCGCACGAGCGGCAGCGCGAGCTTGCTGCTCGCGGTCGTCGATCTCCCGGCCGGGGTTCTCACTTGTAAGTGCGTACTTCTGCACCATCGAATTCCTTCCTATGCTCGAGCTATGACGATCTTGAAGACCTACGCCCGACTCTTCGTCGACGATACCGAGACCGCATTACCTCTCTACGAAACTCTTGTCGGCCGACCGGCAGACCTCCGGTTTCAGTTCGAAAAAGCAGACATCGCGGCTGTTGGTGACTTTCTGATTATTGGAGGGCCCGCAGCGGAAACTGCGAAGTACCGAGGGACGGTCGGGCCCGTGATTGTGGACGACCTAGATGTCGTGGTTGCCGAGCTGGTTCGATCCGGAGCTCGTGTCGAAGCCGGCCCACTCGAGAGTGCGACGGGAAAATTCTTCTACCTCA
This sequence comes from Rhodococcus sp. UFZ-B548, assembly GCF_903819475.1. Lineage (NCBI taxonomy): Bacteria > Bacillati > Actinomycetota > Actinomycetes > Mycobacteriales > Nocardiaceae > Rhodococcus > Rhodococcus sp. UFZ-B548. The sequence goes on from NZ_CAIJDS010000054.1 coordinate 52,432, forward strand.
CTCATGCTGACGGTGTCACCGTCGAATACGTGCAGTGGGCTCCGGCGATCGCTCAGAGAGTCTGGCAGGTCCCCGATAGTCGGACCACCGCGCTTTAGAGCAGCGGTTTGATTGGTTTCAGTCGATCTCGCACCATGGGTGAGGATTCGTTTGATGTCCCAGGCGTGATGGGCGGCGTCGTGTGCATTGTTGCGTGCCACATCCGCAGCTTGCTGGAGACCTCTCGTGTCGTGCTCGAGAACAATGTTCGCTGCTAGTTGTTGTGGGTATGGACGTTGCTGACGCTGGATTGAAGTAGACGGGCTGGC
>NZ_CAIJDS010000055.1:0-52272 GCF_903819475.1 Rhodococcus sp. UFZ-B548
TCGGAATCGCAGATCAACTGAACGTCACTGTCTCACTTGACTTGACACATAGCGAGGAGGTGGAGGCGTGGGCCGCTCCGACGGTGCTGGCGCACAAGTTCCAGGCGAGTCGATGTGTGGTGGGGGTGTCGGGGATTTCGCCTGTGCTGATGGCGGTGTCGACGATTTCACTGATGGTGTTCACCCAGTGTGCAAAGCCGTCGGTGTTGTCGATGGAGGGTTCGAGAGTGAGCTTCATGCCAGCACGTAGGTTGATGTCCTCGGTGATCTGTCGTGCGAGGGACGTGAAGATCGCTGTCAGTTGCTCTGGTGATGTACTGCTCGGACCGGCCGTTGCGTCAGTGACGGTTTCGTCGACGGTGCGTTTCCAGTCGGAGAGGAGTTGGTTGCCGATCGCGTCTTTGGATGGAAAGTGGTAGTACATCGCGCCTTTGGCGAATTTTCCAGCGCGGGCGATGGTGTTCATGCTGGTGTGGCCGTACCCGTCGGTGTCGAAGTGACGGGCCGCAACGGTGATGATCGCGTCCCGTGTTCGCACTGCGCGAGCCTGGGGCTCCGCGTTCTTGCTGCCGGGGGCACGGCCGATCCGGGGGCGGGTTCTCGCGGCGGTGTCTTCCGGCGTGTTCGCTGCCTCGATGGGGCTGGTCATCGTGATGTTCCTTCGATCATGCGGACGGTAACCGGATCAGGTGTGCACCACATCAGCAGCCGTTCGTCGACGTGCAGGTGCGAAGGTCGGCGATAACGTGGAGTCGTTCCGGTTCGCTGAGTAGAACCGGCAAGGGTGAGAGGTTGCGCATTTCACGGGCAGTCTCGGTGTCGGAGGCTTCGATCTCTCGGACGGCGTCGATGTCGTTGTTGCTCACGATGTGTTCCCACTGGTCGAGGCATCGGGTCAGTGAGGCGCCGGTGACGTGCTGGCGCAGTCGGTGCAGGCTGTGGTGGACCTGATCGGTGTCGAGGTTGAGGTGTTCGCGTTCTATTTTGTCGAGGACGGCGGTGTGCAGGAGCTTCTTGCGGATGACTTTGCGTGGGACTACGGACATCGTCAGCTCCTTTCACGATGCTGCGGTGATTGCCTACGACCTGGTAAAACCGCGTTCAATGTAGCGGATGCCCGCCACTGTCGGCGTCTACACTTGATTGGGGTTCTTCGTAGAATACGATGGTGTGATGTTGATTGGTTACGCACGGTGCGCATCGTCTGGTGACGATGAGCAGGTCGAGCGTGACCAACTCGTGAAACTCGGGGTCGAGCCAAGTCGGATTCATGTCGATCATGGTTTGAGCGGTATTGATCGGCCGCGGCCGGCACTTGCAGCGGCACTCGGCGCGGTGTCTGCGCGTGACACGTTGGTGGTCACCTCGCTCGACCGGTTGGCGCGTTCGGTGCCGGATCTTTCGGATATCACTTCTGACTTGTCGCGTCGGGACGTGTTGTTGATGTTCGACGGTGTCGTGCACGATCCGAAGGACCCGATCGGTGAGACCGTGTTTTCGATGCTGTCGACGACGTTCGCGCAGTTCGAGTCCGGTCTACTGCGGTTGCGGCTACATGAGAGTGTTGCCCAGAGGAAAGCATCGGGTGCGTTCAAGGGACGTAAGCCGAAACTCACTCCGGAGCAGCAAGCGGAGATGTTCGACTTGTACGAACGGCATGAATCGTCCGTCCCCGAATTGATGAAACGCTTTTCTCTCTCTCAACCTGCGGTCTACCAGTACCTCGCACGCGAGAGAACCCTTCGATCCTCACCTGATCCAACTCCCGACCACTGACTGACGCACCCAGAATCCTTTAGAGGGCAAGGCATCACGAAGTGGTGTCGCGGCAGACCGTTTGTGCGCTGTTCGCTTTGTCTGGTGTTCAGGCGTTGCGGTGTGGGCCGATGAGACTGTCGAGGTAAGCGACCTGGGCGTCGAGACCGGCGCGGACGTCGTCGATGTCGTCTCGCATGGCGGTGGTGTGCCCGGCGGCGTATTCGGAGCCGGTGATTTGCCTGAAGACTCGGTCCACGTCCCCTCCCCCGGCTGCCAGCTCGGTCACTGCCTGCAGATTGTGCAGTGCGGCCCCGATCGGGGTGAGGGCTTGTTCGTAGGCGCGTAGCGCGGCGATCCGGTCGACGAGTGCAGCTTCTGCTTGTGCGGCAACGACGTGCCGTCTGTCCCACTCGGCCCGTGCTCGGGCGAGTTGGTCGGTGCCGTCGTCTATCGGCAGCGTCGGCGTATTGGATCGCACACGGAGTAGTTCATGAGCGGCGGCCGCGATCATGTGCAGTTCCATGGTGAAACCGAGAACGGAACGGTGCCCGTCGAGCATGGGGTGCGCCCAGGCTGGGTCGAAGATGATCCGTGCGACAACATTTTCCGCAACTGCAACGAGCCGGATCTCGGGGCCTTCCCCGCGCAACGGCCAATGCAACGAGGAGTACGCACTGCGCAGTTCCTCACGCTGCTGCGTGGTCAGTTGTGTGAAGCCGCGAGGTTTCCCTGTGAGAGTGCGTCACCAGCTCGGTTGGGCGACAAGTTCGTTCGGGTCGACGATCGTGGTCGAGAGTGCCGCGGCGGTGGACTGCGTGGAAGCACTGACGACTGCCCAGTCGAAGACTGCGGTGGTGAGTGGGGATCGGCGAGGGAAACCGAGTCGCCACCATCGACCCGGCGACCAGATGGCACCGATTCCTCCCGAGCCAACGAACCGATGAAATCGCTCATGCACTGCGCAAACACACCGAGGCCGTGGTGTGCCAAATTCCGGTCCGGATCGATCCGGCTCACCGCGATCCCGCCCTACGCGCGTGAGCCGACGCTCAGAGCGAGGTCCCGAACAACATGCCGAGCAGATACGTCGCGCCGGCAGCGCCATAGCCGATCGTAAGTTGGCGTAGGGCCCTCTTGAACGGCGACCCGCCCGACAGCAACCCGACCACAACGCCCGTCGTCAGCAACGCGATCCCCACGAGTACGGACGCGACGATCAGAGCCGTCATGCCTTCCAGGCCGAACAGATACGGCAGCACCGGAATGATGGCGCCCGAGGCGAAGAAGCAAAAACTTGCCGCCGCTGCGCCCAACCCGGTTCCGACGGCTTCATGGTCGTCGACAACGTCAGCGGCGCCGAAGGTGCTGTTCGCGAGGACCTCGGCGGCGCGCTGGTCCGCTTCCTCGGCGGACATGCCGCGGGCCCGGTAGACCAGGGACAATTCGTTGGCGTCGACGTCGAGCAGTCCGACGGCTTCGCTGGCCGCGGGACCAGGATTGGACGCTTCCAACAACTCTCGCTGCGAGCGGACTGAAACGTACTCGCCGGCTCCCATCGACAGGGCGCCGGCCAGAAGCCCGGCCATGCCGGTGATCAGAACGATCTGGTTGGAGACGCCGCTACCGCTGATGCCGAGCACGAGAGCGAGATTGCTGACGAGGCCGTCGTTGGCTCCGAAGACGGCGGCACGAAACGTCCCCGAAAGTCTGTTCCGACCCCGAGTGGCCAAGGCTCGCACCACTTCTTCGTGGATCTTCTCATCCGCGCCCATCGATGCGGTCGCGTCGGCGTCGTTCGGATACGGGGATCGCGTCTCCGCGCGCTGGGCAAGAGCGAGCACGAACACGGAACCGAAACGCCTGGCCAGAAAGCCCAGTATCCGAGTGCGGATATCGCCGCGTAGTGGTTTGCCGACGTGATCGCCGAGAAGCGCTCGCCAGTGCGCCTCGTGTCGGCCCTCCGCGTCGGCCAGGGCGAGAAGGATTTCGCGTTCCTCGCCGCTGCGCCTACTCGCGAGGTCGCGGTAGACGGCGGCCTCGGCTTGTTCGTCGGCGAGGTATCGTCTCCAGCGCTTGACATCTCGCGGGTCTGGATCGGGTCGTGCGGCCGGAACTGTGGACATCGTGTTCCCCTTCCGGTGAGGCGGTCACGCTTCAAGTACGCGATCCATCCACGTCGTCAGATCATTGATGACGTCGTCGCGGTTGGTCTCGTTGAAGATCTCGTGCCTGGCGCCCGGATAGGTGTAATAGGTGACGTCTTCGATCCCCGCCGAGTTGTACCGTTCGACTGCGACGTCGGTACGGCTCAGCGCGGCGTTGAGAGGATCCGAGGTGCCGACGAAGACCAGGATCGGAAGGTCTTGTCGCACACCCTCGACGTCGACGAACCTCGGTCCCGCTGCGATAAGTCCGCCCATGCCTGCGTCGTCCAGGCTGAAACCGCACAGCGGATCGTTGATGTACAAATCCACCTGCGCTTCGTCACGGCTGAGCCAGTCGTGCGGAGTGCGGGCCGGTTCGAATTCGGCGTTGAACTGGGCGAGGACGTCCGGGCCGTCGTTGACGAGGCTCTCGATCAGTTGATCGACCGCGGTAGTCCCCGACAGTGCGACGGCGTCGATCAGGTGCGAATGATCGAGGATGTACTGCTGCGAAGCGAACGAACCGAGGCTGTGGCTGAGCAGTACGACGGGCAGGCCGGGGTGTTTGTCGCGGATGATGCCCGTGAGGGTCACCATGTCTGCCACCAAGCGGTTCCAGCCGTCGTCGCCGATGTTGCCTGGGCCGGCGTGCATGCTCTCACCGTGGCCGCGGTGGTCCGCCGCGTAGACGTGGAAACCGCGAGCATTCAGGGCTTCGGCGACGTGTGCGTAGCGTTTTGCGTGCTCACCCATACCGTGCGCGAGTTGAACAACCCCTCGAGGTTCCTGCTCGGTGGGCCATTCGTGGACATGAATGACCACTCCGTCGTCGCTGGTGAAGGTGAACATGCGCTACTCCCGGTGGTCGCGATCCGGACAGGTTATTTCTCATGCTAGATCCGCAGCGGCAATCCATCCGGGAAGTAGGTCCTGATCACCGGCGAGCCTGATTCGTTTCTGCACATCCGGCCTCGGATTCGGATATACCGGACACGGATGTTCCGGAGCCAGTTGTCGACCAGCTTGAGGAGTACAGAGCGATGAATCCCAACCGCATGCGCAACGTCGGCTTGTTGGCGGCTCCACTTGCTGCTCTCGCCCTTCTCAGCGGTTGCGGCTCGGACGAAACGGGAACGGCCGAGAGTTCACCGGCACCCGCCTCAACCACGAGCGCCTCTGCGCCGACGACCCAGACCGGTACTGCCGCACCTTCGACGACCCATACCGACCACACCCAAACCACAACCTCGACGGCACCCAATCCCGAAGGCTGCGCGATCGGGGAGCTGAACGTCACCCTCGGCGAGTCGAGTGGCGCCGCCGGTTCTGTGGAGCTTCCGGTGGTCTTCACCAACACGGGCGGTCGCACGTGCACGCTCGACGGTTTCCCCGGCGTCTCGTATGTCACGGGAGCGTCCGGAAGCGAAGTGGGTGCTGCAGCCGGCCGCTCCGGATCCGGTTCACTCGTCTCCCTTGCCCCTGGCTCTGCCGCAACGTCTTTGGTGCGCGCCACGAATGTCGAGAACTACCCGGCAGATCAGTGCGGCGTGACCGACGTTGCGGGACTGAGGGTTTACCCGCCCAACAGCTACGACTCGGTCTTCCTTGCCTACCCCACCAAGGGTTGCTCGATGACCGGCGCGAACATCAATCAGCTGACGGTCGCGCCGGTCGCCCGCTGAGTCACGGCTTGAGGCGTCGTAGGCCCCAGAGCGCCGGCAGGAGGAACAATCCCGAAAGGATCAGGACGAGTGCAGCTTCCGTGAACTGGAAACGCCAGAACCGATCAGCTGAGTGGTAGCGAACTTCGTAGTGGTCGACGCCGTGTTCCCGCAAACAGATCTCCATCTCTCTGTTCTGCTGCGCTGAGAGCACATCCATGCGGAGGCTGTACTCGGCGCCGGTCTCCTCCGGGCGCTGGTCGTATGGGTTCTCGCCGCCTGATCCACCCCACGTGCACTCGTCGTATTTGATGTCGACCCAGTTACCGCGGAGGTCGACATATCCCTGCGCGAGTTCCCAATTGACCGCGGGAATACTGGTATCGCTCGAATAGTAGGAACTGAATCCGGCGACGGGTGACGTTCGGACACTCGGCTCGGCGTAATCGGGTCGTGCAACCAACTGAAATGCTGCCAGGATCGCAACAACACCGACCATCGTGATCGCCATTGCGCCGATCGAACTACGCACCAGCAAAGCCAGAGCTGCTCCGAGCATGAGTGCCATGAATGTGTATGCACCCAAGACCAGTCCGCTGGATTGAAAGAGCGGATACGACAGGTTCGATATCTCGACGAAAGTCGAACGCCCGGCAACAAATCCATACCGGGAGTTGTCCGGGAGGGATCGAGCCCATTGCAATGCAAATCCGAGCAATGCGGAAGCCACAGAAATCGGCAGGAAGACGATCAACACACGGGTCCAGAACCACCGAGTCCGACTGACCGATTGAGTAAGCCCCAGTACGTGTGTTCCTTGTTCGACATCCCGCGAAAACACGGTTACCCCGATCAACACGCCGAGGAACACCGGCAGAGCAGTAGCAACCACTGTCGTCAGGGTGAGAGCCGTCTCTGCCGTGCAGATCGCGGTGATGTCGTCGAAGCAACTGAGTGGCGATCCGAAGCGTTGGGTTTGTCCGCTGCTCTTGATGATCGCACCACTCGACAAGACAATGACTGCTAGTGCCGCGATGAATCCCAATGACACAATGAGCGATGTCCGGTGGTGCCGCCACGTAACCCAGATCATGCCGCCACCATCGTTTCTGCGCTCAGGTGCCCGAGCACCACGTCGTCGAGAGTTGCGTCGTCGATCACCCAGCCGGCCCGAGGGCTCGGACGGATTCCCTCCACCACATGAGAATTCGACCGCATCCCCTTGTCGGTATGAATGACCGCACCGCCACCGACCACGTCCGAAGGATCGCCGTCCCCGATCAATACGTAATGGGCAGCGATCAATTCATCCAACGGACCGGATAATCTCGCGTTTCCGCCGCCCAGCAGAAGAAGTCGATCCGAGACGTCTGCCAATTCGGAAACGATGTGTGAAGACAACAGAACCGTGGTGCCGTACTCGGCAACGTCTTCGAGCAGAGTGGTCGCGACGGACCGCCGCGCCACGGGATCAAGATCCGCCAAGGGCTCGTCGAGTAGAAGCAACTGCGGTCTGCGCCCGAGCGCCAAAGCCAGTGCAACCCTGGTTCGTTGACCTGGTGACAGAGTCTTCGCCTTTGCATCGAGAGCAATCCCAGCGCGCTCCACCAGATCCAGAGCGTACTTCGCATCCCACTCGTCGTTGGTGTATGCGCCGAATCGAAGAAGTTCTGCAACAGTGAATTTGGGATACAGCGGCTTGTGCTGAGCGAGGTACGACAGGCCTGGGCAGATGCCGTCCTGATCCGGCGTGCTGCCCAGGACGGAGATCGAACCGTGGTCAGGCATCGTCAACCCGACCGCCAAGGACATCAGTGTGGACTTGCCCGCTCCGTTCACCCCGACCAGGGCAGTGATGCTTCCTGTCGCGACCTCGAATGTGCAGGCGTCGAGCACCTTCTTCTTGCCGAAGCGCTTGTCCACGTCCTGCATCGTGAGCGCCGATTCTTGCGCAGTCATGATGTCTCCCCCTGCTTTCCGGACGGATCCGATTCGATGAACGTCTTCTCGAGCTCCAAACTCACCAATGCTTCGATGTCCGTGCGCTCGAGTCCGGCGGCCACGGCATCTGCAACCCAACGCGCCAACTCACGACGTAGCGCAGAGCTTTCCGCCATACCGGGCTTGGCCAGGGACTTCACGACGAACGTGCCCAATCCGGGTCTCGGGGCGACAAGTCCGTCGCGCTCGAGTTCCTTGTAGGCCTTCAGGACTGTGTTCGGGTTGATCGCGAGCGCTCCCACGACGTCCTTGGCTGTGGGCAGCCGATCCCCGACTTGGAGATCACCGAGCCTGAGCGCCTGCTTCACCTGAAGGACCAATTGCACGTAAGTGGGAATGCCGGATCGGCGGTCGATACGGAAGTCGATCATCCGAACCCTTTCACTAGTTCATTAGTGGAATAGATATTTACCCTGCCTTGACCTCCCGGGTCAAGCCAGACGACCCCTGTAAAGTGCAGATGCCCCGGTTCACCGGGGTGCCACGCTGCTCGTGTGAAGTTCGGTGAAACCCCGGCACTGTCGACGCAACTGTGAATTCGCCCGTCACTACTCGCGGCGAACGAGTCAGGTCACCGGCCTCGTGGCGACACGATGGTTCTCGGACGAAGGACCGCTCGTGGCGCTTCGCCTCGCGGCCGCGCTGCTCGCGACCCTTCACCACTAGCGGAGGGGTGGCTGTGAGTACTCGGCCGACACATAGATTCAGATCTGTACTTGCAGCACTGACGGTGAGCACCGCACTGCTTGCCGGTGCCTGCAGTAGCTCGACGTCCGATGCACCCGCAACCACAGCCGCCTCGGACGGCTCGTTCCCGGTGACTGTTGTTTCCGGTCCCACGGATTCCGGCACGGACATCACCATCGAGTCACGTCCGCAGTCGATCGTGTCACTCAGTCCCAGCGCCACCGAGACCCTGTGGGCCGTCGGCGCGGGCGATCAGGTGAAGGCCGTCGACAATCAGTCCGACTACCCGGCCGGTATCCCGGTCACCGATCTCTCGGGCTTTCAACCGAACGTCGAAGCCATCCTCGGCTACGCACCGGATCTGGTGATCGCATCGGATGACATGAACGATCTTGTCTCCGGGCTGCAAAAGGCGAAGGTGCCGACACTCCTACTACCGGCAGCCACAAGCATCGACGACGTCTACGCCCAGATCGAGCGCGTCGCGAAGGCCACCGGCCACGAGGACAAGGGCACCGAAGTTGTCGACACCATGCGCTCGGACATCGACGCCGCTGTCGCCAGTGTTCCTGCGCGCCAACAGCCGCTGACGTACTTCCACGAACTCGACTCCTCGCTCTACACCGTCACGAGCTCGAGCTTCGTCGGGCAGATCTACTCGCTGTTCGGAATGAAGAGCATCGCCGACGCCGCGGGGCAGGGCGACTATCCGCAGCTGTCCGCCGAATTCGTGGTGCAGGCCAATCCCGATCTCATCTTTCTCGCAGACTCCCAATGCTGTGGAGTGACAGCAGAATCCGTCGCCGCCCGGCCCGGGTGGAGCGGCATGAAAGCGGTTACCGGCAACCAGATCCATGTGCTCGACGAAGACCTTTCCAGCCGCTGGGGACCTCGTGTCGCCGATCAGGTGAAGGCCGTCGCGGCCATCGTTGCCCAAGTTCCCGCGGCCTGAGCACTCGATGATCAAAGCCGGTATCTCCCAACATCGGACCGTCGTTCTGCTCGGCGCCGCGCTGATTCTGTGCGCTGCCTTGCTGATCGGTGTTCTGGTGGGGCCGGCCGGATTGACGCCTGATCGGACCATTCTCGAACTTCTGGACGGAATACCCGGCATCCATATAGATTCCGGCCTCACCGCAACACAGCAGGCGATTCTCTGGCAGATCCGGCTTCCGCGAGTAGTCCTGGGCGCGTTGGTCGGAGCAATGTTGGCCGTTGCCGGTGCCGCCTACCAGGGCGTGTTTCGAAATCCCTTGGCAGATCCGTATCTCCTCGGCGTTTCCAGCGGAGCCGGACTGGGCGCAACCCTCGCCATCGTTTCGGGTGGAGCGCTGGGCATGTTCGGAATTCCCATGGCCGCCTTCGTCGGTGGTGTGCTGGCCGTGTTCGCAACTTATTCGCTCGGCCGAAGCATAGGCGGGCCGCAGAACGCGGTAGTCATCATCCTCGCCGGTGTCGCAGTCGCAGCGTTCACGAATGCAGCGCAGACTTTTGTCCAGCAGCGGTTCGACGATTCACTCCGCGAGGTCTATTCCTGGCTGCTCGGCGGATTGTCCACCGACGGTTGGTCGGAAGTTCTGGTTGTCCTGCCGTACGTCGCGCTGGCATCTGCCGTCATCCTGGTACATCGACGCGTACTCGACGTGATGGCCGTAGGTGACGTCGAAGCCGCCAGCCTCGGCGTCGACCCGGCCAGATCACGCCTGGTACTGGTGCTCGCCGCAACTCTGGGAACGGCGGCGGTCGTGAGTGCAAGTGGACTGATCGGCTTTGTCGGAATCGTTGTTCCCCATGCGGTTCGACTGGTCGTCGGCCCGTCGCATCGACTGCTTCTCCCCCTGTCACTCATGCTCGGAGCGGCGTTTCTCGTCCTCACCGACGTCGCCGCCCGCACGGTCATGGCACCGGCCGAACTCCCCATCGGGGTTGTGACCGCGATGATCGGCGCTCCGTTCTTCCTTCTGGTTCTGCGCCGCAGCCGGGTCTCGGCATGACCGACAGCGCAGTGCGGTGCCGCGACCTCCGAGTCAACCTCGGCGGCAAAGACGTCGTCGACGGCATCGATCTCGATGTGGCACCCGGCGATTGGGTTGCCGTGGTCGGGCCGAACGGCGCCGGCAAGACAACCTTGATGCATGCCCTCGCTGGATTGATTCCGTCTACCGGTGAGCTCTCGGTCGGGGGACTGAGTCCTCGCAATTCCAGCCGCAAGGCGATGTCCGCCGTAGTCGCGTTGATGCCTCAGCGTCCGGTAGTACCCGAGGGCTCAACGGTTAAGGAACTGGTTGCGCTCGGCCGCACTCCCTATCTACGACGCTTCGGAACCGAAACCGCTACTGACCGTTCGGTGATCTCTTCGGTGATCGAGAGGCTCGACCTCGCCGAGTTCGCAGATCGACGAGCCACCGAACTTTCCGGCGGCGAATTGCAGCGCGTGGTCCTGGCTCGGGCATTGGCTCAAGAACCTCAGGTACTGCTCCTGGACGAACCCACCAGCGCGCTCGACATCGGTCACCAGCAGCAGGTTCTCGACTTGGTGGAGGAACTGCGTGAGGCGGACAACATCACGGTCATCGCCGCGATGCACGACCTCACTCTCGCGGGTCAGTACGGTCGACGAATCGTGCTGCTGGACAAGGGCAGCGTGGTTGCCGACGGCACTCCCTCAGCGGTGCTGGAGGCAGACCTCCTCGGCCGCGTGTACGGCGCCCGGGTCGAAATCCTGGACCGGCCCAGCGGTCCCATAGTTGTTCCGATTCGGCAGGAAGGCACCCGCTGATGGAATTGGTGATGCTCGGCACCGGTGCTGCCGACGGTTGGCCGAACCCGTTCTGTACTTGCCCTTCCTGCCTGGCTGCCCTGTCGAGTGAAACCATTCGCGGGCACACTGCCGCCCTGGTGGACAACAGAATTCTGTTAGACTGTGGACCCGAAGTACCGCGTGCCGCATCGCGATTCGGTCGCACGCTGGCACACGTCGAACACATCCTGCTGACGCATTCTCATCCCGATCACCTCGGCCCGATGGCATTGCTGTTCCGGTCCTGGGCATCGCGCACCGAACCACTACAGGTTCTCGGACCACCCGACGCGCTCGCTCTCTGCCGAGACTGGGTGGGCCCGGATGACTCGGTGACTTTCACACCGCTCGAGACCGGCCAGTCGATCATGTTGGGCACCTATCGTGTTCGCGCACTCGAAGCCGCGCACGAAGTACCCACCCTTCTCTACGACATCACCGACGCATCCGGAACCCGAATCTTCTGGGCCACCGACACCGGGCCTCTGCCCGAATCCACAGTCGACGCCCTTGCCGACGCCCGTTTCGACGCCGTCTTTCTCGAAGAGACCTTCGGCTACAAAACTGACCACGGCACCGGGCACCATGATCTGCCGAATTTCGCGGAGACGGTGTCGCGACTACGCAACTGCGACGCGATCGCCGATCGAACCGATGTGGTCGCCGTACACCTCGGACACCACAACCCAATCGAAAACGAACTCTCGGAAGCACTTCGCGTGTCCGGGGCGCGAGCGGTTCCGGATGGAGCTGTGCTCGAGATCGGGGTAGGACAGAGCCATCGAACTCTGGTCACCGGTGGCGCCCGCTCGGGCAAGTCCACTTACGCGGAGGGCCTGCTTGCCGGCTACCGGAACGTCACGTACATCGCCACCGGGGATCCGCAGGACGACGATCCCGACTGGATCGAACGAATTGCGTCGCATCGCGCGCGGAGGCCGTCGACGTGGACGACGGTAGAGACCTCCGAAGTCGCCGAGATTCTCGCGGCCGCAACAACACCGATACTGCTCGATTGCCTCGGCACGTGGTTGACCGCACGTCTGGACCGACATCAGGCGTGGGCGACAAAAGATCTCAGCGCCGTCCACGCAGATATCGACCGGTTGGCCGACGCCTGGACCGCCTGTCCGGTTCCGATTGTCGCCGTCACGAACGAAGTGGGAAGCGGCGTCGTCCCGGACACGAAGTCCGGGAGGCTGTTCCGCGATCTACTCGGTCTGGTGAACAGCCGAATCGCCAGTGAATCGGAGTCCGTGGTCCTGATGACCGCCGGGCTCCCACTGAGCCTGCGCGTGTGACGTCAGAGCAATCCGGTGAGCTGACGCGCACAATCGAGTAGAAAACCGACCAACTCTCGATCCTCATCCGTCACTCGCCCGCTCGCTCCTTGAACACACAACCCGCCGGCCACCTGGTCTGCGTGATCTCGAACCGGTACTGCTACCGCGGATCGACCCAGGCGGCATTCCTGGTTCTCGAATGCAAAACCCTGCAGGCGAACAGACCTCAGCTGCTCATACAACGCATCGAAATCATCGAGGGTGAACTCCGTGACCCGGCGAAGTTCCAAACCCGAAAGCAACCGCTCGTCGTGCGCCAACAGAACCTTCCCCAGCGCATTCGCGTGAAGGTTCTTGGCCAGTGCCGCTATTCCAATGATCTCGTGATCCGGATCCTTGTCGACGAACCGCAAGCGCCCACCGGCGAATGACGCGACGTGCAATCCGAACCTCGTGTGTGTCCGCATGTCCTCGACGCGCTCGTGCAGCGTCGGCGCCGGACCACTCGACGACGCCGCATGCGAGAGCTCGGCAGTCCGACGTCCCAACGCGAACCCTGACAGGTCCGGCACCCGCACGAGAAAGCCCTCCGCCACCAGCAGATTCAGCATCCGGTACGCCGTGGCCGATGGAACGCCTGCAAAAGTGGCGATCTCCTTCGCGGTTGTTCCCGGTCCCAGATGAGCCACCGCCTCGAGCATCCCCAGCGCCTTCTGAACCGCACGCGGTTGTTGTCCACTGAAGTGGGTCTCTTCGCCGATCTGTTTTCCTGATCGTGGACCAGCGGTTGCACGGTCCGTGGTCACCGCCCATGCTCGGGCGAGTCACCCTCGACGGTCCCACGATCCGGAACGAGTCGCCTTCGCCCGTCACCGTCGATCAGCAGAGTGCCAGCACCGGGCAACAGGTCCGCCGTCTCGACGCTGTCGAAAGCGCCAACCATCAGAAGGCTTTCAGGTCTGGCTCTACGGAGCAATGCGCTCCACACTGTCCCCGACACCACAACAGCAAGAGCAGCGATCGGCAGTGCCCACATCCCGTGAACCGCACCGTCGAGAACGATGTAGACCAGTAGACCAGCACCGGCGGTACTCACGGACAGGGTGCATATCCGGGTCAGCGACGTATGTTCCCCGATTCGGCGCAAGAACTTCCACGAAGCAAAGGCCACCAGCGTGTAAGCGCAGACCAACGCGGTCTCCACCACGCCGTCGAAGGATCCCGAATCGTCGCGAACCGTATCCGAATAGATGAATACTCCCGCCGCACTTACCGCGACGAACACAAGTACCGCAACGTACGGGGTACGGAACCGTCTGTGCACGCGAGCGAGCGGCGCAGGCAGTACCCGTTCGATCCCCATCGAGTACAACAACCGCGAACCCGCCTGCGCACAACCGAGAGTGGATGCGAACCAGGAACACGTCATTCCGATCTTGACTGCCAGAACCACCTCCGCGCTGGCCCCGGATGCCGTTCCCTCGAAGTACGCTCCGACGATCGTCGCGCCGTGGCCGGTCATCGCCGCCCAGGCCGCAAAAACGAAGAGGACCCCGCAGATGATCGGCGAAATGAGAACCGTGCGTGTGACGCTGATGAGTGGTCGCTTCGCTTCCGGGCCGAAGAAGGCCGAACTTTCGAAGCCCGCCATGCTGAGCACCGTCAGCATCGCGAGAAACGGAACTGCACTCAGCGACGGATTCGGCAGGGCAACAGCAGTTGTCGTGTCACTGTGCGTCGCCAGCATGACCACGACGATGAGAATCAACGAGCACGCTTCGACGACCAGGATCGCTCGGGTGGCGAACCGGACGCCGCGCACTGCAATCCACGCGACGGCCAGGGCAATCGCCACCGTCGTGATCACCGTCGCGGCAGTTCCTCGCACGTCGGGGCCGACAATGGCGATGGTATCGAGCAGACTCGGAACTGCCTGCGAGAAAACCGAAACCGAGATTCCGAGATACCCGAGTACCAGTGCGGCACCCGCCGTCAGTGTCGCCCGGATACCGGCGCCCGCCGTCAGGGTCGCCCGGATACCGGAGCCTTGGAAGACGAAGCTGTACAACGATCCTGCTGCGGCCAGTCTCCGCGTGAACTGAGTGATGCAGAACGCGACGAGAAACACCGCCGAAGTTGTCGCAGCAATCGCAGCCAACCCGACGTAGCCGGGACTGTAGGTGATCATCCACAGGGCGATGAACACCATTCCCGTTGCCGGCGCGATCGTGGAGAGTGATTGCCCCAACAGGTCGATCGGGGTCAGACGTCCTCGTCCGAGACCACGGAGCGGGGAGAACACGGGCTCACTGTGTTGATCCGCATTCTGCGCTCGCGTGATCGCTGCACGCAGTGCCGCACTCACGGCCATGTGTCACCGTCCGTCGCGTCCAGGCCCGAACCTACGAGCGAATTGTCAGAATTCGGTCAAGTTAGTCCGCTTATGTTTCCGCGCAGTTTCCACGATGGCGCGCACAGAACTTTCAAGTGAGAATCCGACTCTGTTTCCCACCCAGCGTCATGCCGGATCAAGGGCGGCCGACGGTATCCGGCCCCTCCGGGAGCACCTTGACCTGCGAGTTCTCCGATTCTCACACGACAGCTGCTCTCTCAGTTGCACCTCGTCCAGGCGTAGCGCGGTCGACGCGGGTTCGCAGCATCGCCCGTACAGGATGTGTCCCACACACCACCGGCACTACCCGAGAGGAACGGAGGAAGCATGGACTTGGTCAGCGCCACCACTTCGGCGATCATCGGATTTGTTCTCCTGCTCGCCGGCATTCCCAAGCTGAACGACCACGACGGGGTCCTTCGTTCGGTGCGCGGATACAAAGTGTTGCCGGTGCGACTCGAAGTACCGATCGCTCGCATCCTTCCCGTCGCGGAAACCGTCGTAGGCATCCTTCTGGTTCTCGGCGTGGTCCATCGCCTCGCCGCCTTGGTTGCTGCCGTCATGTTCGCGTCGTTCTTCACGAGCCTCACGATCAACCTCCTGCGTGGGCGACGCGATCTGGACTGCGGATGTTTTGCATTCGGGGTCGGCGAGATTCCGCGTATCGGATGGTTCCACGCCGTTCGCGCCGGAACACTCGCGGTGATCGCTGTGGCACTGTCGGTCACCGCCGGACAGGCTGAGATCGGCGTCCAGGTCGTGGCGGCGACCTTCGGATTCCTCCTCGTTCTGGCTGGAGTTGCTCTCGCACAAATTCGTTCGGTGGTCCACCTCGGACGACGCCCGGTCGACGACTACCTGTCGAGCGCCTCCATCCGCCTCCGAACCGCCGAAACCGCGTCCCGGTACGGCTCGTGACTCACATCCCCACCACTGAAAACTCGAAGGCAGGACTACCACGATGACCACTTTCCTCCTTGTCGCGACAGTGATCCTGGTGATCGCCGTAGCCGTACTGTTCTTGATGGTTCTTGCTCTGGCTCGTGAAATCGGCCGCGTACAAGTACGTCTCGGACCTCTCGGTGCCCGGATGATGGATACCGGCCCCAAGGTCGAACAGGCCGGCCCGTCGTTTGCCGGTCTCATCGATCAGGAAGGACGGACCGTCGGAGTCGGTGGTCACCGCGACAAACCTCAACTCCTGCTGTTCACAGCACCGAGTTGCTCGACATGCAAGAGCCTTCTTCCCGGCGTAAGGGCAATGGCCCGAGCCGAATCGGATCTCGACGTGATCATCATCTCCGACGGAACACCCGAAGAGCATCGCGAGTTCCTGGCCGGCAGCGGGATCGGTTCCGAGCTCAGTTACATCGACGCTCGAGACGTCGGTATCGCGTACCAGGTGGGCACCACTCCGTACGGCGTGATTCTCGACGAGCACGGCAAGATCCGAGGAAAGGGCCTGTGCAATCACATGGCTCAGGTGGAAAGCCTGCTCAATGCGCTCGAATCCGGCACCCCCTCACTCCAGCACCTTCATGCCCAGGCGAAATCCGGCAGCGCGGCCTGATCTTCCTGCACAGTTCGATCCTCTTCACGAATCAGGAGAAAATCGTTGGACGACAATGAATTCCCGCAGCACAACATGACGGAGAATCGATATCCCGTCGACGAGGCGACAGTTCAGGCCCAGGCCGAATGGATGGCGGGCCAGGGCGGTTCGCTCACCAGTCGAACCGGACGTAAACTCTCCGAACGAGTTTCGCGGCGATCCATGATCAGTCGGATCGGCAAGTGGACCATGGGTGTGTCAGGAGTGGCGCTGATCAGCACACTTCCTGTGACACGTAGTGCCTTCGCCCAAGAGCCCGAGGTTCCTGCGCCGGCACCTGGCCCCGAACCTCTTGTCCCTGTCTACGACGGTAAAGATCCGGCCGAGTGCGAGTACTGGCGCTGGTGCAACATGGACGGAACGTCCTGTGCCGCATGCAACGGCGGCGGTGTCACCACCTGCGCCCCCGGCAGCAAGCCCGGCGCAGAGTTCTGGGTCGGATGCTGCACCAACCCTGATACCGGCAAGACCTATCTGATCGCCTACTACGACTGCTGCGGGGCACCTTCGTGTTCCAACGCATTCTGCGGCGAACCGGACATGCAGGCCGTGATGTACAACCCGGTCTCCGGAAGCTACGACCAGGAAATCATCTGGTGTGTCTCCGACGAGTCTCAGGCATACACCTGCACGATGGCGCCCATCATCGGTGAGGACTGCCAGACTCGACCGGCCGAGCGCCCCAAGGTCGGTGCCGGATCATGAGCAGTTCGCGAACCCGAAAACTGGCGCGCCCGGCCGTTGCCGTCATCCCACTCACCGTCGTACTCGCGCTGGCCGGTTGCAGTTCGTCCGACAACGACGAACCTTCCAGCGCAGGCGATGTCACCTATCCGACAGTTCCGTTCACTGCTCCGGGCGAGGGGATCTCCCTCGGTCACGACGACCAGGAAATCGGCGATACCATTCCCGAGCCATTGCACGTCGGTTCGATCACCCCGATCGCAGCTGACCGCTTGCTGGGCGTCGAAGGTGGATTCGGCCAGCTCGAGCTCAGCGTCAACGTCATCGATCCGAAAACCGGTGTGGCCGAGAGCCGAATCACCGTCGGCCCGGGTATCTGGGATCCGGTCATTCACGGATTCGTCGGGGATTCCGCCGAGGATCCTGCGGTGCTCGCTGCCGAGGTGTGGCGCCCCCGAGGTTCCCGCGGCGCAGCAGATTTCACGGTCAGCACCTACTCCGGAAACCTGCTGGAACCAGCCGAGGTCATGCTTCCGGACGTCGCACGCGTACATTCCCGTCCCGGCTCGAACGCCGTGACGTCCGACGGCAAGTTCTTCGTCACGTGGGACGACGGTTTGTACGGAATCAGAGTGGTCGACCTCGAGAAGAAGGAAGCGACCGGTGCACTCCAGATAGTCGGCTGCGGTCCGTTCACGTGGATGGTCGATCACGAGCTGTACAGCGTCTGCGAGGACACCCGGGAACTGCTGCACGTCACGATCGGTGACGACGGTGTTCCGAAGGAAACCGCCCGAAGCAAGGTCCTACCCGAGGATTTTGTCTCCACCCGCAAGGTCACGTGGGCATCGGAAGCACAAAAAGCCTTGCTGGTCAGTGAGAACGGCGATGTGTACGTCTTCGACTTCTCCAACGGACTGCCTCAGGAAGGTGTCAAGCCGATCGGAAACGCCGGGCAGGACTCCGGTCGATTCTCGGAGAACGTCATCAATGCCGACGCAACCCGGCTCGCAATCGCGTACACGGACACGGCTATTCATCCGGACTCTGCTCGGGGAGGCTCACTGGTCAAGATCGACTTGTCCGACGCAACGACCTTCGCCCCGGTGAAGAGCTTGACACTGGCAGACCTCGGCTTGACAGACATCAAGAGCATGACCTTTTCCGTCGACGGCGCCACGTTCTACGTGCTCGGTTCGGGACCTGAGGTCGAAGGCTCCGCTCCGCAGAAGATCGTGGGTTACAACGCGAGCACCGGCGAGCAGGTCAGTTCCGTCGATGTCTCGGGCAACGTCGGTGATGTCAGCGGGTTGATCACACCAGAAGTACTCCGATGAGTCGTCCCGGATCCGGTGTGGTGATGGGCCGGCGCCGCTTCCTGAGTTTGGGAGCACTCGGCGCCGGAGCACTCGGGCTCGGCGCAATGGGGACGATTGCCGGATGCAGTTCCACTGCAGCATCTCCGACGCCCACGACCGATCTCGACTACATCCTGCCCACCGACCCCGAAGTTGCCGCCGCAGAATCGGCGCGAGCCTGGAACGGGACCACCGCCGCGTTTGCCCTTGCCGCCGGATTCTCGACGGTAGATCTTGGCGGACGCCTCGTGGACACGTGGACGTACGGAGGCGCTGCGGTGGCTCCGGAACTTCGGCTGAAGTCCGGTGACCGGGTGAACGTCAGCGTCCAGAACGGCCTCGACGCCGAAACAACACTGCACTGGCACGGAATTCGAATCCGCAACGACATGGACGGCGCGGCCCCCACCACGCAGGCCCCCATCGCCGCCGGTTCGAGTTTCGAGTACAACTTCATCGCACCGGATCCGGGAACGTACTGGTACCACTCGCACAGCGGATTACAAGCCGATCGGGGGCTCTTCGGCGCCATGATCGTCGAGGACCCGAACGACATCACCGGGGCCGACGTCGATGCCGTTCTGGTGCTCGACGACTGGCTCGACGGATTGGGTACCACACCGGATTCAGTCCTGATGGCCCTGAACCCGGCAATTTCGGGCGGGCACGGCGGACACGGCGGTGGGGCAACAACTCCGGCGGAACACTCGGAAGCCGACATGTCCGTCGCGCAACAGTTGGTGAGCGGCGGACACGGTTCTTCCGAACCACTCGGCGGGATGACTCAACACATCGCGTATCCACTGCACTTGATCAACGGGCGGCCACCCAACGATCCTGCTGTCGTCACTGCAGCGCCCGGTTCGATCCTGCGACTGCGAATCATCAACGCAGCGGCCGAAACTCCGTACCGGTTTGCTGTGGCCGGTCACGAGATGACAATCGTCGCTACCGATGGCTACGACGTGGAACCAACTCCCGCCGACACCATCATCGTCGGAATGGCCCAACGCTACGACGTACTGGTGACGGTGAAGTCGGGAACATGGCCGGTGGTGGCGAAGGTCGAGGGCCGAGATGGTTATGCGTCGACCGTCCTACGCAGCACCGACGCGTTGGCGCTGGCGAATCCGGATGTGGGCGGAAACCTCTCGGAACTGGCTGGCCGACTGGTCACCGAAAGCGAACTCCGACCCACGGAATCCGCACGGCTCGAGACGAAGTCGCCTGATCGCGACTACCACATCGAATTGATCCAGGCCGGCGATCGGTACGTCTGGGGAATGGCGGGAGCCGATGCGGGCAAGCTCGTCATGAAACAGGGCGAACGGGTCCGGATCACCATGAAGAACACGTCCACGATGTGGCACCCCATGCACACCCACGGCCACACGTTTGCGGTACCGGATTACGGCGGACTTCGCCGAGACACCGTCAACGTCCTACCCGGCACCGAGCTTGCCATCGAGTTCGACGCCGACAATCCCGGCGAGTGGATGTTCCACTGCCACAACGCCTACCACTTCGAGGCCGGCATGACGGCAAATCTGCGTTACGTCCGCTGACAAGTCGAAGAATGGAGAGAACACCTCATGAAGAAACTCGTTCCCGCTTTCCTGGCCGCGTGCGCTGCCCTGAGCCTCACCGCCTGCAGTAGTGATGCCGGTGCGTCGTCGGACGAACCTGCAGTCGTGATCGAGGTGAAGAACATGGCGTACACACCGGCATCGGTCACCATCGAGAAGGGACAGACCGTCGAATGGAAGTTCGACGACAGCGGACTCCCCCACGACGTGGTCGGCAACGGTGATCTCGACGGGAAACTGAAGAGCGAGTTACTCACCGAGGGAACCTTCTCGTACACGTTCGACGACGCCGGAACCTTCACCTACCACTGCACGCCCCATCCGATGATGGTGGGCACCGTGATCGTTCAATAGTGAGGAGGTGGATCGTCGGCTTCGGCCTCGCTGTCGCGGCGACGTGTGTCCCAGCTTGCGGCACAGAAGATCCCGTCCCCGACGTGGTGGTCGAGATCAGCAATGTTCAGTTCAGCCCGATGGACGTCACCGTGGAACACGGCGGCACCGTCGAGTGGCGCTTCGACGACGGTGGACTCCTGCATCATGTGGAATCACCCGGCTTGTTCGACAGTGGTATCACCGGAGACGGAACATTCCGGCACACGTTCGAGAGCGTCGGCGTCTACGAGTATTCGTGCTCCGTCCACCCGTACATGATCGGCGTCATCACAGTGCTGTGAACTCTGGCTCATCACTTTTCGCCGCGACTTCGGCTCAACACTTTTCCTGAACCACAAACACTTCGGAGGATCTGATGACTACTGTTCTCTCACACGGCCCACTACAGGCCGATGTCCCTGACATCCGGCCGACCCTTCAAGGCTCGGTCGGCACCGCGACCCGTGTCAGCCTCGTCGCTGCGGGCGCTGCTGCGGGTGCCGGCCTCACACTCGTGGCCACGCCATCTGCGACAACAGCTTTGACCACAGCTGTTATCGGCGCCGGCCTGGTTACGTCGCTGGCTGCGAACTGGTCGACCTGCGGAATGTCCGTCGCCGGAGTTGTTGCCGCACCGAAGCAGGTAGATCGGAAGGGATCCTCGACCCCCGTCCGCCGACTCGGCTGGCACGCTCTGGGTTCGGTCACGACGGGAGCCGTCACCGGGGCATTGATCGGCGCTCTCGGTGCGGCGATGTCCGGGTACGTCCCGATCGGCTGGGCGCTGGGCGTCTGGGCCGTCGTCGCGGTTGCGTACGGGCTGCACGAGTTGGGTGCGGTGAGGATGCCGACTCCGATGCGGCGCCAACAGCTTCCGCGCCATCTGCGCCGCACAATGGCGCCCTGGAAGGTCTCGCTGATCTTCGGCGCGATCATCGGTCCGGGATTTCTGATCTTCATCCGCTCGAGTGCGTACTACCTCCTGGCACTCGGCGTCATGGCTTCGGGTTCACCGGCTCTCGGGGCGGCGCTGTTCACGGTCGTATCCCTTGGCCGCTGCATGCCCAGCCTCGCGGCAATCGTGCACACCAAGCGTGGTGGCTCGATGCCGGGATTCCTCTCGATCATGTGCGTCGTGGACCGTCGCGTGCAGAGCGTCACCGGCGCGGCATTGATCGCACTGGGAGCATTCGCCGCCGCAGCACTGATCTGACTGTCGAGCTAGCACCCTTCACCTCGAGTGAACACACGCTCCGACTCTCCGGAGCGTGTGTTCACTCGACAGAAACCGTGCGCACTCACCCCGCGTCAGGGAATCGACAGCGCCACCTGGACCGAGTCCTCCGACGGCGACGTCACCTTTGCGTCCCGACTCCAGAGCATGTCCACCGCTGCCTTGGGCTTGGCAAGAACCCACTCCCGCGCGGCGTTCTTGATCAGCGTCGGAGTTGCGCACCCGCAATCGCTGTTCACACCGTCTGCGTCGATGCCGACGTCTCGGCACAACGCAACAGCGCGGGGCACGTGATACCCCTGAGTGACGATCAACGCCTTGGTTACCCCATACGTATGTATGGCCCGAAAGCAGGTGTCATAGGTGTCGAGGCCGTACGGATCCCCCACGATGCGACGCTCATCTATTCCCTGCTCCACCAGGTAGTTCGTCATCGCCGCGATCTCGTCACCCGAGCCGCCGTTCGCGTCGCCGGAGACCAGGACCGCTTTAGCCTTTCCCGCTTCCACCAGTTCGACTGCTGCGTCCAGCCGCCCTTTCAGGAAAGCCATCGGCTTACCGTCCTTGATCTGCGCGCCCAGCACGATCACAACCGGAGCGTCGGGAGCATCGGCGGCGTCTGACGTATGTCCGGCCGACGCCACGGAGATCCACACGATCGAGCCCGCGTAGACAACTGCTCCGAGCACCGCAATGCCTGCGACCCAACGAGGCCACCTGCGCTTGCGCGGCGGTTTCACTGGATCTGCAGCAGCTTCGTCCATTCGTCGATCAAACCACACGGTTTGCTCATGGCTCGAGTGCTCGGTCGATCCTCCATCCCTCCGCGCCACTGCGCTCGGCCCACAGACCCGAGTACTTTCCACCTCGCGCGATCAGGTCTTCGTGGGAACCGACCTCCTCCACCCCTCCGGCTTCGAGGTAGACGATGCGATCTGCTCCCTGAATAGTCGACAGGCGATGAGCGATGATCACCACCGTTCGACCACGGGCCAATCGGTGAATTGCCTCGGTGATGGCGACTTCGTTCTCTCCGTCGAGGGCGGAAGTCGCTTCATCGAGAAGAACAATCGGAGTGTCCTTGAGGAATGCCCGCGCAATCGAGACCCGCTGACGTTCACCGCCGGACAGCAGTGATCCGCCTTCACCTACCCTGGTCTCCTCACCGCTCGGCAAACGGTCGATCACTTCGCCTAGCCTGGAATCCACCACTGCTTGACGGACCTCCGAGTCGGTGGCATCCGGTCTCGCCAACCGAACGTTCTCCAGGATGGTTCCGTCGAACAGGTAAACCTGCTGTGAGACAGTCGATATCCGAGACATCAATGCTCTCGTTCCGATGTCGCGAACATCGGCTCCCCCGATGGATACCGCACCTTCGTCGACGTCCCAGAATCTGGAGATCAGCCGAACCAGAGTTGTCTTTCCGGAACCGGAAGGACCGACCAGAGCAGTGACCGAGCAGTCCGGGAATTCGAGGCTCACGTTACGAATCACGCGATCCGGGCCGTAGCCGAAGGAGACCGAATCGAACCGAATATCATACGAGGTAAGCTCTTTCGGCACCTCAGGCTCCGCCAGCACCGGTACATCGATCATCTCTCGGACAGATCCGAGCGACACCCGGGCCAGTGAGATACCTTCACCGAATCCTGCGAGCATTTGCATCGGCTCCACGAACCTCACGGCCAACACGAGAACAACGATCACGCTTGCTGTGTCGATGGACCCGGTGGTGACCAGCAGTGCCGCCAGAACCAGGACGGTGAGAAAGGCAACCTGAACGACGATCATGAAGCGCAGCAGATACTTGTCGACCGATCCGATTTCCTGCAGGTGTGCGTCCCGGTTGGACACAAGAGCTTCGTCCAACCGAGTCCAGCCTTCGCCACTCTTACCGGCCGAACGTAGAACTTGCTGCGCCTGTGCATATTCGACGACGCGCGATGCCAACTCGGATTCGCTCTTGCCGATCGCCTCGTATTCGGGAACAACCGCCCGTTGCACGTTGCGGTAAGCCCGAATCCCCAGTGGAACGAAGACGACCATCGCGAGAGACAGTCGCCAGTCCACAAACAAGACAGCGATCGCCACTGTCGCTGGAGTCACCGTGACGGTGACGAGTTGCGCGATGATCATTCCCGGGATGCTCATCAAGATAGCCGTGCCCTCGGTGACCAGGCGAGTGAACGCTCCACGGTTTGCCTTGCTGAACCACCCGAGCGGAACCTGCACCAAGTGCTCACCGAGGCGATGCATGATTCCACCGGCAAAACCCTCGATTCCGATGCGGTACGCCCGATTCTCGGCGATCCACCGTACGGCGCCACAGGCCACCGCCACGAGAGCAGCCGTGACAACCCACGGCACTGCGGCGTCGTAATCGCCGCGAACCACCGCTTTCAGGATCGGAATCATCAGTGCAAAGACGACACCCTCGAGTATCCCGGCGAGCGTGAAACCTGCTATCTGACCTCGCATCCCATTGTCGCGCCCGAGGATTTCGTCCAGGTCTCGAATCATTGCGGCGCCTTTCGCGGAGAGATGTCTTCGACGAGGGGGTTCCGGAGCGCCCACATCCGCGCGTAGGTTCCGCCGAGCGCCGACAACTGTTCGTGCGTACCCTTTTCCATGATCCGTCCGGCGTCGAGAACGAGTATCTGATCTGCGTATCGGACGGTGTGCAGTCGATGAGCGATCACCATCAGGGTGCCGCCGTCTGCACTGATCTCGCCCAGTGCGCGTTGAACGGCCGATTCACTGTGGGGATCGGCCTGCGAAGTCGCCTCGTCCAGGATGACGATCGGCGGGTTCTGAAGGATGGCGCGGGCGATGGTCAGGCGCTGCTTCTCCCCACCCGACAACTCACTGCCCGAACCACCACCGATCTCGGTGTCATACCCGTCCGGCAGTCGCATGATCACGTCGTGAATCTGCGCCCGCCTCGCCGCTGTCTCCACTTCCAGATCCGTTGCATCCGGTCGACCGAGCCGAATATTCTCGCGCACGCTGTCCCGCAGGAGCACAACATCTTGGAAGACGATGGCCATCGATCTCAAGACTTCACGACTGGACTGATCTCGTAAATCGCTTCCGCCCAGTCGAATAGACCCGTCCGTCACGTCCCAGAACCGCGGAAGTAGACGCGCCAAAGTGGTCTTTCCGGAGCCGGAGGGGCCAACGATCGCGGTCACGGTGCCCGGTTGCATCTCGAAGGAGATGTTCTCGAGGACGCGCTGCCCAGTGGTGTATTCGAAGCCGACGCTGTCGAATTCGACCAAAGTGCTGCGAGCAGGCACTGCATCCTGAGGTTCGGCCAGCTCTGGTTCGCCGAGGATGCTCTCGACGTGAGTCGCTCCCAGTTGGCCTTCGCGGTAGAGGTTGGCCATCGTTCCCATGTGCAGAACCGACGACGGAACACCGATTCCGACGACCAGAAAGGCAACAAGAGCTACCGGGGTAATCCAACCCCCGGAGAACATTGCAGTTCCCGTCGCCGTGATGACCACGATGAGTACCGCCGGTGAGAGGAGGATCGACATAGCGACCACCGGCCTTCCCATCCCCGACATCCATCGCACGCACACCGCAACCATCGAATCGACAGCGCTCGAGTAGCGCGCGAATGCGCGACTCCCACTCCCGTACGTCTTGACAACCTCGATACCGTCGCCCAGTTCTACTGTCGCAGAGGTCAATGTCGACATTGCAAGATTCCAGGAGTCGACGTTCGTTCGATAGGCTCTGCGCATCGACGGCGCGGCAAGAGCGAGACACACTCCGATGTAGCCGACCAGGACCAGGCTGAACTTCCAGTCCATCGCCACCAGATAGATCAGGGCCACTATCGGCGACAGGATCGCGGGCACCACGTCGGCGGGAAGGTGAGCGACGAGAAGATGCATCCGCTTCACATCGTCGGTCATCGCCTGCTTCACTTCACCGGTGCCACCATTTGCAAACCACCCCAGAGGAACTCGGGACAGATGCCGAGCGATACGCGAGCGGATCGAGTATTTGAAATGCGCGTCGGCGGTGTGGCACACGGTCAGCGCTGCGTTGTAGACGACAAAACCGAGAATTGTGCCCGCTGCACCGATTGCGGCCCACAGCCAGACCAGGTTCAACGACGAGTCGGTCAGGAGCACCCGCGCGATCTCGACCACCGAAACGTAGGGCAGGAATCGTAGCGGCACCGACAGCGCCGACAAACCCGCACCCAGGAGCAGGCGATTTCTCACGGGAGCGATCATGCGGCCCAAAGCGTCTCGGTCGACCAGACCAGGCGAGCCTTCGAAGGCCACAGTCTCCTTCACTGTCATCGAGTTACTCACTCTTCGACGATGATCGTGCCGGTCATGTTCGGATGTGGTGTGCACGTGTAGGTGAACGTTCCGGCTTTGTCGAAGGTCTGACTGTAGGTTCCGCTTCCTTGGAGATCGCTCTTGATCCCCAACTCGGCGAACACGACATCGTGCGGCATTCCCTGGTCCTCGAAAATCCACGTGACCGTCTGTCCTGTGTGCACAGTGACGGAGTTCGGAGAGTACGCAAGGTTCTTCACCGAGATCTCGACCGGCGCTTGCTCGGTGGAACCCCGTGATTCACCTCCGCACGACGTCAGCGTGAACACCGCTGCAACAGCGATCAATGTGGTCAACCCGGTGCGAACTGACATTCTGCTCTCCTCATCGAACGTAGTGGAGGTCGGCAGTCATCCCGGCCTCGAAGTGGTACGCGTTGTGACAGTGGAACATCCACCGTCCTGGATTGTCGGCGTC
The DNA here is from genome assembly GCF_903819475.1 of Rhodococcus sp. UFZ-B548. Taxonomy (NCBI): domain Bacteria; kingdom Bacillati; phylum Actinomycetota; class Actinomycetes; order Mycobacteriales; family Nocardiaceae; genus Rhodococcus; species Rhodococcus sp. UFZ-B548. The sequence continues at coordinate 26,357 of NZ_CAIJDS010000055.1, forward strand.
GAAGTCGATCGCCAATTGTGCACGCGGAAGCACGATCACGGTGTCTCGGCGAAGCCCGCCGTACGAGGGAACCGAGAAGGTGTGCCCGTGGGTGTGCATCGGATGCCACATATCGGTGTTGTTGTTCATGACGATTCGTATTCGCTCGCCCTGCTTCATGATCAACCGACCCACATCGGTGCCCGCCATTCCCCAGACGTATCGATCCCCGGCCTGGATGAGATCAACCGAATACTCACGATCCGGTACCCGCTGTTCCCACGCGCCCGACGGCCGAAGCGTCGGTTCCAGAACGAGTCGGCCGCCGGACCCTGACAGCACTGCAGGAGAAGTCAGGTCGACGCTCGCAACCGAATCCGGTGTCCGAAGCAAGCACGCGGCGCCACCTGGCTTCCCTTCCACCTTCGCGGCGATAGGCCACGAACCGGACTGCACCGTCACCAATACGTCGTATCGCTGCGCGGGTGCGATCAGAATCTCGTCTCCGGCTGTGTAGGCGATGTCCTGCCCGTCAGCACTGACAACGGTCAACTCGTGCCCGGCGACCGAGAAACGGTACGGAGTCTCCGCCCCGGCACTGATCACCCGCAATCGAAGCCGTGTTCCGGCCGCTGCACTGACGACGAAGGGATCTTCCACAGGCCGTCCGTTGATCAGGTGCAGTGGATACGTGATGTGCGTTGCCATTCCACCGAGCGCCTCGGAATTACCGTGACCGCTGGCGAGAAATTCTGCGGCAGAATCAATCTCTGCATCATCGACTTCCGGTGGAGCTCCGCCGTGCCCATGGTGTCCTCCCTGCACGTCCGGTGACAATGCGCGAAGCACTGCATCCGGGGTTGTTCCCAGCCCGTCGAGCCAGTCGTCGATCACGATGACGACGTCCTCGTCGGCTCCGGTCCGGTCGTTCGGGTCCTCGACCACGAGTGCACCGAATAGCCCTCGATCGGCCTGCAATCCTGAATGGGAGTGGTACCAATATGTTCCGTGATCCGGGGCCACGAAGTCGTAGGTGAACTCTGCACCTGGTCGGATTCGTTCCTGGGTGACCGGTGGGACACCGTCCATGTCGTTGCGGATCGCAATGCCGTGCCAGTGCACCGAGGTCTCCGCCGGAAGGTCGTTCTGCAACCGAACGTTGAGCCGGTCTCCCTTGGAGATTCGAATCTCCGGACCCACCGCTTCTGCACCGTACGACCATGTGTCCACCCCTCTGGCGCCCAGACTCACCAGAGCGGGTGCAGCTGTCAGATTCCGTTGGACTGTGTGCCCGCTACGAAATCTCGCCTGTTCGGCAGCACGTACTTCGTCGTCGAACGGTGAAATCTCAGAACTGGTTTCGTTCGCCGAGCCACGGCTGCACGCACTCAGTGCCACAGAACCCAAAGCCACAGAACCCACAGCCGCAGAGCCGAGAGTCACCGCTCCCCATCGCAGAGCCAGGCGCCGACTCAACGCACTCGAACTCATGCCGTCAGCGCCGTGAATTCCTGATAGCGCGTCGCGGCAACAGCTTCGGTTCCGGCGCCGGTCAGATTGCCGGCAGCCATGGCATCCATGTCCTCGATCATCCAGAAAGTGGCGAAGGGATGAGTGGCGAGCCACATGTCTCCGTTGACCTTGGCCACTCGGTTCTCCTGCACCGCTGAAAGACTCGAGAACCCGGGAACACCGGCAACCTTGCCGAACTCGTACACGCCCTCGTCGAACACGGCTACGATCCGAGCATCCTGCGCCGGGATCGCCTCGTCGGACAGGGGCGCATACGGCAGTCCTCCAGCGGCATTCGCTCGCTGGGATTCCGGACGCCCGAAGCCGCTCTCCGCCAACAGCAACGATGGCGGCGCCTGCTCGGTGGTGGTGGCAAGGATTCCAGAACTGCTCATCAACACCGACACGGTGTTCGCTTCACCACCGGACCGAGCAGAGACGTCAGCGATCTTGCCTTCCAAAGCGACAGTCAACTTGTCGGCAACCGACCGACGATCAAAAGCGCGTCCGAAGAAGGCAAGATTCTCACGCCACGGAGTTGTGACGGCCGGGACCGGCACTGTTGGGACGGTCGACGCGAGGGAGTCGTAGTAGCTCCGATCGCCCATCGACGTGAAGATGACCAGTCCAGGATCCTGGGCGAGGACCTGCTCGATCGGGGGTGCACCGAGCGGCGGCACCGTGACCACCTCGGTACCCGCTGACGCCAAGATGTCCTGGCCGATCTCCGATCCCCACGACGTGAAGACCACGTCAGGGGTGATGCCGACGGCAAGGAGACCGAGTGCGGCGTATTCGTCGAGGGAAACAATTCGCCCGAGGTCGCCTGGAACCGACGTCTCACCGAATTCGTGGGACACAACACGCGTTCCCTCGGCAGGTTCCGTCGTCGGTCCCGCCTCACTCGAGCTACAGGCGGCCGCAGTCAGGGCAACGACACTGACCAGCAGCGAAGCTCCCAGCCTCGATAGGTAACCGGGTCGCGTTTTCAACTTCATAATGTCCTTCAGCTTCGAAAAATCGGGGGTTCGATACAAATCGGAGCACTGCTCGGATTTGGCAAGTAAACCTCACCTAAGTTCATCCGTCAATCGGTTGCGTCGACTACGCGACCCGATCCGACGCCGCTAAGCTCGGTCGGACCATGACTGCGCCATCACCTGACAAGAAGTCCGCCGCGAAATCACAGCGCCGCCGGAGTTACAACACCGGGATCACTGCGGACGCCGTGCTGACCGTGGCGCTCGGGCTCAGTCGCGAGCACGGAGTCGAGGGCTGGTCGCTGCGGCAGCTGCTCAGCGAACTCGATACGTCGTTCTCCGTCGTCTATCGACTCGTCGGAGATCGGGACGCACTCTCGGCTGCGGTGGTCGACAGTGCGGTGTCGGCCGTGAACGTGCCATCCGCACAAGAAGATTGGCGTCAATGGCTGACGCATCTGCTCTTGCAGATGCGAGAGGCCTTGATCGAGTGTCCAGGCGCGGCACAGTGGCTGCTGATGAACGGAGTTGCCACCCAGCGCAGCCGGGAACTCATGGAGGCCGGATTGGCTTCACTGACCGCCGCCGGGTTCGGGGAAGAAGCCGCTCAGGCCTACACCGTCGCCTTCACTTCGACAACCACACTGATTGCCATGAACGACGCCAGGCGCATTCCCAGCGGACAGCCTTCACCCGATCACAGCGCGATGCTGGAACGCCTGAGCAACGACGGACCCTCAGATCCCCGTTCATCGATGGAGACACTGATCGGGAAATTTGCCGGTCCACCGGATGCTGCGGAAGCAACACGGGCAGAACACTATCGCTACACACTCGACCGTGTCCTCGACGGTCTAGAGGTGCGGCTGGACGCAATCAAAGAGTCACAGAAATGACCGCGGGGTCGCTGTCGCACTTGTGCGACAGCGACCCCGCGGATGATCTGGATTCTCGGTATGCCTAGCGGAACAGGTTCGCGACGAACGGAATCGTGTCGGCCTGCGATTCGACCAAAGCGCCGCTGTGATCGGTGTTGTAGGTCTTGAACGTGACCGGTTCACCGTTGGCGACCAACGCTGCAACCAGCGAAAGTGCAGACGGCGCAGGGACATCCACGTCAAGCAGGCCCTGGCCGATAAAGATAGGGCGGTCGTATCCACTGGTCGGTACACCCATGTAATCGTTCAGCAGACCCTGGAAGTTCGGGATCTGACTGAGCGGGCGGGAGAAGATGTCACCGAGGACCAGATCCTTGGATGCCTCGTCCAGGTCTGCGGCGCAGAGCTTTTCGGCCGAGTCGACCTTTTCCCTTCCCAAGTCGTTCAGGTAGGAATTCAAGTCGATCTCGGGGTGCGCTTCCCGCAAGCCCGCGAGGATGTAGAGCGCGTACGACGTCAACCCGCCGCCGAGGGCGATGGGAGGGAAGCCCGGACCGGCAGGCAGGAGGGTCAACTCGATGTTGGCCGGCACTCCGGTACCCACGCCACCGCGGTAGTCGAGCGAATCCCCTCCGTACTCGGTTGCGTAGCGGGCCGTCGTGATGGCCGCACCGCCGCCCTGCGACTGTCCGACCACTGCCCAACGATTCGAGATGGAGGAGTCGATGACCCGGGCCGCCTTGACCGAGTCGACTACGCTGTGCGCCTCCACCTTTCCGTCGAGGTACGGCATCAGCCCTGGTGTACCCAGACCGACGTAGTCGGTGGCGACGACGGCGTAGCCCTCCGAGAGCCAGCGCCCCAGGTACGGGTAGTCACGTTCGGGCAGGCCGGGACCGACCAGCGAAGGGGCACAGAAATCGTCGAGTCCGGTGGTGCCGTGCGCCCAGGCGATGACGGGCCAACCACCTTCCGGTGCCGGGCCGGCCGGGACGTAGTACGCGCCACTGCTCAGCGCGGGCCCGCCGTTGGAACCGATGGTCCAGTACGTGAATCGCTTGGCGTCGGCGGTACCCGGAATCCACAGATCCTTCGGTAGCGGCTCACTCGACACCACAGTGCCGGTGGCTTGCGACGCGCTCGGCGCCTGCGCGGACGCGATGGGCGCAGCAACGGCGGAGCCGATCGTTGCAGCACAGAGGGCTGCGATGGATATGCGGGCAAACGACTTCGACTGGAATTTCACGTCTGACGACTCCGGTTCGTGCGGTGGGCGACCTCGTTGGACGTTATCGTAGATTTTGTTTAACCGATCGGTCAAGCAAAATCTTGCAGCTTTGCGACACGTACATGTCGAGATCCCGGCCCCGACTCCGACCCAGTATCGAACCGGCACGAAGAAACAGTAGGAGGATGTGTCCATGGCACACGTACAGCGTTTCGACCACATCGGCATCACCGTCGCGGACCTCGAATCAGCGACGGCGTTCTTCGTCGTTCTGGGTCTCGAGGTGGAGGGCACCGGATCCGTGGAGGGCGAGTTCGTGGAAACCGTCTGCGGTATCCCTGGAGCAAAGTGTGAAATCGCCATGCTGCGCCCTCCGGGCGAAGGGTCACGGCTCGAGCTCTCGTCCTTCGTCAGGCCCGACCACGTACCCGGATCGCCTGCTCCGATGGCCAACGAGATCGGTCTGCGCAACGTGTCTTTCGAGGTGGGCGATCTCCAGGCGGCGGTCGACGCGGTGGCTGCGGATGGTTACGGGCTCATCGGCGGGATCGGCGAGTACGAGAACAGCGTGCGCATGGCCTACGTGCGTGGGCCGGAAGGGATCATCGTGTCCCTGTTCGAGCAGATCGCCTGAAGCGTCACGGCAATCGGACCGTCAGATCGCCTTCCACGAGCTGACCAGAGCGCCCATCGCGGCCGCGAATTCGGCAAACGCCGCGTCGATTCTGACGCGATCACCGGTCGTCACGAGATCGAGCGTCAACCCCCGAATCTGCGCCAACACGATCGTCGCGTAGCGATCAGCGCGATCGGGCGGACATCCATGCGCGAGCGCCGCTTCCGTCAAACCACCCAACCAGTCCCCCACCACATGATCGAGAAACTCGCGATACCGCTCCGGATGCAACAACGCCTGTCCGTAGATCTCGAACATCAACCGAAAGCTCGGCAACGATTCCGCTGATGTGCGCCCATTCCAGTAACTCGTCAACATCTCGACGATGTCGGTCCCGGAAGAGATGTCGAGAGAAGAGCTGTCTCGCAGGGTTGCGACTACTTCAGTGAGTAGTTGTTCCTTCGAACCGAAATGGTGGATGAGTGTCGCATGGCTGATCCCCAGGTCCTTGGCCAACGGCCGCATGGACAGTTCACCGACGCCGTTCGCCGTGACATACGCGGTTACCTGCTCGAGCAATTCGGCACGGCGATGCTGGTAACGCAGTTTCCGGCCGTCGATCGGCGTGCTGTCCTCCACCTGCAGGAGCCTACGCAGTACCGGAAACACAGCAGTACCGGTTACACGGTGACGTGGTGGCGATCCGATCGACTGATCGTGACAGCAGCGACGACGATACCGATCACCACGCCGATGAGAGTGTCCGCGACGCGAGCCACTGCCGCTTCGGTCCCGATCGGGGCACTGAAACCGATGAGAAGCAGTGCCATCGGAGTGACGGCGAGTGACGTCAGCGCATAGTTCTTGATGACGAGCAGCTCCGCAGCAGTCTGCAGAATCACGATCACGGCAACGGCTTGCCAGTAGCCGAGTGTCAATGCGATGAGCCCAGCGGCCACGACGGCGCCACCGACATTTCCCACCAACCGCTGAATCCCGCGCTGGACGGTCTGCTTGTAGTTCAGTCCCTGCATCGCGGCGATGGCACCCATCGACGCCCACAGCGGATGCTCCAACCCGGCTCCTGCCGCGAGCCAACCGGCCAGAGCCGAGGCCGCCACGATGCGGAGAGCATTCATCCGCACCGGGCGCGAATACAGTCGGCGCAATCCTTCGAGAAAATAGCCCTCGGGTGCGGCAAGCGTGGGCGCCGGCGCGAGGTCGTGTTCGATCATGCTGGAGCGCTTGAGCTTCCGAAGTTCCTTCTCGTGCTGAGCAATACTCCGGATCAAAGTCGCGTCGCCGTGCAACTGCCATTGCTGTACTGCCGCTTCTGCTTCGTCGAGCACTGCCACCAGTTCGCGTCCGTGATCGACGGTCGACTTGATCCGACCGCTCGACGCAATGACCAAGCGGGCGTTGGCAATCGATCCGAGCGCCGGTTCCACTGCGTCTGTGCCGGACTGTTCGAGACGCCCCACCGCGGAGACTGCACGAGCAACTGCCAGACGGGCAGGCCCCATCGGCAGTACGAGCGCTGGGAGCATCGCGGCCACCCAACCGACCACAACTCCGAGCGCACCGGCAGTCACCAGCCTCGCCAGATCATCGACACTGGAGGCATATCCGGCTGCACCGGTCGCCGCGAAGACGAGGATGACGGGCCCTGGTCCGGTGATCCGGAAGCCCGACATGAAGCAGTACGACGCACCGGCCAGCAACGACAGGATGCCGATCTGCAACCACATCGGAACGCCCACAACACCCATTGCGCTGCCGAAAGCGATGGAAGCCACCAATGCGGCACCGACCATCGCCAGCTTGCCCGCCAACCGGGGATACGGCTCGTACCTACCGAACGCGGCGCACAGCGCGCCCAAGGCCGCGAAGCCGGCCAACTCCCGATGCCCGAGCAGTCCGCCGACCACGAGGACTACGGCGGTGGCGAGCCCGACCCTGATCGCGGGGGCGATGGTCGCGTCGGCGGATCCGACGCGAAAAGCCGCTCGCCACGTCGCCCCGGAGACCGTATGTGCAATGGCCTCACTCGAATGAGTGAGACGGCTGGGCGTCCTGGCTGCGGTTTCGGTTCGGGTCACCGACTCAGCATACATTTATTTCACCAGTAAATTACTTGTGAAGTAATGTGAATTCTGTCGCTAAGATGGGGCCATGGGTGCGACTGACAGATCCGAAGACGACTTCATCGACAAAGTCCGTCGCGAATGGAAGCGCGCCTACCCGGAGTTCGACACCGCTCCCGTCGAAGTGATGGGCCGGATCGCCCGCATCAACGCGCAGTCTCTTCACCAGCTCGATCGCGCCCTGGCGTCCAGCGGGGTCTCTCGCGCCGAATTCGACGTGATGAGCGCACTCGCTCGCAGTGACCGTCCCCTGCGAGCGAGCGAAGTCACCGCCGTCACGATGGTCAGCGGCGCCGCCACCACAAAACACGCAGACCGTCTGGCCAAGCTGGGTTTTGTCGAGCGTCAGCGTTTCGAACACGACGGACGGGTGGTTCTGCTTCAACTCACCGATGCCGGTCGCGCATTGGTCGAGGCAGAGTTTCCCCGACGCGTCGAGCGAGACCGTCAAGTACTGACCGGACTCGACGAGGACGAACGCGCCCAGTTGACGGCACTGCTCAAACGAATCTCACGCAACATCGACTCTGGAATCTGGGACTGACCTACTTCGGCAGCGGTACGTTCTGCAATCGCACCTGACCGCGAGCCACCTCTTTGCCCGATTCCGGATCGGTGATGACCACCGACCACAACTGCTGAACGCGTCCCTGCTGAATCGGCACAGCCACGACGTCCACGCGCCCACCCGTACGCGCCCGCAGGAAATCCGTTCCGTTGTGGACGCCGACGGCGAATTCGCCACGATCCGCCACTGCAGTGCTGGCTCCGATGCTCGCGGCCGACTCGACGGCGGTCGTGTAGACACCTCCGTGGACGACACCCCACGGCGTGTGATGCGCCTCGGACAGATCGATGTGCCCGACGACCTTCGTGCCGGACACCTCGTCCAGTTGCAATCCGGCAGCGCTGACAAATCCGCTTGCTGCCTCGAGATTCAATTCCGTCATGACGACCCCTCATCTGCTCCGTTGAATTTCTCGACCTACCTTCCGCCCTCGAATACATACCGTCAAGTGCTAAGTTGGAATTCCCAACTAACTTCTCCAACTAACGGGGGCCCAGAGATGACGGCGACAAAAGGACGCAACTGCTCCATCGCCAACGCCTTGGAGGTCGTCGGCGAGAAGTGGTCACTGTTGGTGCTCCGAGAAATCGTCCTCGGGCAACGACGGTTCGACGAGATTGCCGCGGGCACGGGTGCGAGCCGCGACATCCTCGCCGCGCGTCTGCGCACCCTCGTCGAGGCCGACGTCCTCACGAGGCGTCGCTACGAAGACCATCCACCGCGCTACGAATACGTCGCCACCGAATCAGGGAAGGCGCTCTACCCGATCCTGATGGCACTCATGGAATGGGGAGATACCTTTGCGACGACGGGTCCGCCGCCTACCGTCGTCGAGCATCGTTGCGGTGAGATCCTGCACGCCCAAGTTGTGTGCGCACACTGCAAAGAACCGCTGGCCGCCAGAGATGCGCACGTAGTCGAACTCTCGCCACCTGCTCGATAGCGTCAGCGTCCGGGCGGAAACCCGCCTGTTGCGATCGGACCCCAGGAGTCGACGGTGACGCGGATCAGGCTCTTACCCTGCTTGCGCATGGCTTCGCGGTACTCGTCCCAGTCGGGATGATCACCGGCGATGGATCGGTAGTAGTCGACCAACGGTTCCACCGAGTCCGGGAGGTCGATCAACTCCGCGGTTCCGTTCACCTGGACGTACGGACCGTTCCACTCGTCGGAGTGGATGCACAGAGACACCGCCGGGGTGCGGCGAACGTTCGCGGCCTTGGCCCGTTCCGGGTACGTGGAGATGACGATCCGGCCCTCGTCGTCGACTCCGCACGTCACCGGCGAGATCTGCAACTCGCCGGATTTCTTCACCGTGACGAACGTGGCCCGATGGCGCGGCCTGATGAACTCGAGGAGTTCGGCAAACGAAACACGATCTGCGCTGGCGATCTTGGACATGACCTCAGCCTAATTCGATTTACGAGCTGACGCTCAGGGCATCTCGATGGTCTGAGCACGTGCGATTTCGTCGATTGCGCGAATGACGTACGCGCTCTGAGCTTTCTTCACTCCGGTCGACAAACTCCCGATGACCAGAACCGCCGAACGCAGGTACGCGCCGTGCCCGATGCGGAACGAATCGTCCTCCAGATCCGAAATCCCGAGCGCCCCGGTGTAGACCGCAGCGAGCGCCTGCACGTCCAGATCCGGCAGCCACACGATTGTGGACTTGGCGCAAACAGTGAGCGCATCCTGCACGTCCTCGCTGGACAAGCCGTCCGGATGCGTGTCCTCGAGCAATTCGCGCACGATCGCCGCGTGAACCGAGCTGACCTGCTCGAACGAGAGCCCGCGCAGTTCCTCGACAGCCACGAGCAGTCCGTCACGATTTGCCGCCCGCACCGCGGCGAGTGCGTCGGCCGTGGCATCGGCGATGTCACGGGCGACCTTCGGCCAATGCGTCGGCCAGCTCTGTTCTGGCGTCCGCTGTTCCGGCGTCCGCTGTTCCGGCGTCCGCTGTTCTGGCGTCCGCTGTTCTGGCGTCATCGTGGTATCTCCTCGGTCCTCGCGTTCATGCGGAAGCCTTCCACATCCCACCGACAGGCCAGGCGATCCGTCAGCGCAGCCGCTCCAACAAGGACATTGCGTTGTGCGGCGCAAAGCCTTTCATGTCGTTGTCGAAGTAGACGTACACGTCGAGGCCTTCGTCCATCCAATCCCGAAAGCGCTTGGACCACTTGTCCAGAGCTTCGTCGGTGTACCCACTCGCATACAGTTCCTTGTCCCCGTGCATCCGCACGTAGACAAAATCGGTAGTCGGAGTGGTGATGCGGGGATATCTGCCGGCGGTGTCTGCGACGACAAAACCGATGGAGTGCTCGCGCATCAGGTCCACGGCTTCGTCGGTCTCGAAGCTGGCGTGCCGCGCTTCCACCGCGTAGCGAATCGGCACATCCCTCTCGGTCTGGGCGAACACTCGGTCTTCGGTGAGCTTGTCGTCGTGCTGTGCTGCCAGATCGGCTGCAGCCTGGGTGGTGCGGGGAAGACCGTCGAAGAAGTCGGTCAACCGCTGCGGTTCGAACTGCAGCGTCGGAGGTAGTTGCCACAGGATCGGTCCGAGCTTGGGACCGAGGGCGAGTGTTCCGGCGGCGAAAAAGTTGGCGAGTCCGTCACGGGCGTCGAGCAGTCGTTTCATGTGCGTGATGTACCGGCCGCCCTTGATCGCGAACACAAAATCTTCGGGAGTTTCACTGCGCCATTTGGTGTAGCTTTCCGGCTTCTGCAGGGCATAGAACGAGCCGTTGATCTCGATCGACGTCAATCTCTCTGCGGCATAAGATAATTCTTTGCGGTGAGCAAGACCTTTCGGATAGAAATCTCCGCGCCACGCGGGATACGTCCACCCGGAGATACCTACCCGAATATCTGCCATCGATTCAGACTAAGCGGCACTCGAGCGTTTTGACACTCCGTGTTTCAAACTCCGGCACTGAGCGCGACGGATACCGGTACGACGGTCAGGCACACCACCGCGCCGACGAACAACGCGATCACGAGGCGACGGTCCCACTTTCCGCGTGCACCACTGGCAGCCAGCATGAAGATCACAAAACCCACACACACGGACACGATAGTCACGATCACCGGAGTTCCAACCATGCCGTGATTGTCCCCTACCCATTGCCACCGAGCGCCCTACGGGTACACGATCGAAGTACCCATCCCGAGCAAGGAGTGGAAATGCCGAAATACCTCTGGCAAGTGACGTACTCACCCTCCGGCGCCGCCGGTCTACAGCAGGAGGGAGGCACTGCGCGGCGCGACGCGATAACGCGAATGGTCGAAAGCATCGGTGGCACAGTCGAATCCTGCCACTTCGCGCTGGGCGGTCACGACATGTTCGTCATCGGCAACCTGCCGGACGACGTCGCGGCAGCCGCATTGAGCATTCGCACGGCTGCGGCAGGTGCAGCACGCTCGGAGTCGATCACGCTGCTCACGCCGGAGCAGATCGACGAGGCAGTCAAGCGACCGACCGACTACCGCGCGCCGGGCAAATGACGACGGAAGGAATAGATCCCGGCAGCAGCCGAGTTGCACCCGCTGTGACGGAGACTACGAAAACACCTGACCTGGGCACCTACGGAATCTGGCGAGGAGCGGCTGGTTTGCCGCCCGAACTGGGAACAGCGATCGAGAAACTCGGTTTCGGCACCATCTGGATCGGCGGCTCACCACGCGCCGATCTACGGATCGCCGAGAAACTTCTCGACGCGACCGAGCACATCACCGTGGCGACCGGAATCGTCAACATCTGGTCCTCACCTGCAGCTGAGGTAGCGGAGTCCTATCACCGACTCGAAGCCGCGCATCCGGGGCGATTCCTGCTCGGTGTAGGCGTCGGACATCCGGAGGCGACCGGCGACTACACCAAGCCGTACGCCTCGCTCGTGTCGTACCTCGACGAACTCGACGAGGCCCAGGTCCCGGAATCGCGGCGCGTCCTCGCCGCACTGGGACCGAAGGTGTTGAAACTGTCCGCAGATCGCGCTGCCGGCGCGCATCCGTACCTGACCATCCCCGAACACACCGCCGAAGCTCGTGAAATCCTCGGCCCTTCGAAGATTCTTGCCCCTGAGCACAAGGTTGTTCTGGAAACCGATCCGGAGAAGGCCAGAGCAATCGGTCGCCCCGCCGTCGCCAACCCGTATCTGTATCTGCGCAACTACACGAGCAATCTCGAGCGCCTCGGTTTTGCGCCCGAAGAGTTGGCGAACGAAGGAAACGATCGCGTCATCGACGCTCTGGTTGCGCGCGGTACCGCGAAGTCCATCGCGGATCGACTTCGGGAGCATGTCGCGGCAGGTGCCGATCACGTTGCGATCCAAGCACTTCCCGCCGAGGGTGATCCGCTCGCGACCTACGAAGCACTCGCAGCCGAACTCTTCGGCTGATCAGACAACCCTTGACTTGGATAAGTTGTGTCCGAGTATACTTGGACATAACTTATCCGAGTAAAGGAGAAAATCATGAAGATCGTCATTTTCGGAAGCGGACTGATCGGAAGCCAGGTCGCCGCCGAGCTCGCTGACGCCGGGCACGACGTGAAGGCGCTCGGTCGGGCAGACGGGATCGACATCACCACCGGCGCAGGAATCGCCGAAGCAGTCGATGGTGCCGACGTCGTCGTGGATCTGACCAATTCTCCGTCGTGGTCGGACGAAGACGTCTTGGCCTTCTTCCGTGACGGAACCAGCCATATCCTCGCCGCAGAAGAGAAGGCGGGCGTCGGTCACCACGTCATCCTGTCCATCGTCGGCGCCGATCGACTGCCCGATTCCGGGTACATGCGAGCCAAAATCGCCCAGGAAGACCTGGTCAAAGCCGGCCCGACCCCATACACGATCGTCCGATCGACCCAGTTCTTCGAGTTCGTCGCCGGAATCGCCGACGCCGGAACCACCGACGGCACGGTCCATGCAACACAGGCACATCTGCAGCCCATCGCATCACGGGACGTCGTTTCTCACGTCGCCGAGGTAGTGACCGGTGCGCCGCGTAACGGCACGGTCGAGATCGCCGGGCCCGAACCACTGGGCATCGACGAACTGGTCCGGCGCCTGTTCGTCGTCACCGGCGACAAGCGCTCGGTGATTTCCGATCCCGAGGCCGGGTACTTCGGCGCGAAACTCGACAACTCGGCACTCACCCCGACACCCGGCGCCGACGCATGGATTGCGCCGACAACGTACGACGCGTGGCTTGCCGAGAAGGCCTGACGTCGACCACTCGAGCGACGTCCGACCCCCATCACGTTCCACCACGTCGATAGAGTTCAACCATGAAGCTTTCCGGAGGCGTGGAGTGGTCACTCCACTGCTGTGTGGTTCTCAGCCAGGCCGAGGCGCCGGTACCCACAGCCAGACTCGCCGAACTTCACGGGGTGTCGAAGACATACCTGGCGAAGCATCTGCGAGCGCTCGCGCACGCCGGTCTGGTCAATCCGACCGAGGGCCGAGACGGTGGGTACGTCCTCACCCGGGCTCCCGAGAAAATCACCGTTCTCGACGTCGTCCAGGCCGTTGACGGCACCGAACCTGCGTTCCGGTGCACGGAGATTCGACAGCAAGGAATCCTCGCCGCTCCACCGGAGCAGTGCCGTTCCGCCTGCGGAATTGCCAAAGTCATGGCCGACGCCGAAAAAGCCTGGCGCGCATCGCTGTCGGGAGTCACGATTGCAGATCTTGCTGCAACCCTGGATCTTCCGGCACTCAGAAAGATCCTGACCACACCGATCGCACCTTAGAGCGGCCCACACCTCACGAGGCATCAATCCATCGTTCAACTATCGGGTACCTTGTTCGGGGATCAAATCTTGACGAAGAATCTTCCGGGAATTTTCGCAAGATCTCGGAGGGGGTTTCATGGGAGTCAGTGGCGCTGCGGGGTTGGGGCAGAACATTCGTCAAACAACTGGACTGTTGCGTCGCTGGTGGTCTCTTGCCTACGACGGTGAATGGTTCCCTCGGTTTCTGGCTGCTCGATCGATGTTGGGGACAGCCAGAGTGGTCGTCACCTTTTGGTGCGCCGTGTTCGTGGCACTCGCCGTACTGGCTCAATTCGTGAAGGGTGGCGCAACCGACCTCCCTGAACGGCTCGCGGCGGGCGCAGCATGCATGATCGCGCTCTACTGCATGATTCGCTGGTCACTCGGACGGTCCTGGCCGAGCCACCACCAATCCGTTCGTTTCATTTCGCTCACCAATATCTGCTTGTCCTTGATACTTCTCGCCGGAATCCATTCGAGCTTCCTGGCGTTGACCGGCGCCGTTCTGTTCGTGGTCGTCGCGAACTATTCGTCGGTATTCCACAGCCCTCGAATAGTCACGGCACAGATCGTCGGCGCGCTGTTCGTCGTTGCCCTACTGACAATTCGCGCTGTAACCGATCCGGATACCGATTCTTCGCTGTCGGTGTCCACTGGATTCGTCATCGGGTGTGTTATCGCGTCCGCCGCGATGACCGTGCATTTCCTCGTCTTGTACCTGACCGACGATGCACGACACTCTTGGCGCGATCCACTCACCGCTGCTCTGAACCGACGTGGGCTGCACAACGTCTGGCAACAGCTGTTCGGTGTCGGCGAACTCCAAGGACACGTTGTCCTCGCGGTGGTGATCGATGTCGATTCGTTCAAGAGCGTGAACGACAAACTGGGTCACGCAGAAGGTGATCGGATGCTGGTGGCAGTCGGTCGGCGTCTGAACTCAGCGGTCGGAGAGGTCGGGCTGGTTGCCCGGACAGGCGGCGACGAGTTCGTGATTCTCATGCCCGTGGAGCCACGTCGCATCGAACAAACCGTGGTGGACATTCACAATTCGATATCGCGGCCCGCCGGTCGGCAGTCGATTTCCGTGAGCGTCGGAGCCAGCGTGTGGCTGTCCTCGACAATCCCGGACGCTTCAGGAACCATCGATCGGATACTTGCCGACGCCGACAACGCGATGTATCGAGCCAAGCGACGGGGTGGAGACCAGGTGGCCTGGGCGGTAACGCATCTGAGCTGATCGACAGGTCTACTTGCCGACCGAACTCAGAGCGCCGCTTCGCTGTCGTTCGCCGGATCCAACTGATCCTGGGTTGCCGCCCAACTCGCCAAGAGTTTGAGTGCGTCAGCCGTGGGCGTCCCCGGCGCCGCGGTGTAGACCAGCAGCGTCAGCCCGGGATTGGACGGCAGTTCCATCGCCTCGAAGTTCAGCTCCAGGTCGCCGACGACGGGGTGACGAACCTTCTTGAATCCCGTCCGATGAAAGCGCACATTGTGCTTCGCCCACCGGGTGCGGAATACCTCACTGCGAGTGGCAAGTTCACCGATGAGCTCGGTCAGCGCCTTGTCATGGGGATTGCGTCCCGCTTCCGAGCGGAGCATCGCGGCGATGTCGTCTGCCGCGCGTTCCCAATCTACGAAGAAGTCCTGCGACGCCGGGTCCAGGTACACGAAGCGGGCGTTGTTCGCCGGCCTACGCGGATCAGCCAAGACTGGCGAATACAACGCGCGCGCCATGCGATTGGCCGCCAGCATGTCGTGCCTGGCATTGCGTACCCACGCCGGCGCGTCGGTGATGGCGTCGAGTATCTGCTGAATCGCCGGGCTCACGCCCTTGGGGGCGGGCCGCTTTCTACTCGGTGCGCCTGCACTGGCGGCCTTCGCGAGGTCGTACAAATGGGCAGTTTCGGCTTCGTCGAGTTGCAGTGCTCGGGAAAGACTTTCGAGCACCGAGTCCGACGCTCCCGCCAAATTTCCGCGTTCCATGCGCACGTAGTAGTCGATGCTCACACCGGCGAGCAGAGCGACTTCCTCACGGCGCAACCCCTTGACGCGACGGTTTCCGCCGTAAGCCGGGAGCCCTGCCTGCTCGGGTGTGATGCGAGCACGACGGGAGCTGAGGAATTCGCGGATCTCGGCTCGGTTGTCCATGCAGTTCACGTTACTCGAGCGGCGAAGACCGAGGGAGGTACTGCCGTTACCTGGAACAACAGACACTCCCGCGCCCGCGAGGCGCCGCGTTGACTGATTGCAGTCGACCGGTTCACGCAGAAACGTCGACTTCCAAGCACGCGACACCAGAAGCAAGAGGGGACACCATGCGAGCAACCATCATGTACGGCGCCGGAGACGTTCGGGTCGAGACCGTGCCCGATCCGGTACTGCAGCAGCCGACGGACGTGATCGTGCGGGTCGTCAGGGCCTGCGTTTGCGGCTCTGACCTGCACCCTTACCACAACATGCCGGCAACACCCGGTGGTTCCCCGATGGGCCACGAATTTGTCGGAGTGGTCGAAGAGACCGGTCGCGAGGTGTCCACGTTGAAGAAGGGCGACTTCGTCATCGCCCCATTCGCCTGGTCAGACGGGACCTGCGACTTCTGCCGCGAAGGCTTGCAGACGTCCTGCCGACACGGCGGCTTCTGGGCCGGAAACGGGATCGGAGGCGGGCAGGCGGAGGCCATCCGAGTGCCGTTGGCAGACGGCACCCTGGTCAAGGCGCCGGTCGGTGAGGATTCCGAACTCCTGCCGTCACTGCTCACGCTCTCCGACGTCTTCGGCACCGGCTATCACGCGGCGGTCAAGGGTGGCGTCAACCAACGCACGACGGTCACGGTCATCGGCGATGGAGCCGTGGGGCTGATGGCAGTGCTCTCCGCCAAACGCCTCGGCGCCGAGCGCATCATCCTCATGGGGCGCCACAAGACCCGCACGGATCTCGGTCTCGAGTTCGGAGCCACCGATGTAGTTGCCGAACGTGGGGACGAGGGCATCGAGAAAGTCCGCGAACTGACCGGAGGCGACGGCACTCATGTCGTCCTCGAAGCGGTAGGTCACATGCCTGCCTACGAGCAGTCACTCGGAGTTGTCCGACCGGGCGGCGTCATCAGCCGAGTCGGAGTACCCCAATACGAAGAAGCCCCAATCGGATTCGGGACGCTCTTCGGACCCAACATCACGCTCACCGGTGGACCGGCTCCGGTGCGCGCGTACATTGAAGAGCTGATGCCGGATGTGCTCGACGGAAAGATCGAGCCGGGCAAGGTCTTCGACCACACCGTCGGGCTCGACGACGTAGCGGAAGGCTATCGAGCCATGGACTCCCGTGAATCGTTGAAGGTCCTCGTCCGCCCGTAATCCATCACTTGCGAACGTCCACCACTTGCGAAGAAGAAGCGCGTGACCCACACTGCCAACCGTCCCGTTGCCGGTCGCATCAATTCCACCGCGATCCTGGCGATCATTCTGATCAGCTATTTCATGATCCTGCTCGACAATTCGATCATCTTCACCGGGCTACCCAGCATCCAAAGCAGCTTGGGTTACTCGGCAACCGGGTTGTCCTGGGTCCAGGACGCCTACACCCTGGTGTTCGGCGGCCTTCTCCTGCTGGGCGCTCGTCTCGGGGATATCTTCGGCCGTCGTCGCGTATTCGTCTCCGGTCTAGCAATTTTCGCGATTGCGTCGTTTCTCGTCGGGGTCGCGCCGAACGGTTGGTGGCTCATCGCGGCGCGCGCTCTCCAAGGCGTCGGAGCCGCAGTGGTGGCCCCGGCGTCGCTGTCACTACTGACCGCCAGTTTCCCGCCCGGGCCGGAGCGAACGCGCGCTGTTGCCTGGTACGGCGCTGCGGCGGGAATAGGCGCCAGCCTCGGCCTCGTGATCGGCGGCGCCTTTGCCGACTGGGTGTCATGGCGCGCAGGCTTTTTCATCAACGTTCCGATCGGAATCGCGATGATCGCGCTCGCTCCCCGGTTCATTCCGGAAACCGAACCCAACTCCGGACGTTTCGATGTGGCGGGCGCTGTTCTCGCCACACTCGGCATGACCGCACTCGTCTTCGGCACCGTCGACTCGGCCGAAGCGGGGTGGACCTCACCGATCACTGTTGCGACACTGGCGGCCGGGGCGATACTACTGACCTTGCTCTTCCTCAACGAAGCGAGAGCGGAGCAGCCGATCATGCCACTGCGGTTGTTCCGCAGCCGGGAGCGATCCGGGGCGTACGCCGCCCGAATGCTCTATCTGGGCGCCATGATCGGATTTTTCTACTTCACGACCTCAGCTACTCCAAGGCGTCATGGGCTTCAGCGCGTTCCAAGCTGGCATCGCCTTCTTCCCGATGACGATCGTCAATTTTGCTGTGGCGATGCTGATTCCGCGACTGACACCACGATTCGGAAATTCCGCAATTCTGTCGGTTGGCATTGCCGTCACCCTCGCCGGGATGGCGTGGCTCAGTCTGGTCCATCCCGGTAGCACGTATCTCACTGCGATAGCACTTCCGATGATATTGATCGGCGCCGGGCAGGGGTTGGCTTTCGCTCCGCTGACTTCTGCCGGTATCTCCGGGGTAGAGGCCGAGGATGCCGGTGCCGCATCAGGATTGGTCAACACTGCACACCAACTGGGCAGTGCTCTCGGACTCGGCATCCTCGTCGCAGTTTCCGCGGGCGCCGGAGCCTCTGCCGACGACGCTACAACGGCACTCACCGATCACGTATCAACGGCTCTCACCGCAGGCACCGCCCTGCTGGCCGCTTGTCTCGTCATCGTCCTCGCACTGATCGTCCCGGCTACGAGAACGCGAAGTACCACAAAGCAATTCGAACAGGAGAAAGGAAGCCGAGATGTCGCACTCGTGGACCGAGGCTGAACTGACCAAGATCGGTGGTGCCGAGGAATTGCAGATCTCCTCTAACCGCCGCGACGGCACCGCAAGGCCGTGCGTCACGATTTGGGTCGTCCGTGCCGACAATCAACTGTACGTGCGCTCGGCATACGGAACCGACAACCCGTGGTTCGTCCGAGCAACGGCAAGTGGAAGGGGCCGAATCCGCGCAGGAGGAATTGAGCGGGGCGTGGTGTTCGAGTCCGCCGCACCGGATGCGCACTCGGCGATCGACTCCGCCTACCACACCAAGTACGACCGCTACGGCCCGCAGATCGTCGGCTCCGTCACCGGCCGCGCCGCCGCACCCAACACCATTCGACTTGTTCCGCTGACGCAGAACTGAACCGCCCCTTTCGATTCCGAGGAGACCTCATGGAAATCTTGAAGCCCCAGCCCACCAGCAAAGCACCCAGCGACTGGTTCACCGGCGACGTCTGGTGGGACGTCATCTACGCCGGCCAGGAGCCGTCGAGGATGCGCGCCAACATGGTTCGCTTTGCACCTTGTGCGCGAACCGACTGGCATTCCCATGTCCTCGGGCAGACCCTCCACATCGTCTCCGGGACCGCGCTGGTTCAAGCTCGCGGCGGCGAGATCGTCGAAGTTCACCCGGGCGAGACCATCTATACCTCGGCAGGAGAGGAACACTGGCACGGCGCGGCACCCGACCGTTTCATGACCCACCTTGCGCTGTGGGAAGGACCCGGCGACGGAAGCACCGAAACGACATGGGGCGACAAAGTGACCGATGAGGAATACAACGGTCCCCGCGCCAACCATCGCTGAGACCGGACACCACTCAGATACGTCGCATCACGGAAACAACCTTGCCCAAGATGGCCGCGCGATCGCCGTCGATGACGCTGTATGCGGGATTACGAGGCTCGAGGTACACGTGACCGTCGCGGCGCCGGAGCACCTTCACGGTGGCCTCGCCGTCGATCATCGCGGCGACGATCTCGCCGGAATGGGCCTCGTCCTGGCGCCGCACCACGACGACGTCGCCATCGCAGATTGCTGCGTCGACCATCGACTCACCGCGCACCCGAAGTCCGAACACCGTGCCGGAGCCCACGAGCTCGCGAGGAAGCGCCAGCACCTCGTCGGCGTGCTCCTCCGCGAGGATCGGCGCGCCGGCCGCAATGTCACCGACGACCGGAACCGTCACGGTGTTCGACGACGACTGTTCCTTCGCTCCCACGAGGAACGGCCGCACGTCCAACTGCCGAGCCATGGCCGCTCCCCTACGGAGGAAGCCCTTCTCTTCGAGGCTCTTGAGGTGCTTGGATACCGTCGACGTCGAGCGCAGACCAACCGCGTCTCCGATCTGCCGTGTGCTCGGCGTGCACCCGTTGGCAGCCACGAGATCCCGGATGGTCATCAGAATCTGCTGCTGGCGGAGCGGCAGGGAGGAGGCGTCGAGGCCACCGAACATGTCGAGATCGTCGTAATCGGTCACGACGAGAATCGTAGTGAGGGGTCCCGACATCCAATCCGGGCAGCCGCAGCCTGCCAGAAACGGCACAGACAGTTTGTTTCCCGAGCGGCGCATGGCACGCTGAGCTCATGGAGCCTCTCGAACCGATGCGCTCGGTGAGCGTTCCCGCCGACACTTATGCGTCGACGCCGATCTGGAAGTCGGCGCCGGTCACATTGGCAACGGTGGGCGTGTTTGCCTACGCATTGATGTCCACGAGAACCGGCGTCGTCGAAGTTGCACTTGGTGCGGTGATCGCGATCGCCGGCGCCGCCCTCTACTGCATGTCAGTGATGCGCACGATCAGAGAAAACTCGGGCAGCCGCGTACCTCTGCTCGGAACCCCACCCGTCTCGCCCCGTGACGTCGACCTGCTCGCCGCGGCCGGGATGCCCTTGATCATGGGCGGATCGTTGCTGGTCATTCGAGCAGCGGGCTGGACCTGGCCCTATCTCTACCTCGGACTGCTTGCCGTGATCATGGTTGCTGTCTATGTTCTTCCCGTGGTTGTGCACAACCGACGAACGCGGAAGCGAACTCACCGATCACAAACCCCGTGACGCGCTCGGGGACGTCGACGCAACATCACCAGCCCATTCACCGACGTCCCTAGTGGTGCGACCGGTTCACCCCCGGTGGAGTCGACTATGCGCTGGCGACCTTGCTATCAGGCACGACAGGAATGTCTACCTTGCTGAACTGCAGCACACCGTCTTCGATCTCGGCGTCGTGCATCAGCTTGCGGTCGCGGTAGTAATTGTTGACCACTTTCCACGCGCCGCGGGCACCCTGACGCGGCATTTCTCCGTCGCCGCGCTGGATGTAGCCCGAGGTCAGGGCTCCGCCCATGAGAGATTCTTCGGCGAAGTCCTCGGGTTCGGCGTGAACCTCGAAAGTCGTGTAGCTGCGATCGCGCATGATCTTGAGCACGCGACACAGATAGGACGCGGCCAGGTCAGCCTTGAGCGTCCACGACGCGTTGGTGTAGCCGAGGATCATCAGGAAGTTCGGGATGTCGGAGTAGAGCACGCTCTTGTAGGCCACAGTCTCGTTGAGCTTGACCGGCTCGCCGTCGATGCTCATGGTTGCGCCGCCCAGAATCTGTACGTTCAAGCCGGTCGCCGTGACGATGACGTCGGCCTCGATTTCGCGGCCCGACTCGGTCACGATGCCCTTCTCGGTGAACGTGGCGATACGGTCGGTGACGATGTCGGCCTTGCCGCTCTTGAGCACCTTGAACAGGTCCCCGTTGGGAACCACGCACAGGCGCTGATCCCACGGGTTGTAGCTGGGAGTGAAGTGACGCAGGTCCACGTTCTTGCCGAGCTGCAGGCGGATCTGGGCGAGGAACAGCTTCTTGGCCAGCTTCGGGTTGGTGCGAGAAAGCTGAAAGCTGGCGCGTTGCAGTGCGATATTGCGGGCTCGACCAATCTTGTAAGCAATCTGGTCGGGAACGCGTGCGAGCTTGAGACCCTTGGCAACAGGGTCCTCGGACGGAAGCGCCTGGATCCACGTGGGCGAGCGCTGCAGCATGGTGACGTGACCGGCGGTGGGGGCCATCGACGGGATCAGCGTGATCGCGGTGGCGCCGGAACCGATGACCACTACCTTCTTTCCGGTGTAATCGAGATCCTCCGGCCAGTGCTGCGGGTGCACGATCTGACCGCGGAAGTCGTCCTCACCGGGGAAGGCGGGGCGGTAGCCCTTGTCGTAGTTGTAGTAACCACAGGCGCCGACGAGGACGTTCGCGGTCCACGTCTCGGTCTCCCCCGTCGACTCGACCAGGACGGTCACGGACCACTGCGCGGCGGTACGGTCGAAGTCCATAGACACGACCTTGCGGCCGAAGTTGATGTGGTCGGTGACGCCGTATTCCTTGGCGGTTTCCTCGACGTAGTCACGGATACTGGCGCCGTCTGCGAGCACTTTGGTGCCGATCCAAGGACGGAAACCGAATCCGAAGGTGAGCATGTCGGAGTCCGAACGGATGCCCGGGTACTTGAACAGGTCCCAGGTGCCACCGATGTTCTCGCGGCGCTCGAGGATCGCGTAAGTGCTTCCGGTCTTCTCACGAATGAGGTGGCAAGCCGCGCCGATTCCGGACAAGCCAGCGCCGATGATCAGTACGTCGACATGCTTTGTCATGGAGGAAACTCGTTTCGTAGGTCGTCGCGAAGCTACATCTGGCGTCGGCAGTGGCCGAGAACGATCGGCCGGTTCAGGCCGGGTTCCCTAAGGTCAGCGCCAATGTACAGGGTATGTGCAACTGACGGTAACAGTCAATATCTCGACCCGACTGGGTACAGAACATTGAGAGTGCGACGCACCGGCTCGCGGAAACTCGATCGAGACGACTGAATGCCGCCAACCACTGGAGAGTCGTTCACGTCGTCGACGGAACGTCCAATGGCTCGTCTACGCGGGATACTCATCGCCCAAATATTCAGCGCCCTAGCATAATTCGAAGGTCCACGATCAGGTGTCGGACGCGCGAGTCTCCATGGGCGGACGGACAACTGCGCTATCGCTGTCACCCTTCGTGCGCATCAGTGAAGAGGTCACTCCGATAACGAGCCCGCTGACGAAACCACGCTGAAACCAACGGTTTTGGATTCGCAACGCGGAAAACGGGCGGACTGGACCTCCGCCGGTGATGTAGTCGCTATGACACACTCCAGCACAGTCACGGTGTACACCACTCATAGCGATCGAGGGTTCGCCAATGCAATCGCTGCCGGAATAAGCGCCGGGGCTTATTCCGCGCCACAAACCGCAGACATGAGCCTGTTAAGGCACCACACCAGCGATCACGGTAGAGCGCTTGTTCTCCTACCCAGCGGGGGCGTCGATTGGCAGGTGAAGGAGCTTTCCGCACTCGAGGGATCGGTCCTGGTCGGCGATCTCAGTAGCGGCCGCTCCATGATTCGGGGGCTTGCTGCGGGCGCCCACTCCGCGCTCAACTCTCAACTCCCGTTCGCATCGCTGCTCGATGAGCTGCAGGCCGCACTCAACCCCAATTCCGCTCAACCTGCACACGAGAAGTCCTCGCTCGTACAACGCATCCGGTTGCGCACCGAAGAATCCGCACGAATCGGCAGTCTCACCGATCGCGAATTCGAGATCGTGGGTCTTCTCTACGGCGGTTCGAATGTCGACTCGATTGCTCGAACCGCCCACATCGCACCGACCACGGTTCGCGCCCACGTCCGAAGCATCCTGCAGAAACTGGGGGTGCACTCCCAACTGGAGGCATGCGCGATGCTCCGCCGCTCTGGTCACGACGCACGCAGACACCCGCTGGAACTTCGGATCGGACGCTTCTAGCAGGAAGTGCCCCAGACACACTCGTTGAGATGGGTGCTACCTCTGATCGAACTCGACCTTCGCAAAGATCGTCAATTTTGACGATTCGACGACGTGTCCGGACGTCGAAAATTGGTTCCTACACGACACCGAAGACACGAGCGAACATCGAAAGGTGCATTCAATCAATGGAATACACACGCACAGTGCCGCGGCATCTCGTCCACAGACATGCTGTTGCCGAGGTTTTCTTGACGGACTACCGGATCGAATCGGACTCGGCGTACCAGGTTGCTGTGCAACTCCCGCTCTCGCACCGGATATTCGACGTATCGAGCGAGCAACACGATCCACTCGGGGTGGCAGAAGCATTTCGACAGGCAGTGGTGCTTCTCTGCCACACCCGATACGAGATTCCACTGCACTACAAGTTCCTCATGGAAACATTCAGCTTCGAGATGTTGGATGCGCTCGACGTGCAACCAGTCGCGGAGCCGTTGAGTTTCTCGATGACAGCGGACAACCTCACTCATCGCGACGGAGCGGTCTCGGGTGTCGAAGTGTCGGGGATCCTCAGAGAGGGCAACCGGCACGTCGCCAGATGCAAAGCTGTTGCGCGAGGAGTCAGCCCCGAGGGATATCGTCGAATTCGGCAAGGACGAGAAGACCACCGCCCGAGCCGGCGCATCCTTCCTTCCGGAACCGCGGTGGTCGGATCGGAGCGAGTCGGACGCCTAACCGATGGAGATGTGCTCATCAGCACTGATCCTGCTCGGCACACGATGTTCTGCACTCCCGATCCGCGCAACCACTCCCTTTTCGACCACCCCGTCGACCACATCCCAGGAATGATTCTTTTCGAGGCCGCCCGACAAGCGGTCCGATTCCACATCGGCAACCCAGCAACCAAGATCGCCTCACTCTCGGCGGTCTTTCCGAGGTTCACTGAATGGGAAACGCCGTGCGAGGTGTCAACGACCCCCCTTGACGCGTCAGGCCATGTGCACCGAGTTCGGTTCACTCAAGAACTGGAAACCACCGCGGAACTTGAACTTACAGTTGCGGACCAATCATGAGAGGGAACGAACACGTTCTTCTCGTCGCGTCTTCCACGTCAAGCGCTCGGTGCTTCCCACTCTCTCGGTGCAAGCGCCGCCAGTTGCATGACGTGCGCCAACTTGTCCTCGCGGACGATCGTTGGCAGCACCAAGTTCCACATCTGACTCAACCGCTCGTACAGATCGGTTCTGCCCGTAAGCATTTCCGAGAGAATCTGCACTCCGGTGAACGACCCCACCACAAATCGAGCCAACGCGTCGATATCGGTGCCCGGGACGATATCGCCGGCTTCGGCGGCTTGGGTTGCCACCTGCTTGATAGCCTCGATCCAATCGAGATACGGCTGTTCGATGGGACCTTGAATACTGCCGATCTCCATCGTCAACCGCATGCCACCTCGCGCGATGGGCTCGGTCACAAGCTGCCGAGCCATCTCCTGCGAAACAAGCACCAGGGTTTCGACCGCGATGTCGGAATGCGCAGCAACCCTCCGGGTACCCTCCATCGCCATACCGTGCTGCGCTGCGATGACCGCGTGTGCAAGCTCCTCCTTCGACGCGAAATGAAAATACATCGCACCCTTGGACACGCCCCCGTGTTGCAAGATCGTGCCCAGACTGGCGGAGTACCCGAACTTCTCGAAGCTCTTCGCAGCACCCAAAATGACGGCCTGGCGCGTGAGGACCGCACGCTCCTGCATGATCTACCCAGCTCTCGTTGCCGACGGAATGAATCTCAACGATACGTCGAAAGACCCGGCAGCAACGCCCTCGACACGGACACACCATGACGACTCTGGTACTCGGAGCCACTGGTTTCATCGGCTCAGCAGTGATGAACCAGCTGGTTTCCCGGGACGGAAACGCTGCAATCGGTTTCGTTCGCACGGACAGCGCAGCCAAACAACTCAGCCGCAACGGAATTGCCGCCACTATCGGCGACATCAACGAAAGCGCCTCTCTACGAGTTGCAATGAGCCAGGCGTCCACCGTCATCTGCTGCGTGTCGTACGTGGGCGACGACGAACAACAGTGCGTTCACGTCAACGAACACGGCATACGAAACGTTGCGTCGATCGCCGCCACCGTCGGCGTCGAACGGCTGCTCTACGTCAGCACCGCCGCGGTGTACGGGCCAGGCCCGTTTCGAGACCTGCCCGTCAACGGCGCACCTCTCAAACCCCTCTCACCTGCCAGCCGCACGCGCGCCCTCGCCGAGGAGTTCGTGCGCGACGCCGGAGGCCTCGTCGTCCGGCCCCATCTCGTGTACGGACCCGGCGACAGATGGTTTCTGCCGACACTGACGCGAATCGTCTCTCGACTCGACTCGATCATCGACAATGGTAGCGCGATCCTGTCAGTAGTCGACGTAAACCTACTCGCCCGATCTATCTACAAACTGTCGACAGAACAACAATTTCGCTACGGCTCAACACTTCACGTCAACGAACCTGTCCCCCCTCTCTGTCAGGATTTAGTGAGACACTCGGAGGCAACCGAGATCACTCACTGA
>NZ_CAIJDS010000056.1:0-51171 GCF_903819475.1 Rhodococcus sp. UFZ-B548
TGACCGCGACCTCGATGGCCGCGTGACCACTGTCCACTTTTCGGGGTGAACCTCACTGCACACCAGCGGCGACGTCGAGGTATTCGGCGCTGCCCCTTTCGAAAATGCCGACGTCTTGGCGAACGTGTGCTTCGTCAAGGAAAGCCAGACGTACCCCGAGGACCTCAAGGTCAAGCATGTACTCGTCGCCGCCGGCCATCTGCTCCCGAATTGGGACCACGCGTTCGCCGAGACACTGCTCGACGATTTCCAACTTCCACTGTGCCGCAAGGTGAAGAAGCTCTCGCGCGGCATGCGGTCAGCGTTGGGAGTGATCATCGGACTTGCCTCCCGTGCACCGCTCACGCTCTTCGACGAGCCGTATCTCGGCCTCGATGCCGTTGCACGCCAACTCTTCTACGATCGTCTGCTTGCCGATTATGCCGAACATCCTCGCACTGTAGTGCTTTCGACTCACCTTATCGACGAGGTAGCCAATCTGCTCGAGCACGTGATCGTCGTAGACAGCGGCCGGATTGTCGTCGACGAGGACGCAGACGCACTGCGAGGTCGCGCCGTAGTGGTATCCGGCCCCCTTGATGCGGTGGATGCTGTTGCCGCGTCCGGCAGGGTCCTGCGCCGGGAGACACTAGGCTCCCACAGCCGAATCATGTTGCAGGCCGATGTGACCGAGACCGAGCGAATCCGACTGCGGGAGGCGGGAGTCCAAGTGGAACCGGCATCTTTGCAGGAACTTGTCATCGCGACTTCGACGCAGCGCAAGGAGATCACCGCATGAGCATCGCAACGACAGCGCCCCGGACGGTCCCGAAGGCGCCCACCCGGTCCAGGATCGGTTCCGTCCTCCAACTGCACACGGTCGCGTGGCCGTTGCTGATCGCCTGGCCGGTGGGCATCCTTTGGATCTCTTTCCTCATCAGCTTCACCATCTACGCGATCGTCGGAAACGAGCAGGGTGAGGGATTCACCGGCAGTGTGTTCTCCGTTTACGGTTTCGTGCTGGCGTTCTACCTCCAGTCGATGACCCAGACGTTCCCGTTCGCGCTCGGGCTGAGCGTGACTCGCCGCGAGTTCTTCACTGCCACCACGATAATGGCGTTGACACAGTCCGCAATCTTCGCAATCGCGCTACAACTGCTGTCAGTGGTGGAGTCCGCCACCAACGGCTGGGGTGTGCACATGCGCATGTTCGGCATCGCACGCTATTTCACCGACAGCGCAGCCGTTCAGTTGCTCGCGCTGTTCGCGACGCTGCTGCTGACCAGTTCGATCGCAATGCTGACAGGTGCGATCTACCAGCGATGGAGGACCACCGGTCTGCTCGCCTCTCTCACCGGTCTCTTCGGTGTGCTCGGCCTGTCAGCGATCGTAATCACCTGGGCCAGCTGGTGGCCGGCGATCGGTTCGTGGTTTGCCGATACTTCCCGAGTGGTGCCGATGGCACTACTTCCATTGGCCCTGGCCATCGCCTGCATAGCCGGAGCCTGGGTCACTTTACGTCGAGCAACGCCCTGACCGAGTAATCATGTGCGACGCCAGATGTCGCACCGTGTCCGAGTGCCCCTCGGATCGACACCGTCCAGGCAGTTCGGCCCCTCCCTCAGCCCAGGGAGGGGCCGAACTTCACAACAGGGATATCGCGTCCCCGGGGTCCCCTCTACTGCCGAGCCACTCGCTCGACAAAACTCGAAGCACGCAGCACCAGTTCATCTTTCCGGTCCTGGCGCGCAGCGGCGGCATCGTAGCCGGCATACGGGAGCGGGGGGTCGTTACGAACATTGGCCGAGCACTGGAAGTCTCGGCAGATCAGTGTTCCGACTGTGCTGCCACGTCGACCAGCGGGCCCGGCCAACTTGGCGCCGTAGAAGACGACCTCGTTGGGAAGGCGCGTGTCACGGCACCAGGAACACTGGGCACGCGACCGCGGAGTGGCTTGCGCTTGAACGAGCAAGACTCCGATGATCTCCCCGTCGAGTGTCGGGACGATCGCGTAGGCGCGTCGGCCCATTTTGGGATCTCGCCAGCCCAGATAGTCGAGAGCGTCGAAGTCGATGGTGTCGAAGCCATCCGGCAACGTGAGATCAGTCTTCTCCTTACGGCTCGCGTTGACGAGGCTGGAACGGGTAGATGTATCGGTCAAAATGATCATGGGTGTATGCCAATCGTGGATCGGTGAAGGTGGGTACAGCTCATGGCCCGACCAGTACCTAGTGCTGTCGGGTCCGAAATGCGCTATCTGCTGCCGGCGAAGACGACGCCGACAACCCCCTCACGCCCATGGGGCATCACGATGTCCACACCCCGATGGTAGCCACAGGTCCTCGACACGGGCCACTCGATTTATCGACGCACTTCATGCGTGAAATGGCGCGGTGAATCAGTCACGCCAGACCGCCGTGAACTCGTACCAAGGTCCGCCGAGGTGCTTTGCGGAGAAATCGTCGAACCCCGTTGGTGCGCCGCTGGGCGAGTACACCCATCCACTCGTGGTGGTGAACATGCTGTCGTTGTCGATGAAGTAGACCTCATCGGGACGTACGACATGGGCACTGCTGATCTCGAACTGGCCGATCTCGAGCTCTTCCACAGTCGATCCAGGCTGCTCCAGGAGAGCAATCGCGACGGTCTCGAACTCTCCGCTCTTGTCGAGGAAAGTTGCCGGCGGCATCAACAACACCGCAGCGACCGCGGCGATAACGGCAACCGGAGAGGGCAGGATCCACCACGACCACCGTCGGTCCTGGCCGAGAACGTAGAGCGTACGAACCGCCCACACCAGACCAACAACGATCAAGGTGAGCAGAGCCGCAGCGCTGACGAGGAGAGGATCGAACCACCTGAAGTCACCGAATGGCGAAGGCCACCACCCGTAATGCCGGCAGACCAACGCAATAAGCGGAACAACGGTGAATGCCAAAAGAATCGGCCCCGGTGGCTTGGACGACTCCGGAGGGTCAGCTACCAACCATTCACCCAGCGACTTCGGCCTTCTCATCACCCCACCGTATCTGCAGGTCATGGCAAACTCAGATACACGGCGAATACTTTTGCAGTACAAGCACTCTCGTTCCACTCACAACAACCAACGCAGCGATCGGCACTCTCGCCGCAACCGACACAGATGGACAAACCTCACAATCCGCAGATTCAACGTGCCGATCATGCGACAATCGGACGGTGAACGAGACCGCGAGTGGAGTTTCGCACCCGTACCGATCGCGACTGTCGACCGTCGGCATCCTCTTCGCCGCCGGCCTGCTGTGGTCCACTCCCCTCTCCGCAGCCACGCCCACCGAAACCGGGCCGGCCAGTTGCGTACCATTCGGAACCGCCCAACTGCCACCCGGCGCACCCTCGGGAGGCGGACGAGTCGGGTTGGAAAACCTTCCGTTGTTCAACGGCACGGCCACCCCGTCTTCCATCGAGATGCGCACGCCAACAACCCAATTCAATCGATTCTGGGACTTTGCACTGGTCGACCACGACTTACTCGCTCGTCCGCGGGCACCCGGCGAACCAACGACCGAGCCATGGCGTTTCGTGCCGATGCCCGAATGCCTACGTGGACGACTGGTCGGGATATCACTGGACGACGACGAACTCGTCGCAGTCGACGACAACGGCTGGGTTTACACGATGGACAACGCCTCCCAGGACCCGCTCGTGTGGAACTGGACTTCCGCGTGGGGCGCGCCCCTCTGGAGTGGTCCAGGCCGACAACTTCCGGGAGACCGGCCGAACGGGTGGGCGCTGAGCGTCTCGTCGCCTTGGGACAATCAAACTTTCACCGACATCGCAGGACGGATTCACTTCGTCGGACTCGCCAAGATGACGATGATCCCCACGCTGACCGCGGACGGCAGCCGAATAACTTACGCAGACCCGTGGCTGCCCAACGACGACAGCTACGAGATCGGCGGCCCGCTCGGCGGGCGATTCCAGGCGGACTCGCTGTCGGCGGCCGGATCAACCACTTTCGTGATGAACAAGTACGGCGACATGTACACCCGCACATTTGATTTCGATTCTTCGGGATCGGACTCGATCTTCTTCCGCTACAGCTGGGAAGATCAGTCGGACAAGCCGTCGGCACCCAACCTCGTGGCCGAAACGCTGGACCGCAGCACCGCCGCGATCCAACTTCCGGCACCGGACTGGGTGCACCAGCCCAAGATTCCCGGTGAAGTCACATCCGCGATCAGTGTGCACTCACTCGGCCCCGGCCCGAACCGGCGGGAGTTGCGTGTCGAGGGCCGCCGCGGCGCCGAATCCGGTTTCTGGCACAAGGATCTCGTCGGGGATGCTTGGGAGTTCACGCCGACTGGCGCGTCCCTCCTCGGCACACTGATCGAAAACGCGCCGACAGACCGGTCGACGGATACCCTGTCCCCCGCTGCCCCCTGGCACTTGTCCACGACCTTGCCCGCCCGCGACGGCGCCATCGACGGCCAGACTCTGATCGACATCGGGTTTCCGTACTCTGTGGTGGATCCGCGCATGCTCGACGCGATCGGCCAGTACGCACAACCGTCCGGATACCGACTGGACGTGGACCATTTCGACCCGGTCGCCACCACCCGGACCGCGACCGTGACTGCACCGGATGGCACGGTTCTTCCGGTCGTCCTGCACACCGCCGACGGACTACGGATGACTCCCCGCGCATCCGGCCTCGATGCCGATCCGCGCCACCTCGTCGGGGCAATCGAGATCCCGTCGGACGCGTACGCGGATCGGGCATCGAACCCCGCTCTGAACGCGTTCGTGCAGGACTGGATGCGCGGAAACCACATTGCCGCGATCACGCTCAGCGCCACCGACCACGACTTGGTGATCCGCTAGCCGAAACCAGCGCCGTCCACCGTGTCGCCTCGATTAGGCTCAGCAGATGGTCGACACCACACCCGACGTGCCGATATCACCCGTCGACGCTGCGAGCTTCCAGCTCGGTGTGGATGTCCAGCCGTACCTGGTCACTATTGCCGGTCTGCTCTCTCCGGGCGGCTTTGTCGACAGCGACGGTCGACCGGATCTAGCGCATCTTCACCGAACACTCGCCGCGCAGATCGCGCAGGAACCGTTGTTGCGGCAACGACCGATTGTGCGGCATGGGTCATGGTGGTGGACGGAAAGCAACATAGAGGTCGACCTCCATGTCTCACTGGAGGAACGCGGTCCCACCGAACCCGACTTCGAAGCGGTTTGTGGTCGACTTGTGATGCAACCCCTTGACACCACCCGACCGTTGTGGCACATCGCATTGATTCCTGTAGCTCGAACTGGTCAGTGCGGCATCGTCATTCGAGTGCATCATGCGGTTCTCGACGGCGCCGGTGCCAGCGACCTTTTCGAGCGCTTGTTCGCCTCGCCTGATTCGAAAAAACCCGACCCAGGGGCGCCACCAACGGCGAAAACCGGCCACTCCCCCGAGCCACACATCCCCCAGAAGGCCAGTTCCCTGGACCTCCTCCGATTTCGAATCGGGACGTTCCTACATCGGCCGATCCGATCACGGGTACTGCTCGGCACAATCGGCACCACGAGATCCATCGCTTCCGTCAGCACCCGGACCGCTCCGGTCGTGCGCGGTGCGCAAAGTGTGGGAGGCACATTGAACGATGCCTACCTCGTTGCAGCGAGCACCGGACTGCGATTCATCCTCGAAGATCGTGGCGAGTCCATTCCGAAAACGATCGCCGTATCGGTCCCCGTCGCAGTCACAGCAATCGGAGACGCACGCAACGCCGTCGGATTCATGATCATCGACCTCCCACTTCAAGAAACAGACCTGGAACGTGCCGTCGCAATCGTCGCGAAGCAAACTGCGGCCGCAAAACCGTCCGCACGTGCGGCAGGAACAACATTTCGGTCGCCGCGTGTAGCCGGCATCTTCGACAAATTCGCGAAGCGACAGCACATGATCGGTGCAGTGGTGTCCAATGTTCACGGACCACGCGGTCCGCTCACGCTCGACGGGGCAGCGCTCGTCCAACTCTGGCCGCTCGGCCCGTTGGCGGGCAATGTTCGAATCGGCTTCACAGCAGCGTCCTACAACGACAAATTCTGGATCGGAATCCAGACCGATGCCGAGCATCTCCCTCCGGCAAGCAAGATCGCACAAGCCGTAGAACGAGCTCTCGACGAAATAGCTAGCACCACAAGCTGACTGGTACTTCATCACACTCGTTCGAGGCGGATCGAACCGAGGCATCTGCGGATTCTTGAACCCAGGTGTCCTGATCCAGCAGGACTCGAGTGATCGCGTGATCACCGAACAGCCACGCCCCCCAGATGCTCCCGAAAATCTAGCCGAAGTTCAGTCGAAGAATCTGGCACTCAAGGTTGCAGAGTGCCAGATCGGTTGGTTATCATGTTCTCGCACAGTGAGTTCGGTCGCCGTCGAGGTGACGGTGGCCTTTCTTAGACGATACGGGAGGTGTGTTGCTGTGCTTCGTTTCGATCCCTTCACCGACATCGACGCGATCACCAAGTCCTTGCTTGCTACCGGAACCGGCAGCAACCGAAGTCCACGTTTCATGCCGATGGACCTCTACAAGATCGATGATCACTACGTCCTTCACGCCGATCTTCCCGGCGTCGACCCGGGATCGGTGGACGTACAGGTAGATGGCTCGACCCTGACCTTGACCGCGCACCGCAGTGCTCTCTCCGAAGATGGAGTGACGTGGCTGGCCAGTGAGCGTTTCACGGGAACGTATAGAAGGCAGCTGTCCATCAGTGAGGACATCGACTCCGAGCGGATCGTCGCCTCGTACGACAACGGCGTGTTGACCGTGAGCTTGCCGATCGCAGAGAAGGCGAAACCGCGGCGGATCGAAATCTCGTCGGGGCCGCCGTCCAGCACTGCCAACTCCGAGGCAGAAACTCATGGACAGATCGAAGCCTGACCTGAACGGCTTGGCACGAAATCGACTGTACAAGAACCTTTCATCCAGGAGGTCCACTATGCCCGCGCCAATCATGGCCCCCACCGCAGCTCTGGCTGAACCGGTCGTCTGGAACGAAGATCCGCAGCGACAAAGGTGGTGGACGCGCATACTCGCGGCCGGCTCGCCGGAGAATTCATCCAACGACGAATTTCAACCCTGACAAGACCCGATCGCGATCGCCGAGTGCGTTCACCCGCAACTGAATTGAGGTCTTCCGTCCGCCTATTCGGGCGGACGGAAGGCCGTATTCAGTCGTCAAGCCCGGGCGAAGCCTGAGGATCGTTCCACGACGCAAGCCGAAGATTCACCAACCTCAGCTAGATGAAGAATCGCCCGAAATGGGCGGAGCGGGACGAAACACTCACACAACAAGGACGAAGCGCGCCGACACCGGCCACCCGTGACACGTACGGTTAAAATGTAAACGATCAGTGACCCCACTGATGTTTACCGGCCTCGTCGGTCCCCTGAATTGTGTGGCCGTCGAGGTCGTCTCATCTCGATGCCCAACCTGAAAGTGGTCAGCCCTCTGCACTCGAGGGCGGGGAAGCTGTCGCCAGGCCCTCCAGAAGAATTGCCAGACCGCGCTCGAGTTCGTCCTGCCCGTCGTAGTGAGCCATGATCGTAGCCATCGATCGCAGTCTGGGGAACTCGGCAAGCGGAAGCCGATGCAGGCCGAGTCGCAGGAGATCGTCGGTCTCCTCCGGATTTTCGACTATTTCCTGAAGCTCGTTGAGAATGTGCCCATTGAGGAAACCGAACACCGCCCGGTAGATGTGCAATGCGTCTTCAGAGGTGAAACCGGCGCGTATCAGCAGTTCGAGTATCGCCTCGAGGTAGCGCAGCGTTCCCGGGGGACGCAATCCGAGCGGCGTCGACAACGGCCGAGTGACCAGCAAAGGAACCACGTTAGGGTGCTCGAGTGCGAGTCGGCGATACCCGTAGGCAACCGCGTGCAGTTGCCCTCTCCAGTCGCGATCGGACGGATCGACGGCCAGTTGTTCGAGCACGGTCTCTACGACCCCGTCCAACAGCGCCGCCTTGTTTGCCGCATATCTGTAGAGGGTCATCGGATTTCTATCGAGCGCTTTCCCCAGCCGCCGCATGGAAAGGCCTTCGGCGCCTTCCTCGTCGATGATCGCCAATGCCGTCGAAAGCACGAGCGCCCTGGTGAGAGGTTCCTCGCGGTCCGCGACTGGAACCAAACCATCATTGCGATCTCGCGAGTGTCCGGTCATTCACAGAACATACATCGTATGCCTACGCATTGACAGAACCGCACGGCTGGTTTACTGTTCGGGGACGCCCTACCTATACAACGTATACACACATCGTATAGCCGGAATGTCCGGATTCATTGGGCGCTCATCGATACGTCCCTGGCGCCGAAGCCGGCGCGGAACGTACGGACTCACTTTCGTCGCATGAGTCCCTTCTTCAAAGGATCGAAGATGAACAGAACATGACAGCACCCACCGCAACACGACGCTCGCGGTTCTTTCAATTTTCCGGCATTGCAACGATTTCCGTATTCTCAGTCGGCATTCTCGTCCTGCCGGCCGGCACTGCGGGCGCCGAAGCGACTGCCGTCGGACTCGGTACCGCTGAGCCCTTTGCAGTCCTTGCCGGAGCAGGAATCACCAACACTGGGCCGACGACGCTCGGCGGCGACATCGGCACATATCCGACGCCTACCATCACCGGTGTATCGGATCTGACGATTACCGGCACCAACCATGGCGGCGACGCGGTATCGCAGGGAGCGAAGCCCGATGTGTTGACTGCGTACAACACTCTCGCCGGTCAGGGACCCACACAACCGACCGGAGCCGACTTGACCGGTCGGACACTGGTTTCGGGTGTCTACAACTCCGGTTCGTCGATCGCGCTGTCGGGAACCGTCACCCTCGACGCGCAAGGTGACCCCGATGCAGTCTTCGTCTTCCAAGCGGGATCAACGCTGATCACATCGTCTTCGAGCACCGTCGCACTGATCAACGGAACGCAGGCATGCAATGTTTTCTGGCAGGTTGGAAGTTCCGCCACCCTCGGCACCAACTCCGTCTTCCGAGGAAACCTCTTGGCGCTGACAGACATTACTGCCACAACCGAGGCAACCGTCGAGGGTCGACTGTTGGCGATCAATGGCGCAGTCACTCTGGATACGAACACCGTTACGATCCCGACCTGTGCGCCTCCTGTCACGACTACGACCCCGACCACTACGACGACGACCGTCCCGCCTGACACCGCGATAACTACCACCACGACTGTGGTCCCGCCGGTGGTGACTACAACCACGACGGTCGTCCCGCCGGAGGTGACTACAACCACGACTGGTACACCGGTGGAAGCGACGACCACCACACCAGGGCCGAACGGCACGACTACAACCACTGCGGGCGTACCGCCGATCATCACGACCAGCCGAAACATTCCGTCCATACCCGAGATTCCCGGTCTCCCAACACTGCCGGTAATACCTCCCACCGTGCCCGGGACGGTAACCGTCCCGTCTCAGGTGCCGACGACGTCAGCTTCTCGAACGGGTGCCCCGACCACTCAACCGACAGTCCCGGAATCCCCGAATGTTCGAGCCCCTCAGGTGCAGCAGGTACCACGAGGGTCGGTCGACACCGGTGACGGAAGCACACAATCCCAACGTTCCGGCCAGTCGGGTGGAGCGTGGACAGCCTTGCTGGTCGCCACCTTCGGCGTCGTGGCTATATCGGCCCTCGTCATCCGTCGGACAAGTCGATAGATGAAAGACAAGAACTCCGTGATGGCTCCGCGATCTCGCCGAGCCATCACGGCTCTCGCCCTCACTGTTTCAGTACTCGTAACGGTGGTCGGATGCGCCGGTGGACAATCCGACAGCGGAAATTCACAACCACACTCGTCGCTTCGACAAGACACCACATCCGCGCCGCGCGCCACTGACTCTGCACTGCCCGAAAGGGCACCGGTAACTGCTGACCACCGCCCCGCTCGACTCGAAATCCCGTCCATCGGCGTCGATACCGACATCATCGATCTCGGACTCGATACCGATGGAGCACTCGAGGTCCCACCGGATGGGAAGGACGCAGGGTGGTACACCGGCGCTCCCGCCCCCGGTGAGGTCGGACCGGCAATCATCGCCGGCCACGTCGACTGGCAAGGCACCGACGGGGTCTTCTTCGATCTGCGGAATCTCGAAACAGGAGCCGACATCATCGTCACCCGCGAAGACGGAAGTCGCGCAGTGTTCACCGCTACCAGTGTCGAACACTTCCCCAAAGAGGACTTTCCCACCGAGGTCGTATATGGCGACATCGACCACCCTGGACTCCGGATCATCACGTGCGGTGGATCCTTCGACGAAACCGCACGCAGTTACAACGACAACATCATCGCATTCGCCGACCTGGCCTAACCGCCTGAGACGCCGCAGCACACCACTTCGAAAGTCCGCACGAACCGTTGGAGAGCAATGACCGTATTCCACTTTCCCGTGCTCGAGAAGTTTCGATGACAGACACCGACGACATTCGAGCGAGCGCCGAAGCAGGTGTCGACGCTCCTGCATGGCGGGATCGGAAGCGTTACTGGTGGCCGTTGGGATTGCTGATCCCGCTGAGTCCCTTCCTGTCCTGGCTGCTGGTCGAATATTTGCACCTCGGCCTGTTCTGGGCGACCGGTGCCTGGATCCTGATTCTCGTCATCCCGATCGTCGACGTCGCAGTCGGCGCAGACGGCCGCAGCCCACCCGACAACGTGATCGCGGCATTGCAGGACGACCGCTACTACCGATGGTGTACCTACCTGTTCGTGCCACTTCAATACGCTGGCCTCGTCTTCGCCGCATGGTGTTGGGTGTACGCCCCGATGGCAACCGGAGAGAAGATCGCACTGGCGATGACCGTCGGCGTCGTTGCGGGAGTCGGTATCAATGCCGCACACGAACTAGGCCACAAGAGCAGCCGCCTCGAGCGGCGGTTGGCAAAAATTGTGCTCGCTCAATCGTTCTACGGGCACTTCTACATCGAGCACAATTACGGGCACCACGTCAACGTTGCGACACCGCGTGATCCCGCCAGTGCTCGTTTCGGGGAATCGTTCTGGATATTCTTGCCCCGCAGCGTATTCGGAGGTCTGAAATCGGGCTGGCGGATCGAATCAGCACGCCTGCGCCGACAGGGTTCACCCGCACTGTCGCCTCGAAACAACATCGTGCAGGCATGGTCGCTGAGCGCCGCACTGTTCGGGACGTTGATCACCCTATTCGGGTGGCAGATACTGCCCTGGCTGCTCCTGCAAACCTTGGCCGGGATCACGTTCCTCGAGGCCGCAAACTACCTCGAACACTACGGATTGCTCCGTGTGCGAAGACAAGACGGCAGCTTTGTCAAAGCCCGGCCCGAAGACAGTTGGAACAGTGATCATCTCGTGTCCAATTTGTTCCTGTACCAATTACAACGACACAGTGACCATCACGCGAATCCGCGTCTGCGCTACCAATCTCTGCGCAGCGCTCCAACCGCTCCGCAACTCCCTGCCGGATACGCGGTGATGATCGTCTGCGCTGCCGTACCACCACTGTGGCGGCGGATCATGGATCACCGTGTCCTCGGCTACTACAACGGCAACGTCGAGCTCATTCACACCAAGGCCATCATATGAATAGCACTGCCCGAAATGACGATCGCAACGACGGGCGCTACACAGCCATCGGACCGGCCCAGCACACCAGAACCGAGTACCAGCCGGCGCATACCCGACTCATGCGAGCTGCACCGAGCCCGGACGTCGTCGCCGCCGCGGAGTACCTTTTGACCCAGCCCGACGCATACCTCTATCGCCGCCGATACCTCGATCTGATCACCCAGACCTCCGGGCCCGACGGCACACGGATCACCGACTACGCCGCAGCTGAACGCTACCTACTTGTCACCGCTACCGCGCACCGCAGAACTCATAGTGAGGTTCGTCCATTACCGGCACCCGGCGATTTTCTGTGAAGTGGTCACCGCAGTGTTTGATGCCAGAAAGTGACAACAGCCTGACGAATTTGGGAGCGCAGCATTTGTCATTGCCTTCACAGCTTTGATTCGCACTCGCCACTGTCATCGAGGATCAAGAACTCGATCTTCGCCCGCTCCCCGTCCGCATCGAAGACGTTGTCGCGGTCTGAGACACGCGCGATCAGTTCCGTCAGTGCCGCATGGATCGTCGTGTACAGAAATGTGCGGGGATCGGACACCCCCATCACGTCGTCAGTGTTCATCTGAACCTGCGCCGTAGCGGTACGCCTGCCCAGAAACACACGTGGAAGCCGGATCCCGGTCGGATCGGTCACCACGGTGATGTCGCCACCAACGACAACAAACAGATCGAAGTCGTACTGCATCGCGATGCCCCTCAGCCGGTGTCTGAGCCGAGTCAACTCCTCAATGAAGTCGAGCGGCACCGACGGTCCACCGAATACTGTTCTGAACGTGACCCCGCGAGTCATCGATCTGCCCCCTTTACGAATCATCCATTTCAGGATCGAGGGCCATACCCTCTGTGTCCCCCACGCCGAGTGCTCGGGCATATCGACCGGCATACCGCTCCAGTGCGACTGCTGAATCAGCCTCACCTGCCCATTGATCCGGAATCGCGGTGCCGTCACATGTTGTTCGCGACACTCGCGCCTCGGAGAACTCGACAGCGGTCCGGGTGAAGGAACACCGCACAAAACTCGTGGCCGCCGAGAATCGTGCGCCGCCGAAAGTGCACTCCACGAAAGAGGTATCGGCGAACTGCGCACCAGGCAGGTCTGTGTCGTCGAATGCACATCGTTCGAACACAGTATTGGGCACGGAGCGGAGCCCGCGTGCTTTGGCTCCAGTGAAATCGCAATCGACCACCCTCGGTCCGAGCGCCAGACGCGAGAGCGTGGCACCCCGGAAACTGCACCGTTCGAATCGGCGATTGAAACGGGGTTGTCCGGTCAGTGCAACGAAATCGAAACGGCAGTCGAATAGTTCGGATTCGAAGACGGAGATCGCACCCCGAGCGAAACTCAGATCAATCCGTTCCAACGTGAGATACCGGATGTCCAATCCACCGCTACCCGCTGTCAGGCCACGCACGTCGATCAGCCCGTCATCGGTCTCCGCCCATGGGGAGACGAGAGTGTGGGGCGGCTTGACGATCCGCGACTGATCGAGCAGCTGCGCCCGTAAATTGTCGACGCCCTCATCTGACCAACGTCGACGTAGGGAGGTGATCGCGGACCGGTTCACGGGCTCAATAGTATCGGCAAGATCCCCCGCGATTGGCCGTGGCTGCCCAAGAAGCGAACCGCCACGCATCAGCACTTCGGTAGGAATCACTTCTCGGAGCGCGCAAACAGCCGGACCGTGAAATGCACGGCCCGGCTGCAGCGCTCACGCGCACCAACTGGAACTCGGAGTTAACTCGGGTACTGGAACCGGTCGTATACGAATCGTTGACTCATCCCAGGATCAGTATCGAATTATCCACTCTCACAGATTGATTACGTCGCCCACAAAGATCTGGTCGGGATCGGCGATCTGTGGATTGATGTCCCACAGCTGCTGCCAGGTGAGACCTCGCTCTGCAGCGAGGTCGAACAACGTATCACCGGCCGCAACGACTACCTCTTCGCCAGACACTGGAGCCTTCGACTCCGGAATGCTCTCTACCGGTGCAGATTCGGCTGCCTCAGAGTAGACAACGGGAACTGGCGCCGGTTCCGGTGCGGATTCGGGTGCTACTTCCGGTGCCGGCACGGGTGCGGGTGCGGGTGCGGGTGCGGGCACGATACTCGACCCGGTATCGCACGCCCCGATCGAACTCAGGAAGGACATGGGATCGACGGCGCCACCACTGTGAATGCGGAGGTGCAGATGTGGACCGGTGGAGCTACCGGTGTTACCCGTTGCCCCGATCTGGTCGCCTACCTCGACGTGCTGCCCCACACCGACCCAGGTTTCGGAGAGGTGGCCCATCTGAATCTGCTCGCCACTGTCCGCTTCCAACTGGATGTACGTTCCGTATCCACCCGGATCATTGGGTCCGGCAACAGAAATCGTGCCCGATGTCGGCGCGTGAAGCGCGGTGCCGACGTTGACAGCGAAGTCGACTCCGTCATGTCCCGCGTGGTACCCCTGCGAAAGTGATCCGCTTACCGGCCACTCCCAACTGCAACTCGCCGACCAGCCCTGCGCACCGGCGGTACCTGCATTGACAACTGCTCCGGCCCCCACAAGGGCGCCCA
Source organism: Rhodococcus sp. UFZ-B548 (assembly GCF_903819475.1). Lineage (NCBI taxonomy): Bacteria > Bacillati > Actinomycetota > Actinomycetes > Mycobacteriales > Nocardiaceae > Rhodococcus > Rhodococcus sp. UFZ-B548. Next base: position 14,218 of record NZ_CAIJDS010000056.1, read on the forward strand.
GTCCTGCAGTTACGGCGATGAATCGTTTTGTGCTGGAAGGCTTGTGTTTTCTGTGCTTACTCATATTTTCCTTGACTGATGTGCTCGGAGCCGGCGCAGGCTCTACCGCCAGACAGCACTCAGTACGTGCTGAGCTACGCGGTGCATCGCACCGAGACTCCGTTGGAGTGAAATTTTCGGATTGCGCCATGGAGAGAAGTACGGTGACCACTCTCGAACGCGATCGCGCGCATAGACCCGCAGGTCTGTATCTCCTGGTGACAGCACAGGAGATACGGGTTTTACATCGAGGCAGTGCCTGAATCGATCGTTGATCGAGGACTACGAATGCCGGACCGAACTGAGGGCATTTCGTTCGAAGATCGACAGGGTGGGTGTCTACCCGGATGGTCGGAAATGGGGTGGAACATGGAGATCCTTGCGTTGCGGATGAGGAATCACCTCATACGCTGTCGCTTCACGACGCTCCACGCCACGGTTGAATTACCTGGGTACGTACCTGTTTTTGCGCTTTCGACCCGACCGGTCGATATCAGGCGCCACTTCATTCCACGGCATCTGGTGAAAAAATCAGTGCCTCACATCACTTCTGGAGACGATACCGCGCCTCGGTCACCCGGCACGTCAGCGTTACCGAGATGGGACATACAGCTGGCATTGCTGCTACACGCCGAACGGGAGACCAGTGCACGTCCGGCATCGGAAACGCGCGCTGATCTCCCGTCAGGTCGATCTACTAGCTAGTGCATCTACGGTTTGAGCTACTTCTCTGCTGCGTGATGGGCCGCGATGTATCCGTAAACCAGCCCCTGGCCGATCGTCGCGCCGGCGCCTGGGTAGGTGTGACCGAATGCGTTGGCCGCGGTATTGCCGATCGCGTACAGGCCGTCGATGACGCTGCCGTCCTCACGAAGCACGCGTGCATGCTCGTCCGCCTGCACACCGCCGCAGGTGCCCAGGTCGCTGAGCGTCATCTTCACCGCATAGAGGGCGCTCTTGTCGAGCTGGCGCAGATTCGGGTTCGGAGACACTGTCGGGTCGCCGTAGTACCGATCGTATGCACTGCCGCCGCGACCGAACTCCGCATCGCTACCTGCAGCAGCGGCCTCGTTGAACTTCTGGAAGGACTCGGCAAACGCATCCTCGGGGAGACCGACCTTTCGGGCGAGTTCGGCCGGACTGCTCGCCTGGTGCGCGATGCCCGACTCGAAGAACGCCTGCGGAAGCGGCTGGCGGGGGAAGATACCGCCTGCGAACACGTAGCTGTTGCGGTACTCCTGGTCGAAAACAAACCACATCGACTCGGCCGGATCGCCAGCCTTTTCCCGTTCGAGCACGCGCTGGCCGAACGACATGTAGTCCGTCGCCTCGTTCACGAATCGACGACCGGTCTGGTCGACGATGAAAGAGCCGGGCAGCGCACGCTCTGCGAGCATCACCATCGGCGGGCGGCCCTTGATGCTTGCCACCGCGGGGAACCACCAGGACTGATCCATCGATCCGATACCTGCACCGAGCTCTTGTGCTGCCTCGATCGCTTCGCCGGTGTTGCCCTCTGCGCCCAGGCTCTCATGCTCACCGAGGCTCTCCGACTGGTACTTGTGGCGCCACTCCATGTTGTGGTCGAACCCGCCGGCTGCCAGGACGACACCGCGCCGAGCGGTCACCGTCACTTCACGTCCGTCTTGCACCACAACTGCACCCGTTACGCGGCCATCTTCGGTGATGAGCCGAACCAACGACGTTTCCGTCCACACCGGGATACCGGCCTGGACCACACCGGCGAACAGTCCGGCGGCGAGCGCCTGACCGCCCGCGATGTATTCACGCTTGAGGACGTACTTGCCGTAAACGCCTTGCGCCAGGCGGCGGATGATGCGGGGAAAAGCCTTGCTCGGCTTCTTCACCATCAGGTTCATCCACTTGTAATCCGCACCCGTCACCGGCATCGGCAGTCCGGCTTCCATCAAACCGGGGCGCAGGCGACCGCGTTCCGCTCCCAGTACCGACGCGTCGAACGGCAGGCACTCGCAGGTACGTCCGGCGGCGCTACCGCCCGGCAGTTCGGGGTGGTAATCGGAGTATTCCTTGGCCCAGAAGAACTTCATGGGCGTCGTGCGGTAGAGCATGTCGACAGTGGCCGCACCGTTGTCGACGAATGCTTCTCCTCGTTGGGCAGGGGCAGTATCACCGACCACCGAACGCACGTATGTCTTCGCTCGCTCAACGGTGTCGCCCGCACCGGCTTTCGCCAAGATCGGGTTGGCAGGCATCCAGAACGCCCCACCGGACCGCGCCGTCGAACCGCCGACGTACTGCGTCTTCTCCACGATCAGCGTGGACAAGCCGAGTTCGTTCGCGGTGAGGGCGGCAGCCATGCCGGTACCGGACCCGATCACCAATAGATCGACAACGATGTCCTTGGCTTGTGTCGCGGGGGGTGCCTGATTCTTAGCCATTGAACAAATCCCTTCACGTGGTTATCGACGTAGAACGCTAAGGCAGTCGCCGCGCAGAAGGTTCCGGATGCCCAGTCAGCGGGACATTGCGAGTGGATTGGCGAAAAACAGCTCCTGCCACGGTTCGGACGTTGTGGCCGTCTCAGCAGAACTACGCCTTGCCCTCGTCGACCTTTAGGCTGCTCTCGTGACGACAGACTCCGGCTTCGGCATCACTGACGAAGCGCTCGGCACCCTTGTCCGCGGGCACTACATCTTGTCTGACGGTGAGCGATTGGACGACGACTACTACAGCCTGACCTGCAACCTCGACGGGCGGGCCGTCGGATTTATCGCCCACTCACTCGAGCCTGACGCCGTACGCGGCATGCTGCCCCGCTTACGCCACGTCTTCGACCAGCACGAGGCTCTTCATCGTCTGGCTGTCGAAGCGATTGTCAACGAATTCAGCGAAGAAGCTCCGTCACGAGGCGAAGTGATCGATGCACTGCGCGATTTGGTGCTCGAGTCCGTCGAGGTCTTTCCCGACAACTGCGATCCTCGTCTCGGACTATCTGCTGATGTTCCTCGGCACCGATGAAGAATAATCATCTACATGAAATGGAACACCCCTACAGAGACCGGCTGGTTCGTGAACCTTGCCGAAGGTGGTTCGGCCGTATCGATATTCGATCCGTCGGGGAGCGTCCAAGGCGAACTGATTCCCGCACCCGACGACGAATTGGAGACCGTTTCCGGCGGGCGGAAGAGGAAATCGTCAACAGCCGAGCAGGATCGACCAAGGCTCACATTCCGCAAGGGCCGACCTGCATCACTTCGATTGTCCGACGGAACGATCGGGACTCTGATCGACCAGAGACCCAAGGCCATGCGCCGCAAGAACAAGCTGTGCGAAGTCGATATCGCGGGCAGAAGATACCTCTTCGTGCATTCATCGGGCCGAAAGGCAACAGCCCGACGTGACGGAATCGCATTGGCTCACATGGAACGTGGGCGATGGTCCGGTAGAAGTATCGTCACCAGAAGAACCCTCACGGCAACGGACACCCTTGACGAGTGTGTCCTGACTCTGTTTCAGAAGGTAGTGACACCTGGACGTACCGGCGCCTTCGATCAGGTACTGACCGACCTCAGCAACATATGACGTACGCCACATTCGGTGGATCTCAACCGCACTCGAGATACTAACTTTCAACTCTTAGGTCCACGGACGTGCCTTGGACACAATGAGTTTCACATCTCGGATCGGAAGGCTGAAGCCAGATCATGGTCAATGTCGATGCTTTGAACACGCTCGCCCAGCGATTGTCGCCGGGTGCGATGATCACAGATCCAGATCTACTCCAGTCCTATCGGCAGGACTGGAGTTTCGATCCCGCAGCCGGCACTCCGATCGCCGTCGTACGTGCTTCGACGACGGCAGATGTCCAGGAGACCTTGCGCTTCGCCAACAGTCACAATGTCCCGGTCATTCCACGGGGCGCCGGCACGAGCGTCGTCGGCGGATCCACCGCCGTCGACGGCGCTATCACCCTCAGCCTCGAGCGAATGAAATCTATTCGAGTGGACGTCTCGTCACGAACCGCGATCGTCGAACCAGGGGCAATCACCAATGACGTCAAGGCTGTTGCCGCGCGCGAAGGTTTGTACTATCCACCAGACCCGTCGTCTTATGAAATCTGTTCCATCGGCGGTAATGCCGCCACCAACGCAGGCGGACCGTGCTGCATAAAATACGGCGTCACCAGTGATTACATCCTGGGTATGACGGTTGTGCTGCCTGATGGATCCGTCGCCGAACTGGGCGGAAAACGGATCAAAGACACCCCAGGGCTTGCGTTGACCAAGCTATTCGTCGGCAGTGAAGGAACGCTCGGTGTGATAACCGAACTGACGCTGCGACTCATCCCTCAGCCTCCGACTCCCCACACATTGGTGGCCTTCTTTCCACTCATGGCCGACGCAGTTGCCGCTGCCCGAGATATCACAAGTTCTATACGCCCTTCAGAACTCGAAATCCTCGACAACGCAGCCATCAAGGTGGCGGAAGAATTCCTCAACATGGAACTGGACACCGATGCCGGAGCACTCCTGATCGGGCGATCCGACGCCGGTAACGGCGCAGAGACAGAGATGAAATTGATGAGCACTCTCTGCGAAAAGCATCGAGCCACAGCTACATACGCTACCGACGACCCTCACGAAGGCGAACTGTTCATCCGCCCCCGCTATGCCGTTTACGAAGCCTTCGAGCAGAAAGGGGTGGTCATCGGCGACGACGTCGCGGTACCCATCGACAGACTCCCCGAGCTCACCGACGGTATAGCCGACATCGCGAAGCGCTACAACACCACCATCGTCAGCTACACCCACGCAGCCGACGAGCTCACGCACCCAGTCCTCAACTACCCCATCGGAGACGTGGCCGCCGCTGAATCCGCCTCCGCGGCGCGACAAGAAATCTATCAACTCGTGAGCACTCTGGGCGGATTCGCAGCAACAGAATATGGTGTAGGACAAGATAAACGAGATCGCTTGTCGAACTCGCTCGATCCCGTCGTCAGCAAACTGAACAGGACCATCAAGAACGCTGTCGACCCCAACAACATCTTGAATCCGCGCGTTCTGATCCCCTCGAGCGGTTCGACGGACGGCATCTGAGGCCGCTACAGGTATCGAATAGCGACGAGTACCTGAATTCTCCTGTGCAACCGGATATGGTGAGGCTGCCGTCTTCAATGCGGCGGTGCAAGAAGGGAAATTACGACCAAGACGTTATGTCGGGGAATAAGCAAATCGCCTGGATATGGCTGGAGGCCTCCGTGATGAATCTCGTTCGCCGACTGAGCGTCTGCACATCCGTCGTGATCACGTCGGCTCTGACGTCGGTAGCGCTCGCATCCGCTGCGGTGACCATTCCATTCCAGATCAACCCTGCGCCGTACGGCAACCCGAACGGCAGCTTCGACGCGCCGGCGGTCCGCTGCGTAGCTGTAGTCGGCGAACTACCCGGCACGGTGACGATCACCGGGGGCAAGGAAGACCGCTGGGGATGCCTGCTCTCGTCCGAAGTGCGCTGGCTGAACCTTTCGACCGGGGTCTCCGGCTCCGCTCGTCTCTCGGACGGTCTGAACGGAGTCCCGGCAGGGGCGATCGTGCAGACCGGGACCGGTCAAGTCGCTGTCGCCGTGACGTCTGTGGCCGGATCCATCATCACCCCAGGTGTCGCATCGTTCTACGTGCCGTAGCACCAGAACTCCGCATCGCGGACGCGGTGGGGCCTAAGGTCCTGTTTACCGACCCGTCATCCCGGTTAGCCTGAAAAGACGCTACCGAGAGGACTCTCATGACCTCGTCAGTGCACGAAACGATCGCAGTGGATCTGGATTTGATCGACCTGTACAAAGACCTCCACGGCAACCCGGAACTTGGATTTCACGAGCATCGAACATCCAGTCTGGTGGAAGGACATTTGACAGCACTGGGATTCGACACGACTACCGGCGTCGGGACAACCGGAGTCGTCGGAGTCCTGAAGAACGGAGCGGGCCCCACAGCGCTGCTGCGTGCGGACATGGATGCCCTCCCGGTTCGGGAAGAAACCGGATTGGACTACGCCAGCACCGTGACAACGACCGACGATCAGGGGAAGACCGTCTCGGTCAGCCACGCGTGCGGCCATGACCTGCATACGACCTGCTTACTCGGTGCAGCCCGGATCCTCTCGCAGGACACGACGACCTGGTCCGGCACTCTTGTCCTCGTCTTCCAACCGGCGGAGGAACTTGGCGCGGGTGCGCAAGCCATGGTCGACGACGGACTGTTCGAGCGATTCCCGAAGCCCGACATCGTTCTCGGCCAACACGTATCGCCGCTACCGGCAGGCACGATCGCCGGGCACGCCGGCCCCTCGTATGCGGGATCGGACTCACTTCGTGTGAGACTGGTCGGAAAGGGCGCCCACGGATCTATGCCGGAGAACTCGGTCGATCCCGTGGTCATGGCGGCCGAAACCGTGTTGCGTTTGCAAACTGTCATCTCACGCGAGGTCCCGAGTACTGCAACAGCTGTCCTCACCGTCGGCTCCATCCATGCTGGAGATGCCGCCAACGTCATTCCCGGCGAAGCAGAACTGCAACTCAACATCCGCAGCTACGACGCAGTTGTGCGTCAGCGCATCCTGGATAGCGTCGACCGCATCGTCCAGGGCGAAGCGGCCACCGCCGGCGCTCCCACCCCACCGACCATCACCGAGACGGAGCACTTTCCGATCGTCGTCAATGACCCGGCGGCGCTGGACAAGACACTTGATGCGTTTGCCGAATGGTTGGGGACGAACAAGATTCTCGATCCCGGCGCAGGAGCAGGTAGTGAAGACGTCGGCATTCTCGCGACCAGTGCCGGTGCGCCACTCTCATACTGGTTGTTGGGCGGTACCGACCCTTCACTGTTCACGACAGGTGACATGACCGATCCGGCTTTGCGAACCGTGCCGTCGAACCACTCCCCGCACTACGCTCCCGTGATCGAGCCGACCCTGACCATCGGTGTGAACGCCTTGGTCGTCGCGGCCAGGACGTGGCTCCCAACTCCCTAGGGTGTTGCGGGTCCGCAATCGATCGACCGTCCACACGATCAAGGCTGCAAACGCGTAGGCGCCGCCGAGAATACTTGCAGCGCCCCACCCTGCCGCGTCGAAAACCATAGTGGTGGAAACCGCCCCAGCCGCGCTGCCCAACGAATAGAACACCATGTAACTACCGATGGTCCGCCCGGCCGATTCCGGTTCATCCGCGACGATCAGGTTCTGGCTCGAGACATGAACAGCCTGCACGGCGAAGTCCAACGCAACAACACCGACTACGAGTAACACCAGCGAGTGCGTCGCCTGCGCGTTGAAAACCCACGACAGCAAGAGAACGACCAACGACGCCCCGGTGACGCGTTGGGCTTTGCCTTGATCGGCCCAACGTCCGGCACCGATCGCGCCCAATGCTCCGACCAATCCGGCGATTCCGAAGAGCCCGATCTGTGTGGTCGACAATCGCCACGGCTCCTCGCTCAGTGGTAATGCCATACCGCTCCAGAGCGCACCGAAGGACGCGAACAGGAACAGGGTGATCAGAGCCCTTGTGCGAAATAGTCGGTTCGTAAGAGTCAATGTCACGACCGATCCCATTGCACCCACGTACGAACCCCGATCCGAGTGCGAACGAGGGTCTTTCGGCAGCATCGTCAACGCGAGCGCCGCGATCAGGACCGAAATCAAGGTGGATCCCGCGTAGACAGCCCGCCAGCCTGCCAGATCCGCAACTGCGCCGGCGACAGTCCGAGCGAGGATGATGCCGACGACAACGCCGCTGGTGATCACACCGATGTTTGCGCCCCGCTCATCTGGGTCGCTGATTGCCGCAGCGTAGGCGACTACGACTTGAACGACGACCGAGAACGTGCCTGCGACAGCCATCCCGATCAGCAGTTGCAGATTCGTGGTGGCAAGAGCAACAAGCATCGTTCCTGTTGCAGCAGAGACGATCTGGATTGCGATCAATTTTTTGCGATTCACGAGATCGCTCAGTGGCACCAACACGATCAACCCCACCACGTAACCCATTTGGGCGAGTGCGACTACGAAGCCGAGGCCGGCCGGAGGGATGGAAAGATCTGAACCGATTTGCCCGAGGAGCGGCTGTGCGTAGTAGATATTGGCTACCGAGACACCGCAGAGCACCGCGAGCAACAGGCGAAGTCCACGAGGCATTTTGAACTTGTCCCGTGCGTTCTCGACAGATTGACGTGCAATCACTTCCACCTCAATTTGGTTGCGTTTTGATACCATTTGAAGACTATGTCAATACAGTTTCAAAACGCAACCAATGAGGAACCCGATGCCTGATCGCACGCAATGGACGGACCCGCACTGCCCGACGGCCCGAGCGGCCGACATCATCGGCGACAGATGGTCACTGTTGATCGTGCGAGACGCCTTCGACGGGTCGTCGAGGTTCAGTCAGTTTCAGCGAAACCTGGGCATCGCAAAGAATATCTTGACGGACAGGCTGAAAACCCTTGTCGAGCAAGGAATTTTCGAAGTCCGACCGAACGAGCAAGGTACTCGCAACGAGTACGTCTTGACCGAACGCGGTATGGATCTGTTCATCGTGATCACGAGCCTGCGGCAATGGGGAGAGCGCCACGCCTTCGATGACGGTGAGCCACACTCGATCTTGATCGACGACACCACGGGCGATCCGGTGCCCAGGCTTCGACTGATCAACGCACGGAATTTCGACCTGGACCCGACAAGTACACATGTGGAGAAGGTCGAGGAAGGTTGACCCGCAACTCGCCAGATCGGTAGATGGGCGCACAGGATTCGAAGTTCGCGCATACTCCGATCATGACTGTCGATCTCGAGTTTTCCTGGCCGCAGTTTCTCTGGATTGCATTCATCTTCGTCGGCGTGCCCACAACTATCGGCGCAAGCATCATCTGGACAATCTGGCGTTCGGAACGAAGTGGCGTGGAGCACTCCACGACCGCCCTCGACGCCGGGCGCACGGGATCGGGCCCACTCGGACTGTGGCGCACCGGCCTGTTGGCCTTTGCGCTGGGCTTTCTGTCTTGTGTGGGCTGGCTCAGCTGGTCAGCCGACTACAAAGGCGGATTCCGCGGCCCCGGCCTGCCTGCCCCGACGCAGTTTCCTCCCTGGCAGGTGTTTGCCTGCGGATTAACGGTGATCCTCGCGTGTTTCGTTTCCGCGCATCGGTCGCGATGGATGAAGGCAGGCGGCCTGACTGCAGCTGCCGGCACGGCTGCGGGATTCACCACAGCATTCAGTATCGACGCCAGTACTGATGTCACCGGACAGGCAGGCGTGGGCGTCGCACTGTCCACGATCGGATGGGGCCTCACCCTTACCGCACTGATGCTTCTGCGCGGCAAGTGGTCGCGACGAGAATGAATCTGTTGCTCAGTGCGGTTCACCCGCGGCGCGTTTCAGTGGCGCGGGCAGTGTCGTCGAGGTGGCAGTCGAATCTTGACGAAGGAATTGACGTGATGCCCAGGCGGATCAGTATCGCGAATAGTGCTGCATCTCCTCACGATCGGCAGCGCAGATGCACTTTCGATCGAGACCGCGGTCGGCTGTCACTGCGCAGAACCGAACGCCGAGCGGATCGTGGGATTCCATACTGTGCTGACACGCAGGGCAGATGGACGGCGTTTTCTGATCCGCGTCTGTCGACTCGGCTTGCCCTGGTGCATTCGACACATCGGACGGGTTCGACGCCATACAGGCGCTCCAGTTCTCGGCCGTTCGACCACAGACCGGGTTGGCGTCGAGGACGACATGGCTTGACCGCGCATATACGAATGACCCTCGACGTACCCCCACGCTACTCGCTTCGGCGCACCGGTTTGTACCAATTTCTGCCACGCGACAATCACCGTCGAGCAGGATAGAACTACAGCACGCACCATTTCCGTGCAGCGTTCGAATCCGTGCAGCATCCGAAGCGAAAGGGCTTCTTGTGAACACTTTCCAACGTGTGTCCGCCGCCGTCAACGTAGTGGTCCAACCACTGATCGGCGCTCCGATCGTGGGCAAATTACTCGGCCGTTCAATGACCGTCATCACCTACGTCGGCCGCAAATCGGGACGTACCTTCAGCGCGCCCGTGTCCTACAAAAGAAAAGGCGACCATGTGACGATCGGAGTTGCCATGCCGGACAAGAAAAGCTGGTGGCGCAATTTCTATCCGGAACAAGGCCCCATCGTTCTCCAACTGGACGGTATCGATCGTCCTGGCGAAGCCCTCGCACATCGAAAAGGCAAGGGAGTTTACGTTTCGGTCGAACTCGCGCCTACGGACTGAAACGATCGAAACGGCACCGGCGCAATCACATTCACTTCACACTGATCGCCTAGCCGTACCTCGGTGATCCATATCTCGTCGCGATCGGGACCTTTGACTCTGTGCAATCGACACTCGGTCTCGCACCGTTCGACGCGGGTTTTTGTCGACCGTTTGACGAACAACCCGTCCTTGCCAGTACATTACCGTCCGGTAACATCGATGGCAGGCGCGAGCTGGAAGAGGTGACCACCGTGACGATCGGCATCTATCTGGTCGACGACCACGAGATCGTCCGTCGTGGATTGGCAGACCTGTTGAATCAGGTATCGGGATTCAACGTTGTGGGCGAGGCGTCGTGTGTTCGCGAAGCTTCGGATGGAATACCCGAATGCCGACCCGACGTGGTCGTCATGGACGTCAGACTTCCCGACGGCAACGGTGTGGAACTGTGCCGGGAACTGGCGTCGACCTGTCCGGAAGCGGCCACGCTGATGCTCACGTCGTACTCCGACGACGACGCCCTACTCGACGCCCTGATCGCCGGCGCACGCGGATTCGTCCTCAAGAACATCCGCGGCCACGACCTGGTATCCGCGATCCGTACGGTCGCCACCGGCAAATCGCTGTTGAACACTCAGGCGGTGGTCGGTTTGGTCCGGCGCATCCGATCCGAGCAGGAGTCGGGTACTGCGGCAGCACTGTTGACCGATCAGGAACTGTTGATCTTCGAGTTGATCGGCAAGGGGCTGAGCAATCGAGAGATCAGCACGCACGCGGAACTCTCGGAGAAAACAGTCAAGAACTACGTCTCACGCATCCTCGAAAAACTGGGTCTCGAACGTCGAACTCAGGCTGCAGTTCTGGCGACAAAGCTTCGTGCGGGCACTGCTCACCCGGATCCATCGGGACAGGCGACCACACACCTACTGACGCCGTCCGGTTCACCATTCTCCGCCACTACAGGCACACACCATGCCAGGTAGCCGCGACGCGCTCATGCTCAGCCTTTTCGGCGACATCGCCGGAAGCGCAGAGCTGACTGCCCTCAACCCGACTGCAATTCCCAAGCTGCTCAGTGCCGTATTGACTGTCGGGTCCACCCTCCAACTCGACGAAACGCTGCAACAGATAGTCGATGTCGCAAGACATGTGCTCGAAGCGGACTACGGTGCGCTCGGCGTGAAGTCTCCCGACGGCCGCTTGTCCCGCTTCATCCATTCCGGTTTGAATCAGGGGCAGGTTGCCAAGATCGGGCATCTTCCCGAAGGTCACGGACTGCTGGGCCTGGTCGTTCAAGAACCTTGTCCGGTTCGAACCGACCGAATCGCCTCACACCCGTCCTCGGCGGGGTTTCCAACCAATCACCCACCGATGGACACGTTTCTCGGTGTTCCGATCTTCGTCAGGGGCGAGGTGTTCGGCAGCATCTACCTCGCGGACAGCTCGGAACGGACTGCATTCGACGACCGTGACGAGGCCGTACTCCAGATTCTGGCAAACGCTGCGAGCATCGCCATCGACAATGCGCGTCTGTTCGAGGAATCCCAAACGCGGGAAGCGTGGCTCAAGGCCGTCGCCGCCGTAAACGCACGCCTGCTCAGTGGAGGATCTCGCGACGAGACACTGGCCGAACTGGTTCGCACGACGCGCCGTCTCACCGACGGCAATCTGGTGTGCATAGTTCGCTACGACCTCGGCGAAGGGCCGGGTGTTCACGTCGCAGAATCCCGGACTCGCGGGACGACCGTCTCGGACGGCACAGTTCTCGATCTTTCCGGAACCGTGATCGACGAAGCTGCCCGCAGCCGGCGAACGATTTCCGCCCCCAGCGCCAGTGCTGTTCCGGCACTGCATGTTTCCAGCGAGGAATCCGTCGTCGCACTCCCATTGTCGGGAACCTCGTTCGGCGGCGGCGTCCTCTTCGCATCACGCCGCAGCGATCGTCCGTGGGGCGTCGATGAGATCGAGCAGCTGACGGCAATGGCCGACATCGCCGCTGTCACTGTCGAATTCGCCGAACAGCAACGAAAAGAGCGACTGGTCGACGTCCTCGAAGATCGAGACCGAATCGCGCGTGATCTTCACGACCACGTCATTCAGCAGTTGTTCGCCACCGGATTGAGTTTGCAGGGGGCATTGCAACGTCCCGGCGACGAGGAAACCATTCGCACGGTGTTGGACAACTCCGTTGATCAACTCGATCGAACGGTCCGCGAAATCCGCACCGCAGTCTTCGACCTCCACACGAGCGAGATGTCGACTCCCACAAGCCTGCGACGCCGATTACTCGACGCCGTCAACGGTCTGTCCGGTCACTCGTCGATCACTCCCAGCGTCACTTTCGAGGGGACCATCGACAGTTCCGTCCCGGCTCGACTCGCCCCGCACGCCGAAGCCGTTGTGCGCGAAGGGTTGAGCAATGCTCTGCGGCACGCCCATGCCAACGCCATCGACGTCACCATCCGGGCAACGGAAGATCTTGTCATCAGCATCGTCGACGACGGTGTGGGAATCGACCAGGCAACCAGAATCCACGGTCTCGACAACCTGGCGACCCGCGCTCGTCAGTGCGGCGGCTCGAACAACATCACCAGCGAGAACGGCGTCACCGAATTGGTGTGGCGAGTTCCACTGAGCCCCAGGCGAAGTCCGTTGTCAATCCAGCACGGTTGAGCGTCAGAGCGGATCCAGTTGGGCCTTGAGCAGGCAGAACTCGTTACCTTCTGGATCGGCCAGGACATGCCATTGTTCCTGCCCCGTCTGGCCGATGTCGGCCGGCCGCGCACCAAGACCCAATAGGCGTTCAAGTTCGGCTTCCTGATCGCGGTCGGTGGCGTTGACGTCGATATGCAGGCGGGGCTTACCCTTCTCCGGTTCGTCTCTGCGACTGAGGATGATCGTCGGCTGCGGACCGCCGAACCCTTCGCGCGGGCCGATCTCCAGAGAACCGTCGTGCATTCGATCGAGCACGACGAAGTCCAGGACCTCGCACCAGAACCGCCCCAGAACCTCAGGATCCCGGCAACCGAGCACCAATTCACTGATACGACATGCCATGACAACTCGCTTTCCATCCGCAAGGACAATTGTCTTTCGACCGTACCGGACCACGTGATCTACGCCATGCCGCCCTGTCCGATCCTCGGGACCTTTTCCCCTCGTCCGAGGTCGTGGCCGCCGCGATCATTGCGTTTATGTTCCACAGTCCCAAGAATTCTCGGTATTTCGTCACGTCGATGCGCACAGGCGGCCGTCGTGGTTGATCTCGCGCCCCGGCCGGTCGACGAGGTCGATATCCACGTCGGCGCAACTCCCCGGACCGCTCCGAAGGGTTCGAAACTGGTCGAGATCCTGAGGACCACCGATCACAAGATGATCGGGCTGATGTACATCGTGACATCGTTTGCCTTCTTCCTGATCGGCGGACTGATGGCGCTGCTCATGCGCATGGAATTGACTGTCCCGGGAATGCAATTCCTGTCAAACGAGCAGTACAACCAGCTGTTCACCATGCACGGCACGATCATGCTCTTGCTGTACGCGACCCCGGTCTTCTTCGGATTCGCCAACTACCTCATGCCGCTGCAGATCGGCTCGCCGGACGTGTGTTTCCCGCGGCTCAATGCGTTCAGCTACTGGTTGTATCTCTTCGGCGGCCTGATCGCCTCCGCCGGGTTCGTAACACCCGGTGGTGCAGCAGATTTCGGCTGGACCGCTTACGTGCCGCTCACCAGCGAACTCCACTCCCCCGGTATGGGTGCCGACCTGTGGATCATCGGGCTTACTCTCGGCGGCGTCGGCACCATCCTCGGCGCGGTCAACATCGTTTCGACGATCGTCTGCCTGCGGGCCCCCGGGATGACGATGTTCCGCATGCCGATCTTCACGTGGAATGCGCTGGTCGCCAGCATGCTGATCCTCCTCGTTTTTCCGCTGCTCGCTGCTGCTTTGATCGGGCTGTGGGTGGACCGGCACCTGGGAGCGCATTTGTTCGACCCTGCGACAGGTGGAGTCATGTTGTGGCAGCACCTGTTCTGGTTCTTCGGCCATCCCGAGGTCTACATTCTGGCGCTTCCGTTCTTTGGCATCGTCTCCGAGATCTTCCCTGTCTTCAGCCGCAAGCCGATCTTCGGATACACCGGATTGGTCTACGCAACACTGGGAATTGCAGCTCTGTCGATCGCTGTGTGGGCGCACCACATGTACGCAACCGGCGCCGTTCTCCTCCCCTACTTCTCGTTCATGACCTTCCTGATCGCAGTTCCCACCGGAGTCAAGTTCTTCAACTGGATCGGCACGATGTGGAAGGGGCAGTTGACTTTCGAGTCGCCGATGCTGTTCTCCGTCGGCTTCCTGGTCACATTCCTGTTCGGCGGACTCTCCGGCGTAATTCTCGCAAGCCCGCCCCTGGACTTTCATGTCACCGACTCGTACTTTGTTGTCGCGCATTTCCATTACGTCCTCTTCGGAACAATCGCGTTCGCGACATACGCCGGAATCTATTTCTGGTTCCCGAAAATGACCGGCCGGATGTTGGACGAGAAGCTCGCCAAGATTCACTTCTGGTTGACTCTGATCGGCTTTCACGCGACATTTCTCGTCCAGCATTGGCTCGGCGCTCAGGGTATGCCTCGGCGGTACGCGGATTACCTGCCGTCGGACAATTTCACTCTTCTCAACACGATCTCGACCGTCGGCGCGTTTGTGCTCGGAGCCTCGACGATTCCGTTCATCTGGAACGTTTTCAAGAGCTATCGGTACGGCAGGATCGTGACGGTCGACGATCCCTGGGGATTCGGAAACTCACTCGAATGGGCGACGTCCTGCCCGCCACCACGACACAACTTCACCGAACTCCCCCGAATCCGCAGTGAACGGCCGGCATTCGAACTGCACTACCCCCACATGGTCGAGAGGATGCGCGACGAGGCGCACGTCGGACTGCTTGGCCACAAGCCGGTTTCCACGGTAAGCACAGAGGTGAAACGACATGAATGACGGCACGAAGTATCGAGCTTGGGCGGAAAGTCAGCAAGTTGAACGCCGAGCGAAACCCGGCCATCTCCTGATGCCGTTGCTCGTCCTCATGTTCGCAGTCACGACGCTCGTGTGGTTGCCTCTGACAATTGCCGCTTGCTCGATGGTAGTTGCAGGATTGCTGTTCGGCACTGTCCTGCAAGCCAGTTCGCATTCAACAGAACCTTCGACAGACATAACGCGAGGAGCTCGGAATGACCTCCCAACGTTCGACTGACGTCTTCACCTCGGAGTGGTCCGCAGACGGAGCGGTCGTCGTGTGCATCGATGGATCCCCGCTGCGCACCGACGTGATCACGTGGGCGGCCGAGTTCGCGCATCGCCACAGTCTCTGGATGCGAATAGTTTTCGTAGCTCCGAACACCGCAGATCCGAACACCGGCGACCCGAATACCTCGGCATCACCGACCGGCCTGTTCATGGAAGCCATTCAGATCGCAGAGTCGGTGTCGCCAGATCTTCGGATCCGGACCGATCTGATCTCGGGGGAGAACACCGCAATCCTCACCGCGTTGACGTCCGAGGCCGCCTTGATCGTCAACCCCTTGATCGTCACACCACAGGACGATCTCACTGCACCCGCCCCGGCATGTTCATTCGCAACAGTCGGAACTTCGTGTGAAAGCCAGGCTACGGCTGATCTTCCCGTTGTCGTCGGTTTGGACGGAAGCGCCTACAGCGAAAGCGCTCTGGCCATTGCATTCAAGGAAGCCGAGGCCGCGAACACCGAACTGGTCGTCGTGCACGCTGTCCCGCCGGAGGCCGAGCTGAGTCGAAACTTCGAAGCCGGGCACGCGCCCCAGCATTCGACGCCGCTGACGTGGCAACTGTCAGGTTGGGCCACGCTCTACCCCGGCGTCACCATCCGACAGATCGAGTACGACGGCCCTTCGGTTGCCATTCTGGAACAACTCTCCACCGAAGCAAGGCTTCTCGTCGTGGGCCGGCGCGGCCGAGGTTCGTTCGACGACACCGCTCTCGGCACCACGAGCAGTGCAATGATTCGAAAAGCTCACTGCCCGGTCATCGTTGCGAGCGAAGCCTGAATTGGATCCTCGCTCGGTCAGAACCCGTAACTGTGGATGGGTGCGAGCTGACCGGCGTGGTGGGCTTCGATCACGAAACGCTCGTGGTCGACCAACTTCTCCGGGAGTTCGTCAACCGGCCACCACCGCAGATCTGCAGATTTCAACGGCTCCATCCGGCGTGGTTCACCCGACCACGTGCGGGAAACGACGGCGCCCCGCGAGAACAAAGCTCGCGGGGCGCCGTCGGCTAATCTGCTGAATCAGTTGACGTCGAACCTGTCGAGGTCCATCACCTTGGTCCAGGCGGCAGCGAAGTCCTCGGCGAACTTCTGCTTCGCGTCTTCGCTGGCGTACACCTCGGAGAGTGCGCGCAGTTGCGAATTCGATCCGAAAACAAGGTCGACCGCAGTTGCCGTGTACTTCGGAGCTCCAGTCGCCCGATCAACCCCGTCGTAGACGTTCTCATCCGTCTTCGACGGCTTCCACTCGGTACCCATGTCGAGAAGGTTGACGAAGAAATCGTTGGTCAACGTCTCGGGACGGTCGGTGAACACCCCGTGGCCGGTCTTGCCGAAGTTCGCGTTCAGCGCGCGAAGTCCGCCGACCAGAACTGTCACCTCGGGCGGGGTCAGCGACAGCATGTACGCGCGGTCGACCAACAGAATCTCTGCCGGAATCTTCTCCCCTCCCTTGAGGTAGTTCCGGAATCCGTCGGCCCGGGGTTCGAGTACCTCGAACGAGTCGACGTCTGTCTGCTCCTGAGTCGCATCCGTACGTCCCGGCGTGAACGAGACCGTGATGTCTTGTCCGGCGTTCTTCGCGGCCTGCTCGACTGCCGCTGTACCACCCAGAACGATCAGGTCGGCAAGTGAAACCTTGGCTCCACCAGCCTGGTTGAATTCCTGCTGAACTCGCTCGAGGGTCTGAAGCACCGCGGAGAGGGCTGCGGGCTCGTTGACTTCCCAGTTCTTCTGCGGCTCCAGGCGAATTCGAGCACCGTTGGCGCCGCCGCGCATGTCAGTGCTGCGGAAGCTCGCGGCCGACGCCCACGCGGTCGACACCAACTGTGAGACGGACAGCCCGGAATCGAGAAGTCGACTCTTGAGGATCGCGATGTCCGCGTCCCCGATCAGTTGATCATCGGCCGAGGGAACGGGATCCTGCCACAACTGCGGTTCGGGAACCCACGGTCCCAGGTAGCGCGTGACCGGTCCCATGTCGCGATGCAGGAGCTTGTACCAAGCCTTGGCGAACTCTTCAGCGAATTCTTCGGGATGATCGAGCCAACGCCGTGTGATTTTCTCGTACGTCGGATCCAGGCGTAGGGAGAGGTCGGTGGTCAGCATCGTCGGAGTACGTCCGGCCGACGAATCGAACGGATCCGGGATCGTGCCGGCCCCCGCGCCATCCTTCGGGATCCACTGCCACGCACCCGCCGGGCTCTTGGTCAGCTCCCAGTCGTATCCGTACAGAATCTCCAGGAAAGTGTTGTCCCACTTCGTCGGAGTGGGAGTCCACACGACCTCGAGACCACTGGTGATCGCGTCCTTACCCACGCCCGTACCGAAGGCGCTCTTCCAGCCCAGTCCCTGTTGCTCGACGGGTGCGCCTTCCGGTTCGGGTCCGACGAGGTCGGCCGGACCGGCACCGTGTGTCTTGCCGAAGGTATGGCCGCCGGCGATCAGCGCGGCCGTTTCCACGTCGTTCATCGCCATGCGAGCGAAGGTTTCTCGGATGTCGCGGGCGGCCGCTACCGGGTCCGGTTGTCCGTTGGGTCCTTCGGGATTGACGTAGATCAGGCCCATCTGAACTGCGCCGAGCGGTCCGGACAGTTCACGGTCTCCGCTGTAGCGCTCGTCGCCGAGCCAGGTGTCCTCAGGACCCCAGTAGATCTCCTCGGGCTCCCAGATGTCTTCTCGGCCGAAGCCGAAGCCGAAGGTCTTGAACCCCATCGACTCCAGAGCGCAGTTGCCTGCGAACACCAGCAGGTCGGCCCAGGAAACCTGTTTTCCATACTTCTGCTTGACCGGCCAGAGCAGGCGACGTGCCTTGTCGAGGCTGGCGTTGTCCGGCCAACTGTTGAGCGGGGCGAAACGCTGAGCGCCTTGACCGCCACCGCCGCGGCCGTCTGCGATGCGATAGGTGCCGGCAGCATGCCAGCTCATACGCACGAAGAGTCCGCCGTAGTGTCCGTAGTCGGCCGGCCACCAATCCTGCGACGCCGTCATCAAGGCAATGACGTCACGTTTGAGCGCCTCGACGTCGAGCTTGGCGAATTCCTGCGCATAATCGAAGTCGGCTCCCATCGGATTCGACTTGGACGAATGCGCATGCAAGACAGAGAGATCCGGCTGATTCGGCCACCAGTCCCGGTTGGTTCTCGGACGATTCCCGGTCGGTGTCGGAGACGGGATCGCGGGGTTTTCACTTTCGCTGGTGCTCGCGGTGTTTCCATCGTGAGCAACCGGGCAACTATCGGACACGGTAATCCCTCCATGAGCGAGTAGAACGGACTTCGATCACGGGTGTGATCGCAAACTCTGAGTTGTCGAACAGTCGGCACACAGGCCCCAGTAGATGACCTCGGCTTCATCGAGGACGAAGCCGTTGTGCGCCGACGGCGTCAAGCACGGTGCCTCTCCGACTGCACAGTCGACATCTGCAACGGCCCCGCAGGACCGGCAGACGACGTGATGGTGGTTGTCACCGACGCGAGACTCGTACAGCGCCACCGATCCGGACGGTTGGATCCGCCTGATCAGCCCGGCGTCGGTGAGAGCGTGCAACACGTCGTAGACCGCCTGCCGCGACACCCCTGGCAGAACAGCCCGCACAGCATCGAAGACAGTCTCGGTGGCTGCGTGTGGGCGTGCATGCACAACCTCAAGCACCGTGACTCTGGGACGAGTCACGCGAAGCTCAGCGTTACGCAGTTGGGCTGCATAATCCGGCGTCGAAGGCACCTTTCCACTATTGCGCAATCTTCTGGACTGAACCCAGACTTTCGCGAAAATCCTCGCCTACGCGGATTTGCCGACCGATTCGTCAGCGCTCCGAACAGGACGAACGGGCCCGGGAATCATGGGAGATGAACTGGGGGTAGGTCTTGTTGCGCCAGTCGCAGTTCAGCGGCGGCGATGACGCCGGGGAAGTAGTAGTGCCCCTCCGGCGACTGAACAAGAGATGCAGCGTCGATACCGTCGACTTCCCATACGTCAACCGCGCCGCCGGTGTTGTTCATTCTGACAAACCAGTCCCGTTCGCCCTCGTCGCTGGCGAGGAAGCATCCCTCCTGCTCTGCTCGTAGACTTCCTGCGATTCCGCGAGCTGAGCCCATTCGGCGCCAGTCCAATCCATACCGCTGGATCGACGCACGGTTCAAGGCGGAGGTGACGTGGTAGCGGGTCGACATCGTCCAAAGGTAACAATCTTCCGTTTGTTCCAACTACGGTGAAGGGGAGAATCCGCCGAGGTCAGGAGTGATCGTGCCCAAATTGGAGATCAAGAGGAAGTCACACCTCTCACGGCAGGACGTCGCCGACCGACTCATCGCCCTCGGCCAGGCCCTCGCCAGTGGATCGGAAGTGGAACTGGGGTCGGGTGGGGACTCGATCGAAATCAGTGTTCCGGAACAGGTTCGGTGGGAACTCGAGATCGAAGTCGACGGCAACGAGGTCGAGATAGAAATCGAGATTCACTGGCGCGACGACCCTCAGGAAGAATCAGAAGAGAAGTCTCCGCCGCCCACCAAAGCAGTTCGTCGCAGCCGACCGCGCAAGAGCACTGCCAAATAGGCCAACCCGGATGCGGTTGTCAGGCAATTACGGAGACGCCGACACCTCGAGAGACACAACGCGCAGCAGTGCTCGGAGATCACTTTCGATCCGTCGAAACAGTTGATACACAACGATGAAGCCCGCGATCCCGCCCAGACACAGCGCACGGACGGTTGCGTTGAGTTCCTCCCCGGCCCCGGAACCGACAAAACTGAGTCCCGCGATTCCCACCAGCGGAACCGACGCCGCGACTGCGAGGTAACGCGTGCTGCTCCGACCCAACGAGCGAATATCGCGTCCGTCGTCGCTTCGTAACTCGCCGTGTGACAACAAGATCGGATACAGACATCGAACCGAGTAGTACGTCAGGATGAAGAACGGATACGCGACTGCGACGGCGCCGCACACCGCCAGCGACGACATCAGGTGCACGTACGCTCGTTGCGGAATACCTCCGGCGGCAATCTGCAACGCAACTGGATATGCGATACCGGCCAGGACCCACAGACCGAATGCGATCACCACCGCGCGGTGTCCGACGTTCAGCGTCGCGGTACGCGCTTTGTTCAAGACCTCCGCGTTGTACGTCTGACCGTGACGCAGTCCGTGAGGCACAGTGAGCGCAAGCCGGCACCAATACAGGATCGCCGCGGCACCGAGCGAGAACGCGGCCACCCCGATGACCAGATGAACCTGCTCGAGGTGCTGCTGAGCCTGCGGCGAGAGTCCCGAGATGATCAGCATCTTGTTGTAGTAGTAGTTGTAGCCCGCCGCCAGGAGATTCGGAATTCCGATCGCGGCCAGAAGAATCGGCAGTGCCCACTTCCACAACGTCGAACGCGGGCTCCCTTCCGGTGGGTCCACCAGGTTCCGGGCAGACCGGTCCAGACACAGTGCGAACTGACGGGCAAGCTTTCGTCCGCCAGACCACCTTCCGTCTCTCTCGGGCGAAAGAGACTTCACCAGTACTCGGCGCAGCGCCGGCGGGCAGTCGTCCGGTAACCGGGCCTCGGCCGCGGGATCCACTCCACGCCGGCGTGCCTCGAGCGCCTTCTTGGGCGACGGTGGGTTCTGCCCCGTGCCGTCGTCCGTGAAAGGCCTACTCCCGGTGAGGAGTTCCCACAGCATCACGCCGAGTGCATAGATGTCGCTACGGGTGTCGAGTGTGCCGGGAGACCCCACGGCACAGGCCTCCAACTGCTCTGGAGACATGTAGGCAAGCGAGCCTCCGACAAAGCAGGCAGCATCCTCGGTCGAAACCTCCTCGCTCGAACTGACGTTGAAATCGGCGAGTTTGGGAATGCCTTCGACACTGAGAAGTACGTTCGCCGGCTTGATGTCCCGATGTAGTACGCCGTGCTCACGCGCGTACTCGAGGGCGTCGGCCAGTCTCATTCCCATCCAGGCCACGGTCTCCGGCCACGACATCGCTGCGATCTCGTTACGTAAACTCGTCTCGCTCGGTTTCATCTCCCCCTTCTTCGCCAGGGTCTGATCGATGGCATCGAGAAGTAGTTGTCCGGACCGCTGAGCCTGCGGTGTCACGCGGACAAGTTTGACCACGTCGAGCAAGGTCCCGCCTGGCACGTATTCCATGAACAGAACTCGCAGTGCGCGTTCCTCGAGCAGTCGTTGATCGAAGACGCGAACGATGTTGGGATGGTCGAGTTGGGCGAGAGTCTGCGGCTCGACCCCGACGTTGCGCGAGATTTTCAACGCAACCCACCGCTGCATCGACAGTTGCCGTGCCAGGAACACTCGGGCGAATGCACCGTGCCCGAGTTCCAACACCAGTTCGAAATCATCGAGGCGCTGTCCGATCTCGAACTCGTCGAAACCCGAGAGCCCCAACATCATCACGTCTTCGCGGCGGGCCATCGAATCACGGTCGAACAACCGCTCGAAACCCTCTGCCTGCAAAGGGAACTCGCTGAGGTACTCGGCCGCTACGACATCCTCCCCGCCCTGCTTCCGCAGCCGGAACTCCTCGTACAGAAGCTCGGCCGGTAGTGGCTCTTCGAGCAATTCCGGGTACTCGGCGCAATACTCCGTGAGTCGTTTCGGACCGTCATTCTTCAGCCAGCGGTACTCCATGTCGATTCCGACCAGTTCGATCAGCGCGCCCCGACGAATCTTGGCTGGATCGGGCAGATATTCACTCAGGTCGGACGGGGTTCGTCCCGCCTCCCAGTCCCCGACCAGGCGCCCGAGACCGTCGGCATCGTTCGATTCGCCGCGTACTACCGGCAGTGCGGACAGGCGCAACTCGGTGACGGTGCCCCGTTCGGTCAGGGGCCCGCTCGCGACTGTCGCGTCACTGGCCTGCGCACCACGTTCATTCATGAGTTCTGCTCCGCACCTCGAGCACGATGAATCGAGGCGACTCATTTCAGCGTAACCCCGGCGGTACCTCTGACCCCAGCGAATCTATTCGGCGTGAACTGCCGACTTCGTGCCGATACGAACGAGTTCTTCGCGGTCACCGATCTTGACGCGTGGACGTCCGTGCTCGACACCGAGGTCCTTTTCGGCGGCATCGATACGAAGCCAGC
Source organism: Rhodococcus sp. UFZ-B548 (assembly GCF_903819475.1). Classification (NCBI taxonomy): domain Bacteria; kingdom Bacillati; phylum Actinomycetota; class Actinomycetes; order Mycobacteriales; family Nocardiaceae; genus Rhodococcus; species Rhodococcus sp. UFZ-B548. The sequence goes on from NZ_CAIJDS010000056.1 coordinate 36,929, forward strand.
CTTCCCAATCGACGGGAAACAGATCGCCGGCCGCGAGGACCTCCTCGATCCGGTTGCGATCTGCTCGGCGCCCGCCGAACGAATCCAGCTGGTGCAGCAGCGTTTCGACTGTTTGGCGAGCGTCGGGCCGCGCCGCACCGATCAGCCCCGCGGCACCGCGCTTCATCCAACCGGTCACGAACAAGCCCGCGATCGGTAGACCGCTCTCGTCGACCACCGCGCCGCTCCGGTGCGAAACTATGCCGCGCCCGTGATCGAAGGGCACCCCGGCAAGTGGCGTGCCGAGGAATCCGATTGCCCGGTATACAGCTTGAACCGGATAGTCGGTACAGACACCCGAAGCGGTGACGTGACCGTAGCCGTCGGGATCAGTCCGCTCGACGCGGAGTGCCTCGACTTTCCCGTTACCGAGAATCTCCACGGGCTGTCGGTAGAAGTGCAGGTGAACTCGACGCTGGGCAGTTCGGTCGGCAGGCGCAGTGCCCGCGAAACCACGGAGTGTCTCGACTGCCAGTCGGGTGTGCACCAACTGTTTTGTCATCCGCTCGATATGCCGGTCCGGCGCGACATCGGCAGCATCGACGACAACATCTACGCCGGGTAGTTCACCGAGAGCGCGCAACTCGTTCGGGGAGAAGCGAGCGTCGGCGGGTCCGCGCCGGACAAAGATGTCTACTTCACGAACGCGACTGCCGGCGATCCCTTCCCGAACTTCGTCGGAGACGTCCGTGGCCTGCAGCGGTTGCGCCTCGGCGAGGAGCATCCGCGTGACATCGAGCGCGACGTTGCCGCCGCCGATCACTGCCACCGACTCGGCGTGCAGGGGCCAATGTTGCGGGGCGTCGGGGTGATCGTTGTACCAACCGACAAAATCGGCGGCCCCGAATGAACCGGGAAGCTCGACGCCTGGAATGTCGAGTAGTGCATCCCGCGGCGCACCGGTTGCAATGATCACCGCGTCGTAGGAAGAACGTAGGTCCTCGACGGAAAGGTCCTTTCCGATCTCTACGTTGCAGAACAGCCGGAAGTCACTGGCGACCAGCACGGTGTGCAGAGAATCGACGAACTTTTCGGACTCGGCGTGCCCTGGGGCGAGACCGTAGCGCACGAGTCCGTACGGCGTCGGTAGACGCTCGAACATGTCTATCTTGGTGCCAGGAGCCAGGTCAGCGAGAGCGCCGGCAGCGTGGATTCCCGCCGGCCCTGCTCCGACGATCGCGACCCTGAGCGGTGGTGAGAAAATCCGGGGCGCCGCCGGCGGGGATACCGCTGAACCTCTAGCGTTGATCATGCCCCGAGGCTAGGACCTCAACTGCGCTGGAGATCAAGTCCGCTTTTCAAAAACCCGCTTTTCAGTAGCCCGCTTTTCAGTAACCCTGCTCGGCCGGCTTGTGCTCGGTTGTGTAGCGGTAGAAGTCCGCCAGTTGGAGTTCACCGGCCGCTGCCTCGTCGACGACGACTGTTACGTGCGGATGCAACTGAAGTACCGATGCCGGGCAGAACGCCGACACCGGACCTTCAATCGCAGCCCGGACCGCGGGGGCTTTGCGCGCCCCCTCCGCAATCAGCACAAGATGCTTTGCATCACTGATGGTTCCGAGACCCTGCGTGATCACGTGATGCGGCACATCGGCTGGGTCTGCGAAGAACCGCGCGTTGTCGGCGCGGGTCCTCTCGGTCAAGGTCTTCACTCGGGTACGCGATGTGAGTGAGGAGGACGGCTCGTTGAAGCCGATGTGCCCGTTGAGACCGATGCCGAGAATCTGCACGTCGATGGGACCGTTGTCGACTATGGCAGCGTCGTAACGCCGTGCAGCTTCACTGGGATCGGCGGCTCCCCCATCGGGGCTGAACACTCGCGCATTGTCGATGTCGAGGTGATCGACGAGTTCCGTGCGGATGGTGTGCGCGTAGGACTGCGGCTGATCGGGCGTGAGACCTACGTACTCGTCGAGAAGATACGCGCTCATCGCCGCGAACGACACTCCCGATTCTCGATGCCGCTTGATCAGCTCCCGATACGTGTGCAGCGGTGACGATCCCGTCGCGAGGCCGAGCGTCCGGGCTCCGTTTTCGATTGCGCCGCAAACGATGTCGGCAGCGATTCGCCCGCCGTCTTCCGGACTGGGAACTATGACGATTTCCATTCAGGCTTCCTCTCTGCTCTTGCCGGCTCCGACGATGGCTTCGCGTACGGAACCCGAAGCGCGATCCAACAATTCGGTTGCTTCGGCGAAGTCGCATTCGGCCAACAACATGACGACCGCTGCCTTCACATGACCGTCGGCATTCTCGATGGTCTCCGAAGCGATCTCGGTATCCACTCCGGTGGCTGCCGCGACGATCCGGTTTGCACGATCGACCAGTTTGGCGTTGGTAGGCCGAAGATCGACCATCAGGTTGTGAAACGCCTTGCCGGAACGGACCATGCTTGCCGTCGAAAGCATGTTGCACACCATCTTCTGTGCAGTCCCGGCCTTGAGCCTCGTCGATCCGGTGAGGATCTCGGGGCCGGTCTCCACTTCGATGGCCACTCCGGCGTGCGAACTCATTGCCGCATTTCGGTTGCACGAGACTGCCACGGTTGCGGCGCCGAGTGCGCGGGCATGATCAAGTCCCCCGATGACGTAGGGAGTACGACCACTCGCCGCCAGACCCACCACGACGTCCGTGGCGTTCAACGAGATTGCGTCGAGGTCGGCCCCAGCCGCTCGCGGATCGTCCTCTGCTCCCTCGACGGCGTTCAGAAACGCTCCCGGGCCACCGGCGATGATTCCGATCACCTCGCCTGGATCGGTCCCGAAAGTCGGAGGGCATTCCACCGCGTCGAGCACTCCCAGACGCCCACTGGTCCCAGCTCCCAGGTAGATCAGCCGACCACCTTGTGCCCGAGCGGTGACGATCGAATCGACTGCGGCTTCGATGGCCGGTAACACCGCCGCGACCGCGTCGGCCACGATTGCGTCCTGCTGGTTCATCACCGTCAGCAGATCCGACACCGACATGACGTCGAGATCGCGGGTGAGAGGGTTCGGTCTCTCGGTAGACAGCATGTCCAATTGCATTGTGGCGAGTCCTCCTCGATCAAATTTCACTACGACGACTCCTCGTCAGTAATCACAGCGACGACTCCTCGTCAGTGACGCTTCGAAGCAATGGCATCATGACTTCGTTGCAGCGCAGACAGGGCGCTCGGCAGCGAGTGCGCGACCATCGCAAAAATTGTGTCGACTACCAACAGCTGGCCGGTGCGGCTTGCCATTGCTGCCGACCGGAAACCGAATTCTCTACCGGCAGTGAGTAGAACGTGGTGTGACTGCACAGCGAGCGTCGACCGCGCCCCGCCGGTGATCGCGGCCGTCGACGCCCCGGTACGACGGGCAAGGGCAAGCGGTTCGACCACATCAGAAGTCTCGCCGGAATGCGAGATTCCCACTGCTATGTCGTCCGGCCCGAGCAAACTGGCGCTGACCATCGCCGCGTCTCGGTCGAGATGAACCCGGCAGTTGACGTCGATCCGCGAGAGCTTCAACGTGAGGTCTTGCGCGACGATGCCTGACGCGCCGATGCCGTACACCTCGACCCGGCGGGCGGATCGGATCCGCGACACCACTTCTTCGAGTGCAACAGGGTCAGTCAATTGTGCTGTGCCCTTAAGTTGTTCGGATTCGAACTCGGCGAGTTTGGCCATGACTTCACTGGCAGAGTCGGCGGCAACGATGTCCACACCGAGTGGAATCGAATCACTTGACGCGGAACCGCTGATGGCCGCCAATGCCAGACGAAGCTGGGGATACCCCTCGAAACCGAGCCTTTTGGCTGTGCGGACCACTGTCGCCGTACTTGTCGACGCTCGTTCGGCAAGATCGTTGACCGTCAGTGTGGACGCCAGGCTGGGGTCGGCTTCGATGATTTCGGCGATCCGCAGCTCGGCAGGTGAGAGGCTGCTCAGTGATGCGCGAATACGAGCAAGCAGGTCGACGGACGCCGGAGCACTCCGGTCCAAAGTCATAACGCCTCGATTCGCATCGTTTTCGGAGCTGACGGCACCGATGTGATTCTAGGCAGCCCACGGCTTCCTGGCGTCAAAGATCCGAGCACACTGGCGTGACGCGCACCGGTGCACGAAGCAATACTGCCGGGCAATCCGTGTGCGGTGAGGAAGCCGAGAACCGCGAAAGCCAATGCTTCCTTGATGTCGGAGGTGACTCCGAGTTCGTCCGAAGAGACAAGCGCGATGTCGCCCAGTTCGTCACGGAGCATCGCCATCAACGTCGGGTTCTTGGTGCCACCACCTGACACCACCACTTCGGTGGCCGCGAGTGCTTTGACGGAATCGGCGACGGTCCGGGCCGTCAGTGCAGTCAGAGTCGCGACGATGTCTGCCAGAGACAACGACTCGTAGCCCCGCAGAGCGGCGAGCAGATAGTCCCGATGAAACAATTCTTTGCCCGTGCTCTTGGGAGCGGGCTGCGTGTAATACGGTTCGCTCAGTAGATGTGCAAGCAGATCGACGTTCGGCGTGCCGGCTGCACCCAGAGCGCCACCGAGGTCGAACCACTGCTCCCCCGCAGTGAATTCGCTTACCGCCGCGTCGATCAGCGCATTTGCCGGGCCGGTGTCGAAGGCAATCGGTACTGCGGGACCATCTGCCGTCGTACCGCCGCCACCCGGAGCAGTGACGTTCGCGATGCCACCGAGATTGAGCGCGACGGAACCCGAAGTTCTTCCGTTGAGCCACAATACGTCGAACGCGCTGACCAATGGTGCACCCTGTCCACCCGTCGCCACGTCGCGAGAGCGCAGGTCCGACACGACGGTGCATCCGGTCTTCTCGGCTATCCAGGCCGGCTGCCCGAGTTGGAGAGTGCCCTTTACTTGCGCTCCTTCGACCCAGTGAAACATCGTCTGCCCATGTGAGGAGATCAATTCCGCACTGCCGCCACACAGTTCCGCGTTCGCCCGCGCAGCCACGGCCGCGAATGCCTGCCCGATCTCGGTGTCGAGTTGGCAGATCTGACCGACAGTGGTGGACGCAGGCGGTACCGCAGCGGCCACCGCTGCCCGCAACTCACCGGAATATGGTTCGCTGACCATCCCCAGTGGGGTCAGCACAAGAGTGTCCCCGTCGATCCGGATATCTGCTGCGGCAGCATCGATAGCGTCGTACGAAGTACCGGACATCAGGCCGATGACTCTCATGAAATTTCCCTTACTCGGATCGTTTCGGCATTCGGGCAAGCTGCGGTCAGTCGACGAGTGCCCGCTTGTGGGCATTTCCTCGCAAGGTACTCAAAGCGATCGCGCTGACGGCGCACGTTGCCATCACGAAGTAGGCCGGAATATCGAGATTGGAAGTTTCCTTGATCAGCCACGTGATTATCAGACCGGCGCAGCCCGAAAAGACCGCGTTGGACAGGGAGTATGCGAGTCCCAATCCGGTGTACCGGACCGAGGTGGGGAACATCTCGGAGAGCATGGCGGGTCCGGGTCCGGCGACAAGTCCCACTGCGGCGCCGGCGGCAAACACTGCAAATCCCTTGGCGGTCAGAGACGTCTGCTCATTCTGCAGGACGTTGAGCAGCGGCAACGCAAGGACCAAGATCAAAACGGTGCCGGTGAGCATGACCGCGCGTCTCCCGATGCGATCACTGAGCCCGCCCGCAAGCGGAATCGTCACTGCGAAGCCGGCATTGGCAAGTACCGAAGCAACCAGTGCCTGATGGAATGTCGCGTTGAGTGAACTCTGAAGATAAGTCGGCATCACGACGAGGAACGTGTAACCCGCCGCAGACCAACCCATCAACCGACCGATGCCGAGCAGGATCGCCCTGGCGGTCTCGCCGACGGTCGGCTGCACTACCGGCGTCGCCGCATCAACTGTCGGTTCGGACTGGACTGCGCGGGCACGCTCGAACGACGGCGTTTCTTCGAGTCGGAGCCTGAGCCACAGGGCGACCAGGCCCATCGGAAGTGCAAGGAGGAACGGGATGCGCCAGCCCCAGTCGTTGAGCTGACCGGAGTCGAGAACTGTCGCGAGGAGCGCCGCGATTCCGGCACCGGCGAGCAATCCGAGCGCGACCGTGAACGATTGCCACGACCCGTACAGTCCGCGTCGTCCCGGGGGCGCAAACTCGGTCATCACCGACACCGCGCCGCCGAACTCGCCTCCGGCCGACAGTCCCTGAAGGATCCGAAGAACCGTCAAGAGCAGCGGTGCCAGAATTCCGACGCTCTCGTAGGTGGGGAGCACACCGATCAGGGTCGTCGCACCCGACATCAGCAGAAGAACGATCACCAAGGTGGGGCGTCGGCCGATGCGGTCACCGAGTCGGCCGAACAGCGCGGCCCCCACTGGGCGGAAGAAGAAGGCCAGCGCAAACGACGCGTAGGTCTTGATCAGGCTTTCGAGGTCGCCGGAGCCGTCGGCGCTGAAGAAGTTCGACGCGATGATCGTCGCGAAGAACCCGTACACACCGAACTCGTACCACTCGATGAAATTTCCGACGGAGCCGGCGACGAGCGCCCTGCGCCGTTTGAGCTGCGCACCATCGTTCCGTGTCTGCACTGTGATGCCCATGCCGTCCTCCGTTGACGAAACCCGAATATGCAACAAAGTTTCATCTGAACGGAGTAGAAATGTCAAGAAGTTTCACAATTGGGTTTTCGTGGGTCCCCGAATCCCTACGCTCCTGCGAACGTGAATGCCTCCGCCCGTTCGAACTGGTCGGTGGAGTCTCCGGAGTAGACCGTGCTCTCGTTCGGGCCCAGCCCGAGCTTGCGGACGGGCGTCCCCTCCCCGAGATCCATCGACGCCACATCCACCCAGAACGTATTCGGGGTCATCGCGGACTCGAAGAAATAGAGCGCGCGTTTGTGATCGACCACCGTACGCCAGCGGGTCGACGAGATGTTGGGCTCGTCTGGAGTCGAAATACCCAGCGGCACCGAGACATTGCGAATGACACTGAACGTCGACGCCAACGCGGACCGCGGATCGTCCGTCTGCGGTATCGCATCCACGTAGAACGACGCGCGGGCGAATCTGTCAGCGGCACGGTTCGTTCCGGGCAGCATCACAGTCCCGTTGATCTGCTTCCAGTACTCGTTGACCGCGAGTTGCTGATCGAAGATCGGAGAATTTGTCATCACCTGGTACTCACGGCTGTGATGAATAGTCGCGCGTCCACCGACGTATTCGATGATCGCACTGTCTCCCCTGGCGTCCGAGAGTGACATGTGAAGGGTAGCGAGACGGTCTTCACCGGGAACAGCAGCAGTCACGACGGTGAACGGTTCCGCTGCCAAGACCTCGACTGCTTCCTGAACTGTCGCAAAACAATCCAGAACATACTGCGCCCACGCTGCGATGGACAGACCCGGAGTCGAGCCGTCGTATGCCGGGTACTCGGACTCGACCAACCACAAGAGATTTGCAGACAGTCCTGCCTCGTTGACCCCATCGGTTGTGCACATGTCGTAGGCCGTTGCGACAACACTTCCGTATTTCGACGTCCACTGAATCGAGTTCGGACCCGCGCAACCCTCGCGCGTCATGCCCCGCGGAAATGCCCAGAGATTGGTTCCGAGATCGACCTTCCAATCCATCGATCGAGCAGTGATCACAGTGTCGTTGGGCCCCAAGTAGACCAAGCGTGTACACATCGAAAACTATCCCTTCCTCACGGCGTGACGATATTGAAACTGGGATCGAAGGTATCCAGCAGCCCTCCCAATGTCTCCAGCGCCGATTCGTCTCCGGTGAGCGAAATCTTCCCGGCTTTGGCAAGTTCCGCAGCCGCGCCCGGTTGCAGAAGTGCGCCGATCAGTGCAGCTTTCGGCCCGGACACCGTCAGTTGCGTGTTCGACGCCGCTCCCCGGCGGGCATTGAGGACGCCGCGCCTGACCCAGGCCGTCCAGGTCTCGTCGTCGTGATCGGTGAACACGAAATCGATGTGGAGGTCGACGTCAGTTGCCTTGTCTCCGATGAGATGCACTGCTACGAAGTCGAACAAGATATCGATGGGCATCGCGAGGACGCTGTCTTCGCTCGCAGTGATGTACGGCGGGGGTTGCGAGCCCTCACGCAATTCCAACGCTGCCGAAAGGTAGATACCTCGCCACTGAGGTCCCTCGGCTTGATACCCCATCTGCTCGTAGACGTCAGCCTGAAGGTTCTTCGCCTCGGTGTTCTCCGGTTGAGCGAACACCAACTTGTGCAGGATCTCTGCCGCCCACCGGTAGTCTGCGGCGTCGAATGCTCGCTTACCCTCATCCAGGATCTTCTGCGCGCCAAGGAGATCGACGAACCTCTTCGCCGACTCGACCGGTGGATGTGGATGAAGCGTCACCGGATCGCCGTCCCACATTCCCAGCTCCTTGGTGTATACGGCACGCACGTCATGATGCAGAGTTCCGTGGTAACCGCGGTTGTGCCACTTGCGGCCGAGTTCCTCGGGTAGCTCGATCACCTCGGCAGCTTCGAGCGGCGTGTATCCCTTGTTCGCCAGCCGGAGCGCCTGGTCGTGAATGTATTTGTAGGTATCCCTTTGTGATTCGATGAAGCCAACGAGGTTCTCGTTGCCCCACACCGGCCATGTGTGCGGTCCGTAGTGAACCGCCGCGTCGTCGCCCCACCGTTCCAAAGTCTCGTCCAGGTATCGCGCGAAATTACGGGCATCGCGGGTACGCGCACCGCGCAGGGTCTGGATGTTGTGGAGTGAATGATTTGCGTTCTCCGCACACGTCAGTGCGGCGAGTTCGGGGATCCAGATGTGCATCTCCTCCGGAGCCTCGGTATCGGGTGCATAGAGGAATTCGAACTCCAGACCCGCAATTTCTCGCTTCGTTCCGGTTTCCGTGATGCCGTCGGTGGGGGAAATATACGAGATCTGAGGGCCTTTGGTGCTGAGCACGCCGATCCCGCACGAGACCGCCCCTTTCGGACCGAGGTCGAGCAATCCGCCGAAGGCATAGAACGACCGCCTCGCCATGGCATTGCCGGCGACAACATTCTCGCCGATTGCGAACTTGTCGAACGATGCGATCGTGCCCGGCGCGATGATCGGCACCTTTCCCGATGCAACGTCCTCGACGTCGATAATGCCTTTGACTCCGCCGTAGTGGTCGATATGGGTGTGCGTGTAGATGATCGCTGCAACCGGCTTGTCGCTGATGTGCTCGCGAATCATCTTCATGCCCTGGCGCGCTGATTCGACTCCCGCCATGCAGTCGATGATGATCAGGCCTTCGTCACCCTCGACGACCGTCAGGTTTGCGATGTCGTTGTTTCTCACCTGGTAGAGGCGATCCGTCACCTGGTAGAGCCCACCCCGGCGAATTACCTGACTCTGGCGCCACAAACTGGGATTGACGGTGTCCGGCGCCGGAACGTCGTCACCGATGTACGCCAATGCCTCGGGGTCGAAGACCACATGCCCGTCGTCGCCGAGAACATTGCCAGGCAACGGTGCGATCAAGCCACGATCCGCGTCGACAAAATCTTGCCGGTCATCCATGGCGTACCGCGTGACCGCTTCGCGGTTCACCGCCACGGTGGCCGGTGTTGCGTCCTTAGGTGTCTGGCACATGGCTCTCCCCGCTCGGATACGACGATCAGATACCCCATAATCTCTATCCGGCGGCAGCGGCGTTGGAATCACCCGCGCAGGGTGAACTCACGCTCCTCACCCCTTCGTCTTCTCGGAACCTCCCGACGCCAGGGCGATGACAAGAACCACGAGCCCACAGGCGACAACAAGGATCCAACCCGCTCTCGATGCCTCGGCGATGTCTGATTGTGCGCTGCCTGCGATCATGCCGCCGGCCAGCGCCACACCGAGAGCAGCGCCGAACTGCCTTGCACTGGAGGTGATCCCGCCGGCAAGGCCTGCCTGCGATCTCGGTAGTCCGTTGACGGCGGTGTTGGTGATCGGAGCATTCGAGAAACCGAAGCCGATACCGAGGAACAGGTACGCGACGAGCAACGTCGAAGTGCCTGTGCTGTTGTCGAGAGAGACCAGGCACAGTCCGCCGAGCGCGGTGAAGCTTCCGGCGATCAGCAACGGCAATCGTGCACCGAAGCGCCCGACGAGAATCCCCGACAACGGCGCACAGATGGTTGCCGCGACTGCCATCGGTAGTGTCATCGCGCCCGCGGCGGCGGGAGTCATTTCACGCGCCTGTTGAAGGTAGAAGGTGCCCAGAAGCAGCGTCGCGTTGAGAGCCACGAACACCACGATCGCGCCGAGGACTGCCGCGGTGAACGGCCGGTGCCGAAACAGCGAGGGGTCCATGAGCGGCTCGCTCTTTCTCGATTCGACGCGGACGAACGCTGCCAGCGCGGCAGCGACGGCGACGTAACCCGCGATTGCACCGGAGGCCAGCCACCCGATTCGTGGGCCTTCGATGAGCAGAGCCACGGATCCGCCCACGACGACCATCAGAAGCACCTGCCCCGGTAAGTCGAGACGTCGAGGTTGTTCAGCCCGGGACTGCGGTACGAACACCGCGGTCAGCATGAGAACGACTGCGATGACGGGCACATTGATCCAGAAAACGGATCTCCAGCCGAAGCTCTCGATGAGGACTCCGCCGACTATCGGTCCTGCTGCCATGCTCAGACCGAAGACCGCAGCCCACACGCCGATCGCCTTGGCTCGCTCCTTCGGGTCGGTCATCACGTTGACGACGATCGCCAGGGCCACCGGACTGAGCATCGACCCACCGACTCCCTGCGCGATCCTCGCCGCAATCAGCACTCCCACCGACGGGGCCAGCGCGCAGACGATCGACGCCACCCCGAAAACGACCAGTCCGATCTGGAAGATCCGCCTTCTACCGAACCTGTCGGCCAGGGCGCCGGACGAGATCAGCAAGCTCGCCAAGACGAGTGTGTACGCGTTGACGATCCATTCGAGACCAACGGTTCCGACGCCGAATCCCTCCCCGATCGCGGGGAGAGCGACGTTGACGATGGTCGTGTCCAACCCGACGACGAACAAGCTCGTGCAGCAGATGGCCAGAATGCCCCACCGGCGGCGTGCGTCAAGTCCGATCACTTTCGGTTCGTCGATCCCGCTCGAAGGTTTCATCTCGGACTCCATCTCTCGAAGTGTTCTGCCGTGCTCGCCAGTCGAAAGGATCGTCGCAACCCGGCCTGCAAAGCCGGTAAGAAATTTGCAGAAACTGCAAAGATGAGCGCATGGACGCCGAACTCGAGCAGTTGCTTACCGATATCGGGCCGAGACTGCGCACACTTCGTCGGGATCGCGATTTGACCCTTGAGGCCCTGTCCGACGCCACCGGCATCTCCGTCAGCGCACTGTCGCGACTCGAATCGGGTAAGCGTCGTCCCACCCTCGATCTGCTGTTACCGCTCGCGCGTGCTCACCGGGTCGCGCTGGACCAACTCGTCGGCGCTCCCGCCACGGGCGATCCTCGGGTCCATCTCACCCCGAGCCGACGCAAGAACGGCAGTGCCGTCGTTCCGTTGACGCGCTATCCGGGCCGGGTGCAGGTGTTCAAACAGGTGATCGGTCCACGTCCACCGAAGCTCGTCACCCACGCCGGCTACGAATGGCTCTACGTGCTCGCTGGGGATCTGCGTCTCATTCTGGGTACGAACGAGGTTGTCCTGCACCCCGGTGAAGTCGCGGAGTTCGACACCGCCGAGCCCCATTGGTTCGGGCCCGCCGATGAACAGGTCGTGGAGATCTTGCATCTGTTCGGCCCGCAGGGCGAAAAGGCGCACGTACGCACGAAGGCAAAAACTACTACTGCGCACGAACCGGTACCCGAAAGTTAGATCACTGCATGCGTTTTCAGTCGGTTCGACAGCGTATGAGCGTACTCGAGAAGTAGCGTTCCCAACTCGGCATGACGCGCGGGCCGAAAGCGGGTTTCCACTCCGGTCAGACTCAGCGCCCAGTCCGGGCGCCCGTTGCGGTCGAACACCGCGGCACCCATCCCCCAGCTTCCCTCGACGATGAGGGCTGGATTGACGGCATAGCCGGTGACACGCGTCGACTCGATTCGCTCGCGGATTGATGCCTCACTGTGGATCTCACCCCATTCCGACTCCAGATTCACTCGGGCGAAATAGTCGTCGACGTCCCGCGTCGGTAGGTGACTCAAGATGGCAAGCCCCGCCGACGCGACCCCCAACGGGAATCGCTTCCCCTCGTGCAGCACGTGAGATCGCAGCGGAAAACTGCCTTCCTGACTCAAGATGCAGACGGTCTCGTCGCCGCGACGTGCCGAGAGGAATGCACTCTCCCCCGTGACCCGGGCGAGGTCGTCGACGATGTCGCGAGCGCGGTCGGTGATGTCGTACCGATTTCCGGCCGCGGCGCCCAGGAGGTACAACTCCGGGCCGAGAGACCACCGACCGGTTCGTGCGTCACGGTCGACCAGTCCTTCGGCAGCCAAAGACGTGAGCAGTCGGTGCGCGGTGGGCCGAGCGAGGCCGGTGACCTTGCCCAATTCAGTGGTGGAAATGCCCGTTGGCTCAGAGGCGCCGAGGGCTCGCAGAAGTGCCGCCACCCGCGCGACCATGGCCGGTGATTGCTCGTGAGTAGGCATGAGTTCATCCTAGCGTCCATTCAGTGAACGAATTTTCTTCAGATGGTCAGCAGTCGATCAGTTCTGTGTTGATATTCAAGATCCCTTGAACCTGTGAACAGGAGATAGTTCACTGGATAGCGAAGTGAGTGAGTGTCTACTCAATGAACGCTTGGCAGGGAGAAAACATGACAGCAAAGGTGTACGAGTCCGCGGCGGACGCGGTCGCCGACATCGTCGACGGAGCAACGCTGGCCGTCGGCGGATTCGGTTTGTGCGGCATCCCCGACGTATTGATCGACGCGATCGCAGCAACGAGTGCAACCGACCTCGAGGTGTTCTCCAACAACTGCGGCGTCGACGATCACGGTCTCGGAATCTTGCTGAGCGCCGGACGTATCCGACGGGTGACCGCGTCGTACGTCGGTGAGAACAAGGAGTTCGCCCGGCAGTACCTGGCCGGCGAACTCGAAGTGGAACTGACGCCGCAGGGCACGCTCGCCGAGCGTCTGCGCGCCGGCGGAACCGGAATCCCCGCATTCTTCACACCGGCCGGAGTGGGTAGCCCCATCTCCGACGGCGGAATGCCCTGGCGCTACGACGCCGACGGCTCGATCGCTATTGCATCGCCTCCGAAGGAGACTCGCGTCTTCGGAACCAAGCGTTACGTGATGGAAGAGGCGATCAACGCCGACTACGCACTCGTGCACGCTGTTCTCGGTGACACCGACGGCAACCTCGTGTTCGACAAGACCGCGATGAACTTCAACCCGCTCGCCGCGATGGCGGGACGGGTCACCATTGCTCAGGTGGAACGTCTGGTCGAGCCCGGTGAAATCGACCCGGCATCGGTACACCTGCCCGGAGTCTTCGTGCAGAGAATTGTGCACACCGGCCCTCAGAACAAGCGAATCGAAAAGCGAACCGTCAGCGCTTCGGAAGGAACCTCACGATGACCGCACCAGTGACAGTGACGGGTTGGACGCGCCAGCAGATGGCAGCGCGGGCGGCTGCAGAGATGATCGACGGCGAGTACGTCAATCTCGGAATCGGTCTTCCCACACTGATTCCCGGATACCTGGGCTCGGACGTTCGTGTGGTCCTGCACTCGGAGAACGGAATTCTCGGTACCGGACCGTATCCCACCGAGGACAACGTCGATCCTGACCTCATCAACGCCGGCAAGGAGACCGTGACCGTCAATCCCGGTGCGGCATATTTTGATTCGGCCCTCTCGTTCGGGATGATCCGCGGCGGCCACATCGACACCGCCGTTCTCGGCGGCATGCAGGTGTCGAAGACGGGTGACCTCGCAAACTGGATGGTCCCCGGCAAGATGGTCAAGGGAATGGGCGGCGCAATGGACCTCGTCCACGGTGCCCGGCGTGTCATCGTCGTCATGGAGCACAACGACCGCGACGGCAACCCCAAGATCGTCGACGCATGCACCCTGCCCCTGACCGGCCAGGGCGTGGTGAATCGGATCATCACCAACCTAGCCGTCATCGATGTGAGCGACGAAGGCCCACTCGTCCTGCGTGAACTGGCCCCCGATGTCAGCGTCGAAGACGTTGTTGCCGCGACCGGCACCGAACTGAAAGTTGAACTGGCATGACCGACACGACCACTGTGATTGTTGCGGGAGCTCGTACCCCGATGGGTCGACTCCTCGGATCGTTGAA
>NZ_CAIJDS010000057.1:0-49066 GCF_903819475.1 Rhodococcus sp. UFZ-B548
CACTCTGCGGCGGCGGCGGACAAGGCGACGCACTCATCATCCGCGTCCCCAAGGCGTAATTACTTCATCCTGACCAGACAGGTCGCCGAGCCCTCATCGTGCTCGGCGACCTGTCTGTTTCATGTCGGAGGCTAGTTCGGATCAAGCGTCGTCGAGCGGTTGCGCAACAATGTCTCGATCTCCGAACGTCGGTATCTCCGATGTCCGCCAAGCGTTCTCAGAGTGCCGACCTTGCCCTCCCTCGCCCACCTGGACACCGTGGTCCTGTCGACATGGAACAGTGCGGCAACCTGTTTGGTTGTCAGCCATTCGTCGACAGATGCTGCGTGCTCTTCTTCTCGGCTCATTGACAGTGATTCGTAGCCGTAGCGCGGATGGATGGGTCCGACAATGAATTGGCAACCCCTGGCACGCTGTGAAAGACTCGCTGCAAAACTTTACTATTCCTTGGGGAAAATATGTCGAAGTCGGTAACTCTGATCCGTTCCACATCACTCTCATCGGTCGCTGAATACGCCTATGCAGCAACGGCTCCCGCCGAGGCTCGACTGATCTTCCTGGCCGGATCCTGCCCGTTGAACGAGGACGGCTCCACTGCCGCCATCGGCGACTACGCAGGACAGGCAGCCAAGGCCGTCGACAACCTGAGAACAGCTCTCTCGGACGCGGGCGCGTCCATCACCGACGTGATCAACACCCGCGTCCTGGTGGCGTCGAGCAATCAAGCCGACCTCGTTGCGGCGTGGGAGGTAGTCCGCGACGCGTTCGGTGATCACGACGCCCCAAGCACTCTGATGGGTGTGACCGTTCTCGGTTACGACGATCAACTGGTCGAGATCGAGGCAATCGCGGCCGTCGTCGACTGAACTCGAACCGAACCGGGCGTTCCTACCGGGGATCTTCGTGAGCAAGGGCCTGGTAGCCCTTTGCCCCCGCACGATCCACAGCGGCTCGCACAACAGCGAAGATGGCTCCCTGCAGGGCGGCGGCGATCAGGACTTCCTTACTCGACCTGCTCAAATCTTTTGGCTCGGGCGCATTCTTGTCGTCACCGATGCGCTTCCACACCTGCTGGAAGACGGCACCGGCCAAAAGCCCGCCGAGGACGCTCGTCGCCAGTGAGAGTGGCTTGTACATCGCTTTCGATACTGCGCTCATTGCGCGGATCCTCCATGGTTCGATTCGTACCGCCTGAGCGGGCTGACCGACTCTCACTACCCCACAGGCGAACTGTCGAAACATTGCACCGGCGCGGCGCGAAGTTGACTGTCGCACGTTATGTTCCACGGTTTGCCATTTCGCGGGCCGGGTAGGATCGTCTTAGCGAAAGAAGGTTGTGTAAGTCATGGAAAACTACAGAATCGAACTACCGGACGGTACTACGGTGATGGAAGATTTCGTCTCGGATCGCGCCGCCATCGCATACGCGGTCGATCTGAATCACGGGTGTAGCGAGAAAGTATCGGTATTCCGTATCACCGACGAAGGGGAAACCATCCCGACTCGGATGTGCCCCAAGCCGAATCCTGGTTCGCGGCGTCGCGCGCGAAGCGTCCGATAGAAACCCGTCAAGAAGCGTCGAGGCGGGGGAAGAGCGTTTCTCTTGCGAGCAACAGCAAGGCCGCAGCGACCGGAATCGCCAGCAACGCACCGACAATACCGAGCAACGCTCCGCCCAACAGGACCGCGACCACAGTCACCAACGCCGGGACCGCTACCGTCTTCCCGATGATCTTCGGAACGAGCAGGTAGTCCTCGAGCAGACGTAACGCGATGAAGAATGCAACTGTCGCCAATGCCGTTGGGACAGAGACTGTCAGGGAGACCAGGGCGACGATAACCCCTGCAATCGTGGAACCGACTATCGGGATCAGATCGAGCAGAGCGACCAGCAGCGCCAGGATCAACGGGTACGGCACGTCGAAGATCAACAACCACGCGAAGGTGCACACTGCGGTGATCACGGAGATTAGAACATTGCCGAGGACGTACCCACCCACACCTGCCAGTATCTGATCACCGATGGCGATTGCTCGGGGCCGCCGCGAATGTGGCACCAGCCGATACAGATTCGTGCGGATTCGTGGATAGTCGATCAAGAAGTACGTCGTCAGTACAGCAACGATTCCGGCGTCGGCGACTGCGCTGAACACCGCCCGCCCCGCACCAAGCAAACCCGTCGCGAGCGCAGAACCCGAACCATCCAGTTGTGTGGTGAGGTGCTGCTCGAGGTGATACTTCTCATCGAGGTCGTTGACGATCGGGTACCGGTCACGAATGTGTGTCAGGAGTTCGGGAGCGTGCGATGCAAACTGACGTCCCTGCTCGACCAGCGGGGTGATCGCAGCAACGAGAAACAGCGCCAACATCACTGCAATTCCGAGGAGTACCACGGTGACTGCGATCCAGCGCCGGAAATGTCTCCGCTCCAGCCAGACGATCATCGGTTCGATGCCCACCGCGAGAAACAGCGCGACCACGATCAGGATCAGCATGCCTCGCGCCGCAAGCAGCACTTCGATCACCGCATAAGTCACGGCAACTCCGGCCGCGGCGCTCAGACCGATGAAGAACGGTGACCGACGGTCGAATCTCGGTCCGGGCTCACCCAGCGGCCGGACAGGCGTCGCCAATGCTGCGGCTTCGCGTTCCGCTTCCGCCATCGGATCTACGGCTTGGACTTCACTTTCGGAGTCCGGTGAACGGTCTGCGGAACTGGGATCCATTCAAGCCACCTCACGATCCGCGCGACTTCCCGGCACGGGAGTGAGTACCCGTGCCGTAGTCGGATCAACCTCGAGGCCTCTCCGCTCCGCTTCGGGTCAGTGCCAGCCCGGTTCCCACAACTCCGATGATCGACACTGCGATGGCGATACTGGGCCAACCGTCGCTCTGCCAGTAGACGTCGTCGAGAGTGATCAGCAACGCGGCCTCGTCGACGATGAGCCCGAGTGCAATACCCAACGCGATGCCCATCCATGTTCGTGCGCGAGGGCTTCGGTCTACGAGGCCGAAGATCGCCACCCCGGCCAACAGGAGGATTCCCCACAGGTAATGGTGAAGGTGCGTCCCACCGGCACTGATGTCGCCGACGTCCCTGGTGTCGATCTGGATCAACCAGGTCACCAGACGTGCTCCACCGAACGTCAGTGTGAAGGCCACCCACGCCAACACCAAACCGCGGCGTGATTCGTCAACTTGATTCCATCTGCGAGGAAACCTGAATCTCTCCGCAGGTTTCTCTTCCGCATGATCTCGAGAAAGCATCCTTCATGTTTACCCGACGCAGCTCAGAGCGATACTTTCGGGTGGAGACACCGAAAATCAATTGGAGAACGAAAAAGCGGTACTCGATCTCCGAAGAGATCAGGTACCGCCTTCTCAGCTACTCGCGCAGTATCGATCAATACCAGACTTTTCGTCCGCCCACTGCACGCCCGGTAGCACCGAGGATGGACAAAACTGCACCTACGACGACCAAAATGATGCCGACGGTGGTCAGAATGCTCAACCCCGTGAAAAAGCCGATCAACGCCAGAATAATGCCGAGAACAATCATGTGAGAACCTCATCCGGTATGCGTATAGAAATGATCTACTCAACTGACGCTACTACAAAAACTTCACAATCAAGAAATCCCATAATTGACATCATAAATACGAAACTCGTATTACTACCCAATAATGTCGGCGTTAAAACATTGGTCTTTCTTTTTCTTATCCCTCACGGTTCGATGTCTTCGATCTTGGCCTCGACGGCCGGCGTGATGTGGCTCAACACGCAGCGCCAACGACCGTCTTGCCGGGCGAACACGTCGGTGGTCCACTCGTCGGCGTCGTACTGCCTTCCGTCGTAGTGCGCAGTATTCGTGATCCGCGTGGTGAAAAGCGCAACGTCACCGAAGAAACGCACGCGAGCGCGCCCGACGCGATCCATCGCCGAATGAGTCAGGTCGCCAGAGGCCACGAAGCCCAGAAACTCCGCCTTGGTGGACACCCCGGACTCCGAGACGATCACCCAGTCGTCGGCCATGAAGTCGCCGATCCGTTCGGCGTCGTTCGAGCACATCGCGACGTTCCACTCGTCTGCAGTTGCAGTCAGCACCGCTGTTTCCTGATCCGACATGGCCTCTCCCTCTACCGTCGTCACCCTCGGCGGGTGATGCCTCGACGGCAGGGTTCCCGCAAGGTGGACGTCGAACCGACGAACTACGAGAGGGCAGAGATGACAGACACCAGTCGCACCGAGCTTGCAGCTCAGGCGTACATCTACGGATTTCCCCTCGTTTTCAATCTCGACCAGGTCCATCGGTACGTTCACGACGGTGTCGGAGCGAACCCCGCCGCACCTTTCAACACCTTCAGTCACGCCCGCACACTCGCCGGCCCGGCAGATACTTTTGTCACGATCAACAACGACACCGTGTATTCCATGGCGCAGATCGACCTTTCTGTCGGCCCCGTTGCGCTGCACGTCCCCGATACCGATGGCCGTTACTACGTCCTCCAGTTCGTCGACGCCTGGACAAACAATTTCGCTTACGTCGGGCACCGTGCCACCGGCACCAAGAGCGGAGACTTCCTTCTCGTCCCACCCACCTGGACCGGAACCCCGACCGCCCAGACCACAGTGATCAGATTTCCCACGACCGTTGCATCGATCGTCGGTCGGTGGGCGTGCGGCGGCGACGACGACCTCCCCGCCGTGCACGCCTTGCAGGACGCCACCACCCTGACCGTCGTCGACTCCGCCGGGGCTCCGGCCGGTCTACCGGTCCCCGACTCCGAGGTCAGCCAGGACCTCCTCTTCCTCGAGAAACTCCGCATCTGGTCGCAGGCCTTTCCGCCGGCCCCGCGCGATCGAGAACTCCAGGATTCGTTCTCACCGATCGGAGTCACCGAGCACGGGGCCTCTCCCTATGTATCGCTGTCTGCCGACGACGCTGCGGCGCTCGCAGACGGGTTGACCGACGGAGAGAAGAATCTGCACGAAGCACTCACGCACGGCTCCAGCCCCGAGGCCAACGGTTGGAAGCTGACTTTCCACGCCTTCGACTACAACCTCGACTACTTCGAGGTCGGTGCAATCGACGATCCACAATTCAAGATCGCCGATCCCAGGTTGCGAATCATCGAACGAGCGGCGGCGGCCAAGGGCGGGCTGTGGGGCAACCACCCCTACGAAGCGGCGTACATCATGACCTACGTCGACGATCAGGGAACGCAATTGAACGGAAACCGCACCTACACGATCAGACTCGACCCCACTCCGCCGGTGAGCGCCTTCTGGTCGCTGACGATGTACTCGGTGCCGGACTTCTTCCTCGTGGCGAACCCCATCGACCGATACTCGATCGGCGACCGCACTCCCGGCATCGTCCACGACGCCGACGGTGCGTTGACGATCACAATCAGTCACGAGGAGCCGAAAGATGCCACGGCGAAGGCGAACTGGCTCCCCTGCCCGCGCGGAGACTTCCGACCGGTCCTGAGAATGTACGAACCTTCGCCCGCCGTACTCGATCAGTCCTACGTCGTCCCCGCTATCACTCGCTCGCGAGAATGACGGCTCACGTCTGACGGCCTGCCCCAGGCCAGGCCGTCAGACGGACACAGAATCAGGCGTGAGTGCCGCCGTCCACACGGATCTCCGTGCCGGTGATGAAGGCACCATCGTCGGATGCCAGCATCGCGATAACTCCCGCAACACTTTCCGGCCCGGCCATGGGAGCACCACCGGACTCCAGATCAGTGCTCAGAATTGGCGACAGCTTGCCGAAGAGCGACCAGTCGGTGTCTTCCGGCAGGTACGACGCCGTGGTGTCGGTGATCCCGCTCTTCACACTGCCCGGAGCTACCGCGACGGCGCGCAGACCCTGCTTGCCGTATTCGAGAGCCAGTGCGTGAGTGAAGGACTGGATTCCTCCCTTACTCGCCGCATATGCGGCCATGTACGGGTGCGCGAAGGCTGCGGAGGTGGAGCTGAAATTCACCACCACTGCGTTGCCGGTGGCCAGGAGAGCTGGCAGTGCCTGACGAGTGACGAGGAAGGTGCCGGTCAAGTTCACGGAGATCACCCGATTCCACAAGTCCAGTGAGGTCTCGTGGGTGTGCCCGCCTCGCAATATCCCGGCGGCGTTGACCAGTACGTCCAATCCCCCGAGAGCCGAAATTGCCTGACCCACAACCGTGATGACGGAACTCTCGTCACCGATATCGACGACGACGGTGTCGAGACGACCCTCCGTCGAGGCATGTTCAGCCGACCTCCGGGTGTCTGCCAGACCCTTCTCGGAGATGTCGGCAGCGACCACGCGGCCACCTTCGGCGAGCAACCGCAGCGCGGTGGCCTGCCCGATTCCCGATCCTGCGCCGGTGACGAGAATACGACGACCTTCGAAACGATTCATTGCTGTGTACCTTTCACGAAAACGAGTTGGCTGGTAATCCAGGCTCGGCGGCGCCGACACTCACAACTCACCCGCGAGAAACTTCAGGTACGGGAAATACGCAGCACTGCAACAGGTGTGGCACTGCGAAATCTCAGCGAGGTAATGCTCGCCGAAGTGGCGAATGTCAGACGGATCCGGCCGGTGCGGCCAAGGCTCTTTCGATCCAGACAAGACCAGAGGGGCGGCGGTCGATCGCCTTACGCCCCCGGCGGAATGTCGCTACGCCGAATCGGGCCGTGCGCAGTGCACGGCCGGAATCGAGAGTACAGCGGCGTATGGACATCACAGGCACCGTAGCAGCGCGAGTACAAGTCGCTCAAACGCGTTGTTCGCGACGCAGGTTTGATTCAGGTAATCAGATGTCACTTCTGGACAACTGTGCCGACTTAGGCAGCACTAACCTGATGGCATCTCGAAAACCCGATCCAGGAGCACAGTCGATGACACATGCAGACGCCACGAGCACAACAACTCCCCGGGCGAGCGTCCTACGAACCGCTGACCACAATCGCGGACTCAACGACGTTCTCGCCGTCGTCGAAGCAATGGAGCGACCGAGCGACCACCTGCTGCGGATCACGGCTCGTTTGACGGAGTCGACCGACGATCCGACCTGGTCACGCCCGAACGTCACCGTACGAATGAATCTCGGGCCCAATTTCGACGACGCTTCGCGTGTGTACACGGTGCGTTCCTACGATTCCGCCACCGGATCGATCGTCATCGACGTGGTCCTGCACGGACAGACCAGCCCGATGATGAGGTGGGCAGCGGCGTTGACCATCGGTGACACCTTCGGTCTCACCGGTCCGCGACCACACTTCTTGGTCCCCGACGTTCCAGGTCGACGGATCGCACTTTTTCTGGACGGCACCGCAATACCTGCGCTGTACTCGATCATCGAGCAGCTACCTACCGACGTGGTCGGAATCGGCTGGGTCACAACAGATGACGAGGTCGCTTTCGCCGAACTGCCCGCCCTCCCCGGCCTGGAGCTTCACCGCGTGAGCGCAGATCTCGCCGAGCCCGACGGCCCACTGGCGGTACGAGCACGCGAGCTCGCCGATCCCGCGAGCTACGTCGTGTGGGGAGCCGGTGAACGCAACGAGATGCGCGCAATCCGTAAGCACTTTCGGTCGACCGTCGGACTCGACAAGGACGACGTCGCGATATTCGGTTACTGGAAGCGCGGCATCAGCAACACCGAAATCGACCTCCGTCGGCGCGAGAACTACGAGCGAATCCTCGCCGGCGGTGGAACCCTGACCGACATCGACGACCTGGCCATCGAGATCTGATCGCGTACACCGGCCGACCTGACCGGCCGTGCACTGCGGTGATAAGTTCCTCTGTGCCAGCGGACCTCCACACAGGGGGTCAGGGAATCCGGTGTGAATCCGGAACTGACGCGCAGCGGTGAGGGTGACCGCCCGGGCTTACGCCACTGGATGAAAATCTGGGAAGGCGCTCGGGTGGGGCGATCTCGAGTCCGAATACCGGCTGGCAGCAGGGGTCAACAGGCGCCTGTTCACACGGTAACGGGCTCCGCGAACGAGCCCCTGCGAGAACGAGATTCCATGCGTCTGTCCAGACTTCGCCTACCCGCCGCTACCGTCGCGGCCTTGTTGAGCGCGTCGTTGGTTGCCTGCTCCTCCGACGACAGTGCTGCCCGACAATCCAACTCTTCCGAACAATCGCGCGTGACAGTCCAGAACTGTGGCCGAGACGTCACGGTGGAGCGACCGATCGAACGGGCGATCGCGGTAAATCAGCCTGCGGCCGAAATGCTGTTCGCACTGGGAGTGCAGGACCGGATGGCCGGCTACGCCATGAGCGACGACGACGTACTCCCCGAGTTACGTGAGGCACGCGGTCAGGTTCAAGCTTTCGACACCGAGTTCCCGTCCTTCGAGAGTGTCCTCGAACGCGAACCGGACATGGTCTACACGACCTTCAATTACACGTTCACCTCGGAAGGCATCGCCGACCGGACCAAGTTCACCGACCTCGGGGTCGCGACGTACCAGTCGCCCAGCGAGTGCACCGGTCAGGATGCCGAGCAGAGCAAGGCCCTCACACTCGACGACTTGTACGCCGAAATCGGCGACGTGGCAACACTGTTCGACGTCAAGGACAAAGGAGTCGAGCTGACCGAGAGTTTGAAGGATCGCGCGGCCACCGCCACGGCGTCGCTGGGAGCCGAAAACGTGACGCTGGCGTGGTGGTATGCAGCCACGAAGACTCCGTACTTCGCCGGGTGCTGCGGTGCACCGGGAATCATGACCGACGCGGTGGGCGCGAAGAACGCCTTCGACTACAACAAACAGTACTGGCCCGAAATCGGTTGGGAGAGTGTGCTCGATCGAGACCCGACCGTGCTGGTGCTCGCAGATCTCGACCGCGGCGGAGACGGCGACAGTGCCGCAGACAAGATCGCGTTCCTCGAATCGGACCCGGTCGCCAGCAAGCTCACCGCAGTGAAGAACAAGCGTTACATCATCCTCGAGGGAACGACGATGGATCCCTCGATCCGCAATGTCGGTGGCATCGAACAGCTCTCCGACGGGCTGCGCCAGTTGGGTGTGGTCTAGATGTCCGCGGAGATCAGTGAACTGGTGCGTCAGTGGGACGACCAGCAGGCGGCATACATCGCCGACCGCGAAAAGCGATTCGACGCGATTCTCGACGTTCTCGAATTGCAGTACGCGCACACCCCGTTCACGGTTGTCGACCTGGCCTGCGGACCGGGCTCACTGAGCGCCCGGATCCTCGAGAAGTTCAAGCACGCGAGCGTTGTGGGGATCGATTACGACCCGATGCTGCTGGAAGTCGCCCGTCAGTCGTCGACTCGTTTCGGTGACCGACTGCAGCTGGTCGACGCAGACCTGCTGAGCACCGATTGGCCGACTTCGGTGACTGCACCGGTGCAGGCGATAGTGTCGACAACAGCGCTGCACTGGTTACAACCACAACAGCTCGTCGAGGTGTACCGGCAGTGCCGCGAACTGCTGAGCCCTGACGGAGTCCTGCTCAACGGTGATCACTTCCGCTTCGACAGCCGCTCCCCCGTCATCGGTCGATGGGCGAAGGCTCACGACGAGCAGACGCAACGCTCCGCCTTTGCTGCCGGCGCTCCCGAGTGGGACAGCTGGTGGGAGGAGTTGCGGGCAACTCCCGGCATCGGACCACTGACCGACGAGCGAGAGCGCAGATTCGCCGGACGCGACGCTACCGCGCCCACTGCCGTCGACTTCCAGTTGGCGGCGCTCGCGCAAGCAGGTTTTCGAGAGTCGGGAACGGTCTGGCAACTGTTCGACGACTACGTGGTCTACGGCGTGAGATGACGACAAGAGTTCGCCTGCGTGACAACCCGACGACCGTCACCCTGCTGTGGGTGATCGGTGTTGTCACGCTGGCCGGGTCGGCCGCCGTGGCGATCACGTTGGGGCCGGCCGGTCTGTCGGTCGGTGAGGTGGCCTCGATCGTCGTCGGCCATCTCGGCGGTACCGCGGCGGACGTCACCCCTATCCGCGACGGCATCGTGTGGGATCTTCGTCTGCCACGTACTCTGCTCGCCGCGCTCTGCGGTGCGGGCCTCGGGCTGTGCGGGGCGATCATGCAGTCTCTGCTTCGCAATCCACTGGCTGATCCATTTGTCCTCGGTATCTCGTCCGGCGCCTCGACCGGTGCCGTACTGATCGTGATCCTCGGAGTGGGGTCGGGGGTGATCGGCTTGTCGAGCGGCGCTTTCATCGGCGCGGTGATCTCCTTCGCCCTTGTGTTGCTGCTCGCCCATGCGGCCGGCGGCACGCCGGATCGGGTGATCCTGGCCGGAGTCGCCGCGACCCAACTGTTCTCGGCGCTCACCTCGTTCATCGTGATCACCTCGGCCGATCCCGAGCAGACTCGCGGCGTGATGTTCTGGCTCCTGGGCTCACTCGGCGGCGCCGACTGGCTCGACGTCGCGCTCTGCGCTGCGGTGGTCGCCGTCGGCCTCGTGGTCTGTCTGACTCACTCCCGCGCACTCGACGCCTTTGCCTTCGGCGAGGACGCGGCGTCGTCGCTGGGGGTGAACGTGTGGCGGGTGCGCGTGACCCTGTTGTTGGCAACAGCTTTGATGACGGCGGTGATCGTGAGCGTCGCAGGCGCCATTGGCTTTGTGGGCCTCGTCCTCCCGCATGCGGCACGGGCTCTCGTCGGTCCGAGCCATCGGCGACTGCTGCCCGCGTCCGCACTGATCGGCTCGATCTTCCTGGTCTGGGTCGACGCCGTGGCACGTACAGCCATTGCGCCGCAGGAACTCCCGGCCGGTGTGGTAACCGCGTTGGTCGGTGTGCCTGCGTTTGCCGTCATCCTCTGGAGACGAAAGGCCAGGCCATGACACTCGAAGCGGCCGGCGTCAGCTGGCGGGTCGGCGGGGCGCTCATAGTCGACGCCCTCGACGTGTCCCCCACCGTCGGAAGTACGGTGGGGCTTCTCGGCCCCAACGGTTCGGGAAAATCGACACTGCTGAAACTGCTTGCCGGGCAGAACCGTCCGACAATCGGGGAGGTGACTCTGGACCGAACTCCGTTGCCTGATTGGAAACGCCGAGATGTCGCGCGTCGGATTGCCACCGTCGATCAGCACAGCAACACGGAGATCGACCTGACGGTAGCCGAGGTCGTCGAATTGGGACGCACCCCGCACCGCGGATTGTGGGGCGGGCATTCAGGTTCCGACCGCGACGCCGTCCGCGCGGCGATCGAACACACCAACCTCTCCGGGATGCTCGACCGGTCGTGGCACACCCTGTCCGGCGGGGAACGCCAACGCGTGCAGATCGCGCGCGCCCTCGCTCAGGAACCTCACGAGTTGCTGCTCGACGAACCGACCAATCACCTGGACATCAACCATCAACTCGAATTGCTCGCGCTCGTGCGTCGCCTGCCCACCACCACGATCATGGCATTGCACGATCTGAATCTGGCCGCCATGTTCTGCGATTCGATAGTGATGCTGAACCGTGGCTCCATCGTTGCCCACGGAAGCCCGACCGAGGTCCTCACCGCCGACCTGATAGCCGAGGTCTACCAGGTCGATGCCGAAGTCCGCCTGGACGGTCCCGGCGGAGTACCCACCGTGAGATACCTTCCACCCAGCTCGGATTAGACGCGCGCAGATCTGTCATTCACGCGAGAGCATCGCCACTGCTTCGCGTTCGAGGTCGACGTACGGTTCCCCACTGACGTCGATCGCCACCCGGCTGAGCGTTCCACCGGTAAACGCCCATGGTGAGGTACCCGGGTAGTCGTCGGTCACAGGCTCCCCGCTGTCACGGCCAGCATTGAGCCCTTCGCCGCCGCCGATGCTGAACTTGCCTGGCTGAGTGCGGATTCTGCCCTCACCGACTTTACGATCGCCGTAGTAGAGGCCGAGCACCCCGTGCGCAGTGCCCGGCGGATCCTCACCTTCCTTGTCGAAAGTTGCTGCCAAGATTACATTTTCGCCGATGGGAAGGTCTTCGGTGGCATCGATCTTCTGCTGTTCACTGCCGAGGAAGTTGTACACGTAATGCAGTCGGTTGTCCTTGACGTACAGCGAGTGACCACCGAACCTGCCGCCATGCGAGAACAGCACACCGGCCGCACCCGGTTCGGCCAAGTCGACAACTGCCCCGATCGAGTATGAACGATTACGAAGGTTGACAGCGACGGCTTCCGGTACCTCGGCTCCCCCTGGACGGTAGACGTACCGGTTGCGCGGCGGAGCCAGCTGGGGACGAGGTGTGGTGAGGAGTTCGACACCGGACCGATCATCCAGTGGCAGAGCTTGATTGGCGCCGGCCTCGTGGAACCACAACCCCACGAGCTCGGCGAGCCTGCCGGGTTCTTCGCCGGCAAGGTTCCGGAGCTCGGCTCGGTCCACCTCCGTGTGGTAGAGCTCCCAGGTGTCTTCCGAGAAATGACCCCACCCGCTCAGAGTCGGGTGCGTGGTGACGGCCTTCCACCCGTCACGCCAAATCCCTCGTCCTCCGAGCATCGAATAGAACTGGGTGTGCTTGGCGGTGGGGATGTTGCCTGCGTCGAAGCTGTACCGCATGCTCACGCCTTGGATCGGGTGCTGGGTGTATCCCTTCACCGTGTCGGGCAAGTCGACACCGACGCAGTCGAGCAGAGTCGGGACGACGTCGATGGCATGGTGGTACTGATCTCGAATCTCACCTCGGGCGTCGATGCCCTCCGGCCACGAGATGATGCAGGGGTCGCAGGTTCCGCCGTTGAACGAGTACCGCTTCCACATCTTGAAGGGCGTGTTGAACGCCATCGCCCACCCGTTGGGATAGTGGTTGTACGTCTCGGTGCTGCCCAACTCGTCCAGCTTTGCCAGGTTCTCGGCGAGGTCGTCGGGTACCCCGTTCGCGATTTTGTTCTCGTTGACTGAACCGTCGGGTCCGCCCTCACCACTGGCACCGTTGTCGGAAACCACCACGATGATCGTGTTGTCCAGCTGCTCGATTTCTTCGAGGTATTCGAGCAGGCGTCCGATCTGATCGTCGCAGTGCGAGAGGAAGCCCGCGTACACCTCCGCCATCCGTGAGAACAGTCGTTGCTCGTCAGCGGACAGGGTGTCCCAGGGGCGGGTGAAATCCAGCGGCGGGAACGGTTCGCCGCCAGGTCCGGTGCGGGTGTCAGGAGTGCCTATCGGGTTGAGTGAGGGCAGAGTCGTGTCGTTCGGGACAAGTCCCATGTCCTTCTGCCTCGCCAGAATCTCATCCCGCATGGCTTCGTACCCTGCGTCGAACCTGCCTGCGTAGCGATCGGCCCATTCGCGGGGCGCGTGATGTGGAGCGTGTGCGCACCCGGGTGCGTAGTAGAGAAATACAGGCCGGTCCGGAGCTATCGACTTCACGTCGCCGATGTATTCGAGCGCTCTGTCGGTGATGTCGACGCTGAAGTGATACCCCTCTTCCGGCGTCGACGGCTGTTCGACGGGGTGGTTGTCGTGGACGAGGTCGGGATACCACTGATTGGTCTCGGCACCGAGAAAGCCGTAGAACCGCTCGAATCCGCGACCGACCGGCCAATTCCGTTTCGTGGAAGCAAGATTCATCTCGTCTTCGGCGCAGAGGTGCCATTTGCCGACCATCGCGGTACTGAACCCCTGCTCGACCAGAACCTCGGCGAGCGTGGCACATTCGGGAGGGATGTGACCGTTCCCGCCGGGAAACCCGACCGCGCACTCACTGATGCAAGCCATTCCGTTGGTCGTGTGGTTCCGGCCGGTGAGCAGACACGATCGCGTCGGTGAGCACAGCGCTGTGGTGTGCCACTGCCCGTACCGCAATCCGTTGCCCGCGATGCGGTCGATGTTCGGCGTCTCGATCGGTCCCCCGTAGCAACCCAAGGCGCCGAATCCGACGTCGTCGAGAACGATGTAGAGAATGTTCGGCGTGCCGGCGGCAGCCTTCGGCTGCTCGTACGGGCTCCAGTCGGGAATCGAATCGCGAATATCGAGGTTGACGACGCCTTTGAATGCGTTGGCCATGACCTGGCTCCTTGTAGGTGATCTG
Source organism: Rhodococcus sp. UFZ-B548 (assembly GCF_903819475.1). Taxonomy (NCBI): domain Bacteria; kingdom Bacillati; phylum Actinomycetota; class Actinomycetes; order Mycobacteriales; family Nocardiaceae; genus Rhodococcus; species Rhodococcus sp. UFZ-B548. Next base: position 14,004 of record NZ_CAIJDS010000057.1, read on the forward strand.
AATGCCAGCCTCTACGGCTGCATGGTCAATCGCATACCCCGATTGTGCTCACCGAAGCGCTGTCGCCCGAAATGGGCGATGCCATCTTCGGCAGGAGGTCCGAGTATGAAAGTGCCGGGTCTGTCATCACCTCACTGGAAGCCAGGGACCACATGAGCAGTCAATTCGTTGAAGCCTCCACCTCCGATAACCCTGACCCGCTTCCGAGCTGGCAGGACGGCACGTCGAAACAAGCCATCAGGCGATTCGTCGAACGCGCGACGACTGAGGGAAGTCCGGACGAAATCGCACCGGAAGACCGGATCGCAGTCTTCGACAACGACGGAACCCTGTGGTGTGAGAAGCCGATGCCGATCCAACTCGACTTCATCTTGCGCCGCCTCGTCGAGATGACCAACCAGGATCCGACTCTTCGCAACCGTCAACCGTGGCAGGCGGCCTTCGAGCAGGACTACGCCTGGTTGAACGATGTGATCTCGAAGCACTATCGCGGCGACGACAGCGCACTGAAGGTGCTCGCGGCCGGTGTCCTGGCGGCATTCGCCGAAGTCACAGTCGACGAATTCGAAACCCACGCCGATACCTACCTGCGCACTGCTTCGCATCCCACTCTCGATCGCAAATATTTGCACTGCAGCTATTCGCCCATGGTGGAGTTGCTCGATTACCTTGCGGCCAAAGGCTTCTCCAACTACATAGTCTCTGGCGGCGGACGTGATTTCATGCGGCCGATCAGTCAGGAGGTCTACGGCATCCCCCGAGATCGCGTCATCGGCAGCGGCGTGGCATTGACGTGGAAGGACGACGGCCACAGCGGCACGATCCTTCGTCAGCCCCAAACCGATGTCGTCGACGACGGGCCGGCCAAGCCCGTACAGATATGGAACCGAATCGGTCGACGACCCGTCATCGCGGCCGGAAACAGCAACGGTGACCTACCTATGTTGCAGTTCGCCGAACACCCGAACATTCCGGCACTTCGACTTCTGGTGCTCCATGACGATCTGGAACGCGAGTTCGACTACGTGGACGGAGCCGAGCACGCACTCGACGTCTCGCGCGCAAACGGGTGGACAGTGGTGAGCATCAAAAACGACTGGAAGACAGTCTTCGAACCACTCGCCGAATGACACTATGGACGTGTGACCCTCGATGATGTCGCCGACGAACTCTACGGCCTCGACCCCGGCGAGTTCGTCGAGGCGCGTACAAAGCATGTGAAGGCTGCCCGGGAGGACAACGACCGCACACTGGCCGCGGAGATCGGAAAACTTCGGAAGCCAACCACCGTGGGATGGTTGGTCAATCTCATTTCGCGCAATCTATCCGAAGATCTGGATGCACTTCTCGCGCTTGGCGAATCGCTACGCGACGCCCAACGCCATCTCTCAGGTCAGGACTTGCGACGGCTGACGACACAGAGGCAGCAGGTGGTGCGAAGTCTCGCCCACAAATCCGGTGAGATCGCGGCTTCGCGTGGAAAGAATGCCGGTGAGGATGCGTTACGTGATGTCGCGCAGACCCTCAATGCCGCCCTGTCCGACGAGGAGACTGCCGCGCAGGTACGACTCGGACGAGTTGTGACCGCTGCCAGTTACAGCGGTTTCGGGCCGGCGGGACTTGCTGTAGTGGAGGAGGATTCCGTACAAGATGCCCCTGCGATCCACACCGAAGACAGCGCTCCGGCCAAATCCACTGCTCCGGATCGCAAGGCCGAACAAGCCAAGGCGAAAGCAGAATTGAAGGAAGCCAGGGCAGACCTCGAGAAAATCCGACGACGGGTCAAGGCCGAGACCGCCCAGTTCGAGGATGCCAGGTCAAAGCTGTCCGACCTCGACCGCCGCATCGAAGAACTCCGCGCCGATCTCGAACACGCAGAACAGGAACGACAGTTCGCCAAGAACACAGAGAAGGCTGCCGGTGTCGCGGTTCGAGAGTCCGAGGATGAGCTTCGCGAGGCCGAGCGCCGGGTCGACGAAGCAGAAGAGAGCCTTGACGAGACGGAATGAGTTGCACGTTCGGAGATCTTGACCTCTACAGCAGTTCCCCCGGATACAGCCACGATCGACATCAGCGGTTACAACATGACGGGCAGCCGTAAGTTTCACAATGTCGCGGAGAACGGGCGGGTCGCGTTTGTCGTGGACGACATCGCATCTGTAGATCCATGGCGGGTCAGGTGTGTCGAAATCCGTGGACGGGCAGAGGCTTTGGATGTTACGGGTGCTGGTGCGCATGGTCTCGACGCACCGATCATCCGTATCCACCCCGAACGCATCATCAGCTTCGGCCTCGACGACAAAGAACTGGACGTCCACCAGTTGGTCGTCAACGGACGTGACGTCTGAATGCCCGAATCGAATTGATCAGCCTGCTGCGGCTTCTAGTTCACTCAGTGATTCCTCGAGGTGACCGAGAAGCCGCTGCAGGTGCGGGACATTGCGGCGGCAACCGACGAGACCGAACTGCATGGTGTCCGCATAGCCGATGACGGTGATGTTCATTGCCTGCCCGTCCAACGGAATCGATGCCGGATAGCAGCTCTCGAGCTTCGCGCCGTTCCAGTATCGCGTCGTCGTCGGGCCGGGGACGTTGGAAATCACCAGATTGAAGACTGGGCGCCCAGTGATCAGTCGGGATGAACCAGGGATCAGCGGCAACCCGAGGCCGGCAACATTCAATGCACTGAGCGCCGTGATCTGCAGGGGCGTCAGGCCCGACATCAGGGACTTGGCGCTACTCATCGAGTCGTGAACTCTCTGAAGTCTGGCCGCCGGATCCGCCAATTCGGTTGCCAGATCACACAACACCGCACCAACAGCATTGCCGGAAGCCTCACCCTCATCGCCTTTACGAAGTGATACCGGCACCATCGCGATCAACGGTTTGTCCGGCAACTCGTCCAGTTCGATCAGGTATCGCCGCAGCGCGCCCGCACACATAGCCAACACCGCATCGTTGAGCGTCACGTCTGCAACGCAACTGACCTTGCGCAGGCGCTCGATCGGCCACGACTGTGCGGCGACACGCCTCGCTCCGGTGATCGGGACGTTGAAGATCGATTTCGGGGCAGCAAACGGCAACGGTGCGACGTGGTCCTTCACTGCCGAGGCAGCGGCGTTCACTATCGCAGGGCCCACCCCGACCACATCTTGCACGGTCTCGATCACGGAGCCCACCCGCCTCTGCAGGTCCAGCCCGCGACTGGCTCGAACCCGCCCCGAAGAAGGTCGCTGCGCCCACGGAGGCATCGATTCTCGATCGAGCGGGTCCGACGAGAGGCTGCGGTACCACGCCTGAACAGCAGACACACCATCCATGAGTGCATGGTGCGTCTTCATGTACACGGCAACTCGGCCGTCGGCGAGACCTTCGATCACATACGCCTCCCACAGCGGCCGATGCCGATCGAGCAGCGTGCCGTGGAGCATGGAGGTCAGCTCGAGCAATTCGCGGACTCGTCCCGGCTTGGGCAGCGCGAGCAACCGGACGTGATACTCGAGATCGACATCCGTGTCCTCCGTCCAACGCACCGGCGCGAAGTTCGACAAGAACTGCACCGGCTTGCGGCGGAAGAGGGGGCGAATCGAGTCGACGTCGGTGAGCGAACGGTAGAGCGACCTGGCGAATTCGCCGTCGTCTCCTTCCGGCGGAACGAAAAGCGACAGTCCACCGACGTGCATGGGATGCTCTCGTGACTCCATCAGCAGGAACATCGAGTCGAGCGGCAGCATCAGCGTCATGGCGATCCGTTCTCTCGGGCAGCTGCCCGGAGTACCGATCAGCCGCTGTTCGACAAAGTTACTCGCCCTGACTTCCCACATTGGCGACTCCGACAAAACATTGCCCCCTCGATTTCGACAGGAGTCCGATATTCCCGTCGACGAACGCCTTTTCGGGTCGTAGCACCTCACAGCGATGCGTGGGTGAATGACGAGACACAGAGCACTGCAACAAATTTCAATCCTCACAGCCACAAGTAGTAGCGAAGGCGATCGCAGTAATACTTTTGTCGGAATTGTTTCAAATTGTCTGTACATCCAAGTCACACGTGACTACCGTCACTCATCATCACAATCCCGACTGGTCGGTTGTACCCAAAGGAGAAATACATGTCCCGACGTTCGACGTCGCGTGGGCTTTTCGGCGCACTCGCCACCGCAACTGTGTTCGCCACCGTCACAGCGGTGGGAAGCTTGTCAGCAGGTATTGCAGGAGCCGCCCCGGCAGCGGAGATCCCCTTCGGCGGTTGGGATTCATGTCCGATCGACAATCCCGAGACCAGCACCTGTATGGACGTCACGGTTACCGGCGGAAACATGAAGATCGGCAAGCTTTCCGTCGGCATTCCCGCCGGGGCGATGCGCATCGCAGGCGGAGTTGCCTACCGGGAGAATCCAGAGGCTGAATTCGGATTCGACCAAGTCTTCATCCCACCGAACGACAACAGTCGGGGGATCTACGCCGAACCTATCGACATCCCCGGGGGCGCACTCGGAATCGACCTACCATTCAACAATCTCTTCGGACTGAACAAGGCCTCGGCCACCGTCGAGTCGACGTCTGCACTCCCCACCGTGGATGCATTCCAGCTTGGCGTGAAGCTACCCGTCAAATTGAAGATCGCGAACCCTCTCCTCGGCGGCAAATGCTACCTGGGCTCGGACAGCAACCCCGTTCAACTCAACTTGGATGTGACCGAATACGCCGTCCTCGAAGAGGTTCCAGGTTTCCCGGATACTGCCGTCGTTCGAAACACCGGGCACACCGGACAGCCCTTCGCCGTCCCGACAGCTTCCGGATGTGGCCCGTTCGGCGTTCTGAATCCAATCGTCAACTGGCGCGCCGGGCTTCCCTCGTCCACCACGTCCAACTCCCTCGCCACGACGAGTGACGTCTACAACATCGGTGCCGACAGCCTCAGGCCACAGCTGGCCGGCTCACCCGAACCCGCTGCCGTCATTGCCGAACGTAGCGCCAACTAGCAATCCAACCCACTGCCACAGAACCGTCATCGACGACAGATTGCCACCTCGAAACGGAGTTCACTTGTCCATGCGCACAATACGATTCAGAGCTATGCTCGCCGTCGTCGCAGCGGGAGTCCTCACTCTCGGGGCGGCGTCAACCGCGACGGCGGCCCCGCTGCCCAATGCGCCGTTCGGGGGCTGGGGAAAGTGCCCGATAGCAAATCCGGAGACAAGCACCTGTGTCGACGTCGTCGTCAAAGGCGGCGAAATGAACATCAACGGGCTCAAAGTACCGATTCCTTCCGGCTCGTTGAATATCGCCGGCGGAGTCGCCTATCGCGAGAACCCCGACGCAGAATTCGGGTTCGACCAGATCTTCATTCCTCCCACTGACGGCACCAAAGGCGTCTATTCCAGCCCCATCGAGGTACCAGGAGGAATCTTCGGGCTCGGTATACCGTTCCCCGGCGGCTTGACCACCATCAAGGCAACAGTCGAACCGGTCGCGTTGCCGACAGTCGACGCATTCCAACTCGGTGTCACACTTCCGGCAAGATTGAAGATCTCCAACCCCTTGCTGGGCGGCAACTGCTATCTGGGTTCTGCGAGCAACCCGATCATGTTCAAACTCGGAGTGTCCGAAAATGGTGTCCTGGAGGAAGTTCCAGGATTTCCGGATACCGCCGCCGTCAGAAACGTGACGCACGCCGACCAGACGTTCGCGGTACCGGGCGCATCTGGATGCGGACTGTTCGGCGCATTGAATTGGGCAGTCAATCTTCGCGCCAACGTTCCGTCTTCGAGTGGTCACAACTCGTTGACCACCACAAGCGATGTGTTCAACATCGGCGCCGACAGCCTGCGGACGCAGTAGAGCAAGCACCGGCGACTCACGAAGTATCACCGACAACAAGGAGATATCGATGTCCCATGCAGTTCGCCGCACCACCTTCGTCACAGCTGCCGCAGTAGCCGCGATCGCGGTCGCAGCCGGCACCGCTTCGGCTTCGACCGTCGTCACTCCCGCGGGACAAGCCGTGACTGCCTCGAGCAGCAATCTCAGTATCAAGACTGGCACGATCACGCTTACCTGCTCCAGCACGACGGGATCCGGAACCATCCCAGCGGCGCCGGGTAACTCCACCACCGGCACGGGCGGGATCAACGTAAACATCGGCACCCCCAGCCTGACCGGGTGCAAGGCTAACGGCCTACCCGCTGTGGTCACGACCTCCGGCTCGTGGCTATTGAACGTCTCGGCAGACACCGGATCGGCTCAGGGATCCCTGGTCATTCCTGCAGGAGGCGCAGTCGTCACGATGCCCGGATCCACGTGCACAGTCACCGTCGGGGCCAGCACTATCGGACCGCTGCCATTCGATATTCCCAACCAGCGCGTCGTGGCAAGCAACACCGGCACTGTGAACTACACGCGTACCGGCACCGGGCCCGTCTGCCCCGCCGCGGCCACTGGCACGGCAACCATGTCCGGCACACTGCAGTTCGCATCGGCCACACCGATCAACGTGACACCGTGACGATCGACAGCTAGACAATAGGGCTCGTTGGGGGATCGACGCTTCCGCCGCTCCCCCAACGAACGTCCTATGGACCGAGTCAGCACACGATCACCATCGGTTGCGCCACGAAGCGGACCGGCGCATTATCCATCTCCTGCTTCGGTGGCGTCGAGTAACGCACCGAGGGCGCGGTGGAGCTCGGCCAGTTCCCGCCCACCGGTTTTCGTCAGCACTTCCGTATTCTTTGCATCCAATTGGCGGACAATGTCTTTAGCGAGTTCTATGACTCGTTTCCCCTCGTCACTGAGATCGAGGCAAACGGCTCTCGCATCGCGACTGTCTCGTTCGCTGACAACAAACCCGCTCTTCTCCAACGCTCGCACGAGCTTGGATATGTAGATTCGCTGCAACCCCGTGTGCGCGGCGAGTTCTCGCTGACTAGGCCTCTCCCCCGCACTCACCAGACCATGGAGAGACGCGAGCACCGAATACTGGGCGTGGGTCAACCCGAGGTGGGCGATCGCTCGGTCAACCCCCGCCCGCCAGCGCAAGCCAAGGTGCCACACCAGCGACCCCGTCGTCCATAATTCTCGATCTTGCATTCAAATAGAATACATGGCTACTATCTCAATTAGGGTACATGGAAACTATTTGAGGAGTCGCAATGCCCACAATTCCCGTGCTCGACTCGACTGTGGCCTACCGCTCGTGCGGAGACGGAATACCCTTCGTACTTATCCACGGGAACCCCACATCCTCCTACCTGTGGCGAAACATCCTCCCGCAGATAGGAAATCTCGGCCAAGCGCTTGCCCCTGACCTCATCGGAATGGGCGCGTCGGGCAAACCGCCAATCGACTACGGTTTTCTCGACACCGCCCGTTACCTCGACGCATGGTTCGACCAGATGGATCTCGACGACGTCGTACTCGTCGGACACGACTGGGGCGGGGCACTTGCACTGGATTGGGCTGCCCGCCATCCCGAACGCGTTCGAGGTGTCGCCTTCTTCGAAACGATCCTGCGTCCGATGACCTGGGACGAGCACTTCCCGGGAGACGCACGAGCGCGGGTCGAGGCCCTGAGAGCTCCCGGTATCGGCGAGACCAAGGTACTCGACGAAAACTTCTTCCTCGAAATTGCGCTTCACAGAACAGTTCTCGGAGAGCTGTCCGAAACCGATGCTGAAACCTATCGCGCCCCTTACCCCTCGCCGGAGAGTCGCCGGCCCCTTCTCGAGTGGCCACGGTCCTTCCCCGTCGAAGGAAGTCCCGGCGACGTGAATGCACGAGTGGCGGCGTACAGCGATTGGCTCGCAGAAAGCAGCGAGGTACCCAAACTCCTTCTCACCTTCAGCGGCCCCGCCGAACTTCTCATGATCGGACCTGACGAAGTCGCGTGGAGCCGATCGAATATCGCAAATCTCGAGGTGAAACAGTGCGGTCCCGCAGGACATCTCGCCCCCGAGGATCAGCCTGCGGCCATCGCGGCGGCGATCACCGAATGGACACAGCGGCAACACTGCTTCAGCCGCGACTGAAGTGGGACCGTCGCCACGTACTCTGAGCGCCGGTTTCCCCGACCCATGCGGTAGCGATCCAGACGGTGCTCCGAAATATGGGACCGACACCACCTCCGCCGGATTTGTCCGATATAACTAACTGGCGAGTACGCCGGTTGGGACGAGGTCGAGAACGAGGGGGCGTGTGTGGTGAACGAGGACGGGTTGGGGCGAACGTCGGGATCGGGGGCTCCACACCGGGTGGGCGGCTTTCTTTATCACCGCAACGGCGACCGGTGGGAGTGGTCGGACGAAGTCGCACGGATTCACGGATACGAACCCGACCAAGTGGCTCCGACGACGGAATTGATGCTCGCGCACAAGCATCCCGACGACCGAAGACACGTTGCCCAGACACTGCATGCCATCCGCACTTCAGGCGGCCCGTTCAGCAGCCGCCACCGCATCATCGACACCGCAGGGGACACTCACTCGGTAATCGTCGTCGGCGACAGCGTCGTGGACGAGTCGGGTGCTGTGGTCGGCAGCTCAGGCTTCTACATCGACGTCACCGAAACCCTGGACAGCACGGTGAAAGCATCTGTCGACGTGCTGGTCAACGAAATCACTGCTTCTCGCGGGGTGATCGAGCAAGCCAAAGGCATGCTCATGGTGATCTACGGAATCTCTGCCGATCGAGCTTTCGACATCCTCGTGTGGCGTTCGCAGGAGACCAAAGTGAAACTCAGGGATGTTGCCGAGCAGTTGATAGTTCGCACGCTGGACGATTTCCGGGTCCCGACACTTCTGCGGACCCGGTTCGATCACTTGCTGTTACAGGGTTGAACTTCTAACCCGGCTGAACCACGAACTGGGAGATGCTTAAGGCGGTTCCCGTGGCTGGCTGCTCAACCTCGAGGAACCTCGCCCGCATTGATTCCGGGACGGTCCGATGCGGCCTATCCCCGTTGTTACCCAACGCGGAGTAAAAGGAAACTACTTGTCGTCAGACTTCTTCTCGGAGGTCTCCTCGACCAGTTCAGGCGCCTGTTCTCGCGTTGCCATTCCGCCGTCGCCGCCCTTGTCCACGGGCCCTGGGTGCCCACCCTTGGGCGACTGGTCGTTGTTGTCTTTCTCGGTCATGCGGTCATCCCCGTCATTTGGTCCTGTCAGTCATACGGCGTGCGGCCTTTCAGGAGCCTCGGCCCGCCTCCCTCTCAATCTAACGCTCTCAGCACTTCCCGCAACCCTCACCGGTTTTGTTTGCATTTCAGCGCTTTCGGGCAGGTGACTGCGAACAGCATTTCCGCGATGAGAGGTCGATCCCAGTGCGCGCAGTGACTTGGCAAGGCAAACGAAAAGTAAGCGTCGATACGGTTCCGGACCCGAAGATCGTCGAACCTAGTGACGCGATCATCAAGGTCACCACGACGAATATCTGCGGATCCGATCTGCACCTGTACGAGACTCTGGGTGCGTTCATGAATGCCGGCGACATTCTCGGTCATGAACCGATGGGCATCGTCGAAGAAGTCGGCTCGGAAGTCACGAATCTCGAGATAGGCGACCGCGTCGTGATCCCGTTCCAGATCTCGTGTGGCAACTGTTTCATGTGTGATTCGAGCCTCTACACACAGTGCGAGACGACTCAGGTCCGCGATCAGGGAACGGGCGCAGCGTTGTTCGGCTTCTCCGAGCTGTACGGCTCGGTGCCAGGCGGGCAGGCCGAGTACCTTCGAGTACCGCAAGCACATTTCACACACATCAAAGTTCCCGAAGGTCCCGCGGATTCGCGATTCGTCTACCTCTCCGACGTGCTTCCCACAGCCTGGCAGTCGGTTGAATACGCCGACATCCCGCCGGGTGGGTCCGTGACCATCCTCGGTCTCGGACCGATCGGTGACATGGCGGCCCGCATCGCTCACCACAAGGGATTTCGAGTAATCGGCGTGGACCGTGTACCCGAACGCCTTGCACGCCTTGCCGAACGCGGGATCGAAACCCTCAATCTCGACGACTACGGCAGCAAGATCGGTGACGCAGTCCGAGATGCGACGAACGGCCGTGGAACCGATTCGGTGATCGATGCTGTCGGAATGGAAGCTCACGGGTCTCCGATCGGAAAGCTCGCGCAGCAGTTCGTCGGACTCCTTCCCGATGCTCTTGCCGCGCCTGCGATGCGTAACGCAGGAATCGATCGACTCGGTGCGGTCTATTCGGCCATCGACATCGTTCGGCGCGGGGGGACGATTTCTCTGATCGGTGTATACGGCGGCATGGTTGATCCACTGCCGCTGATGACTATGTTCGACAAGCAGATTCAGCTCAGGATGGGTCAGGCGAACGTCAAGAAGTGGGTAGACGACATCATGCCTTTGCTCACTGATGACGACCCACTCGGCGTCGACACCTTTTCCACTCATCAGCTGCCGCTCGATCAGGCGCCACACGCCTACGAGATCTTTCAGAAAAAGCAGGAAGGCGCGGTCAAGATCCAACTGAAACCGCACGGGTAATAATCAGCACCGATTCCATCCACGTTCGACAGAAAGAACTGAAACCGAAATGGCTCGCGAACTCACCGTCTCCGACAGCGTCGTCGTCAATGTCGACGCGCTTTCTCTCTACGAGCTCATCAGCGATCCCACTCGCATGGGCGACTGGAGTCCCGAAAACCTGGGAGCTACCTTGCGGGGAGACCGCGAAAGCGCTTTCCTGGGTATGGAGTTCGACGGGCACAACAAACGTGGGCGCGCGCAGTGGACCACAAGATGCACCGTCACCGCTGCCGACACCGGGAAACTGTTCGAATTCCGTGTTCACAAGATCGGCCTTGCCACGCCACGAATCTCTGCCGCTATTGCAACCTGGCGGTACCGATTTCAGCCCGTCCCCGGTGGAACCCGAGTTACCGAAACGTGGATCGACGACAGACGGGGCTGGCCGGATTTTGCGGCCGACATATTCGACAAAGTTGCCACCGGCGGAAAGACGTTCGCCGACTTTCAGCGCGGCAACATCCACAAGACGCTGCTGAACATCAAGAGCGCCGTTGAGCAGGAGGTATCCGGCATCGAAGGCAGCACCGGCTGACCGACCGGCACAGCTTGTGGCAGTTTCTGCCACTTTTGGTACAGTGCGGATATGGCAACAGCCCGCCGCACTGCCCTACTTCTCCGCGTCTCGCAGAGTTGCGCTGCCGCTTTCGTCGAACGCGGCGACACTTCGACGACCATCGCGGAGCTCGCCGAACGGGCAGAAATCTCCGAGCGCACCTTCTATCGCTGCTTTGCCACCAAGGAAGAGAGCATCTGGCCGATGCTCGACGAGGGAAACCGCAGTCTTGCCACCGCCCTCAGCGCGCAATCCCGCGAATACGGACTCTCAGCGGCAGTGAAGACGGCCTTTATCGCATCGGTCGGCGAGTCCTTCGAGCCGATGACTCGGTCACTGATGCCCATCATCTTCGGCGACGCGGCGCTCCGGAGAGTTTGGGAATCAGCAACTTTCGAGACGATGGAACTGATCCGCCCAGAAGTTGCACGTCTGATCGATCGGCCAGAAGGCTCGCTCGACACGACAGCGGCTTCGGGCCAGGCAACACTGGCGGTAGTGGCCGCACTGCGCGAGATGGCAGACCTCCGGACCCCCGCACCCAAGGCCATCACCCGCGCGCTCGGCGCGTTCTCGAAGCCATATCTCGCAACACCAACAGGTTAGGAACAATCATGACTCAGGATCTCTCCGGAAAAATCGTTCTCGTCACTGGCGGCGCACGCGGCCTGGGCGAAGCGTTTGCGCGCGGCATCGTCGCGGGTAACGGCCGCGTCGTCATCGGCGACCTACTCGACGACGACGGCCGAGCAGTGGCCGAATCTCTCGGCGACGCAGCACGTTACGTTCACCTCGACGTCACCGATCCGGCGTCTTGGAAGTCCGCCGCCGAGTACGCGGTATCCGAATTCGGCGCGATCAACGGTTTGGTCAACAATGCCGGAATCTCGGCGTCTGGCCAGACGGTCGCCGAAGAACCGCTCGAGACGTTCCAACGCATCATCCAGATCAACCTGGTGTCCGTACACACCGGTATCCACACGGTGGTGCCGTTCATGAAGGCAGCAGGCGGCGGATCCATCGTGAACATCTCCTCGGCCGCCGGCCTGATGGGCATGGCCCTGACCAGCGGTTACGGCGCAGCCAAGTGGGGCGTGCGTGGGCTGAGCAAGATCGCCGCCGTCGAACTCGGTCGCGACAAGATTCGGGTCAACTCCGTGCACCCCGGCATGGTCCTCACCCCCATGACTGCGCCGACGGGCATCAGCCTCGAAGAGGGCGCATTCCCCAACAATCCGTATCGCCGTGTCGGTCGCCCGGAGGAGTTGGTCGGTGCGGTCACCTACCTACTTTCCGACGATGCCTCGTACACAACAGGTTCCGAGATCGCCGTCGACGGTGGTTGGACCGCCGGACCGTCGATCGAATACATCGCCGGCCAGTAAGGCAGGGATCCGTTCCCGCCTGAACCTGCGCATTCCGAACGTCCTCAGGTAGATACCAACGTCTCCCTGATTGCATTCGGAGAACTCAACTTTCGCAGGCGCTGCAGCGCACGATGCAGGTCGAGTGACACCTGGTCGGTCGTACGGGCGAGCGATGTTGCCGTCGCCTCACTGTCGAGGCCGACGATCAACCGCAACACCAGGACATCGCGTTCGACAACCGGGAGCGCTGTTGGAGGTGGGAGCGGCCCACTGCTGAACCGGTCGGATGCCGCCCGAGCAATCGCGACGCTTGTACTCACGTACAGCAGGCGCAGGAAAGGCTGATTCGCCGCCGATCCGTCACAAACTGCCGTGAGAACAGAGATGCATGCAGCATCCGCGGCGGAGTCGGAGACGGCCCGATCAAGCTCGGCACGGCACCGCAGCACAACCATCGGGCGAAACACTGCGTACAAATCGGTCATGGCTTCATGGCTACCGCTCCGTGCCGCGGCGGCCAACATCTCGAGCGAGCCTTCCTGCAACATGGGCTTACAATCTCTCTCGACCCGAAATTCGTCGTGCAGCCGGGGGATCAGCTGGATCCGAACAGTCCGGCGAAGGGGTTCACTGTCGGCGCGGGTGCCTGATCTTGCCCGCCTTGCCATTGGTTCTGATTGCCCCAGTCGTTGCCCTGATTCCAGTTACCACCCTGGTTCCAGCCGCCGTTTCCACCACGGTCCCAATCGTGCGAGTGATCGCCCCCCTGATCTCCGTACCAACTGTTATCGGCCTGTGTTACATCATGATTCACAGTATCTGCCGAGGCCGGTGCGGCGAGCACGGCAATGGGTACGGTCAATACCGCACCCGTCACCGCGAGCTTGGTCCAGAAGTACTTCCTACGTTGTTCCGGTGCGGATAGTCGTGTCATGATCGATCCCTTCTCCGAAGATTTCTCCAGACTCTCTCTGGCTGTCCCGAACGGGGCACACACCAGTGAAGTCCTGCATCCTGGCCGTCCACTGGCACAACCCTGGCAGATTCCTGGCAGGGCTGACTTCAAACCGAACGCCTTGCACTACACAATGTTCCGATGCCGGCTCGTTGTTGTTCGCGCCCCAGTTCCGACCGTTCCGTTCCAGGCGGCAAGGGGTCGCTCGGGCGTAAAGTCGAGAGGGTTCGGCTCAGTCGTCCAGAGCGGAAGGACACCCAGAAAATGCGGAGCGATGGAGATACGTGGGACATCGTCAGTAGCGTCGGACTCACCGCGCTTGCAGTGGCGACCTTCCGCGCATTGGAAAGCGCCCGCTCGGACGCGATCATCGAAGACAAGTTCGCATCGTGGTTCGTAGAAGCTGCAGCGGAGCCGCATTTCACAGCTCTTCTGAAAGATCCGGCACTCCTCGACGACACACCCTTCGGCGGTTTCATGGGATTGCGAACCAGGTTCTTCGACGAATTCTTCTTGTCGTCAACCGAATCCGGAGTAAAACAGGCGGTAATCGTTGCGGCGGGGTTGGATTCGCGTGCGTACCGGCTGGATTGGAACTCAGAATCCACAGTGTTCGAAGTAGATCAACCAAAGGTACTGGAGTTCAAAGCCGAAGTGCTCGCGGCGCGCGACGCCCAGCCGAAAACTGATCGACGCACTGTGCCTACGGATCTGCGCAACGACTGGCCGACTGCGCTCGCGGAGGCCGGTTTCGATCCGAAGGACCCTACTGCATGGTCCGCAGAAGGCCTGCTCGCTTATCTCCCCGGCCCGGCCCACGACGCCCTGTTCGAGCGGATCGACGAACTCTCGGCCACAGGTAGTCGGTTGGCAGTGAACGACTTTCCGGCCGGCACGGACCCGAAGAAGCTGGCGACCATCAGATCCAAGTACTTTGCCGAGAACCCGTTCGGAGACCTGGACATTTCGCAACTGTTCTACAGCGACAAACGATCCGATCCCGGCCGGTGGCTCACTGAACACAATTGGACCGTCCGATGCTTCAGCTCGGTGGAGTTGGCAGATCTGTACGATCGCCGGATTCCTGATCTCCCCGAAGAGATCGCCGCACTGTCGACGCAGCCTTCTTTCCTGGCCGCGACCAAGAACTAACTCGGGCAGTCCTCACGAAAGTTACTCGGGTGCAGCATTTCTCCGTTTTGTCCAGCTTCACTATGCGTGTCACCACGACAAGTAGTTGACGGTACTCGAGGATGAACCGATTCAGTACTTCAGGCTGAGTACGTCTACACCTCAGACGGACGCGCGCCGAAGAGAACGCTGATGAAATGAGTCCATGAAACTCGAACACGCACGCAGGAAGAGTCGCCCGCTCACGCTGGTGGCACTTACCTCCGCAGCGGTATTCGCCCTCGCCGCATGTACTTCCGGGCCGGATTCTGCACAAACCTCGGACAACAGCACAAAGGTCTCCGCCACCGAGACACCCACGACAGTCACGATCCCCGACAGCCCCGTCGGCAAGCAGATCAGCTGGCTTCTCAGTGCGTTCAACACGAGCGCGCCATTGCCCCAGGAAGAAATCGCCGAGCACTTCGGACCCACCGCACCAGTTGTCCTGACGCCTCCGGACTTCGACTCCATCCGAGCCGGACAGCCCTGGACAACAGTGAATTACAAGGGAGGCGATACCGACGGCACCGTTTCCATCACCAGTACCACCGGCGGCGCGTTCGACATAAACGTCGTCGTCGACGGCAGCGGGTTGGTCCTTGGAATGGCGATAACACCGACCAAAGACGATCATGTGCCTGCCGCATCGTGGCAAGAGCTCGAGGCAGCTGTCAAAGCACTTCCCGCGCCGACGAACTTGACCGTCACCGAGGTCACCGGCGGAAAGAACGCCGAAGTCTTCGGTGTCGGCGACACCTCACCACAGCCCACAGGGTCAACGATCAAGCTGTACGTTCTCGGCGCGGTCGCGACGGCTGTCCAGAACGGGACACTCTCGTGGGATCAGAAGCTCACCATCACCGACGACCTCAAGTCGATGCCCGGCGGGACAATGCAGGACCTGCCGTCGGGAACCGAAGTCACGGTCCGGGAGACCGCCGGCAAGATGATCTCGATCAGCGACAACACCGCCACCGACATGCTGATCGCTGCTGTCGGGCGCGAGCAGGTCGAGGCCGAGTTCGCCCCGATGGGCATGGCGGATCCTTCGCTCAACATTCCACTGAAGCCGACCCGCGCACTGTTCCAACTCGGCTGGGGCAACGATGGCGCACAACGTATCGCCTGGCGCGACGGAACCCCGGACGAGCGTCGAGCAATACTGGCGGCACTACCTGGCGGCATGGTGGACATCCCGGCGTCAGCATTCACCACCCCCGCATGGCCTTTCGACATCGACTGGTTCGCCTCGCCCGCCGACCTGCGTGCCGCGTTGGTCTCGTTGCAAGAGATGGCGAAGACCGAGAGCGGCGCACCGGTTCGAGACATACTGGCCGAAGATCCGGCGCTCGGTGACGAGTCCGCGAAATGGTTCACCTACGGCGGATTCAAGGGCGGCAGCTCCATCGGGGTCCTTGCGGGTGCCTACTACGTGGAACACGACGATCGCGCCTGGGTCGTCACCATGCAAACTCATGGTGACGACGCTGCCCTGGTTGCCGATCCGGCTCTGTACTTCGATCCGGTCGACGACGCGATGCTCCTGATCCAGAAGGATGCGACCAGCTAGAACGATAGAAGGTTGAGATTTCGCGACAGTCTCCGACTGGGTTGACAGATGAGGTCCGGATACAGAGAAGCCGCTGTGCTTCCAGTGTCATCCGGATGCACAGCGGCTTCGCCAAGTCTTAGCCCGTGGGGGGCTCGGTCTCGTCCGACGAGAATCCGTCGAAGAATGCGATGACCTTCTGAAGAAGTGCCGCGATGTCGAAATCTTCCAAGCTACCCATTGCGTTCGTCCTTTCGTTTAACACTGGAGGATGAAACGTGCATCTTGCAATTTCCAATGTAAAGCATGAAAAGCATTATTTCTCGACCACGTGGCACCTCGGTTGCAAATATCTCACTCAGCAAGATATGAGCAAATCACCGCAAATAATAGCTCCCACCCGCAATATTTCCACTTTCCACAACCCATTAAATTCCCTAATTCGCAAGTGGGTAAATCTTGAGAAAAATTTCCGGACGCGTCGATTACGAAAGATCCTCCTGGTGAAACTCTCAATCCAAGACCACAAGGCAGAGGAAGTTGCGACACGGATGACACGCAGTTTTCCCGCTTCCAAGAGGCGCCATCCACATACATGGTGGGCATTCGGCGACGATAACGAACCGTTAGCAACACAAACCCAGGCACTTTCTCCCACCTTCTGACTTTCACCCATGACCACTGGATATTCTCGCAGATGAAACGCAATACCAGTTCGAAAATTACATATCTTCAGTGGATACTGTGCACGCGATTAACTGATCAAATGTCTGTTGACTCACCGAGTCCCCACACTTCGCCAGAACTTCACATCCGAATGCTGGACGTTAGTTTAGATGGGTTCGTATTTCTCGAAATCTGCCCGATAAAGGCGGCCCCACGGATAAACCGCGACTGGACCGCCGCAGGCCACCAGGTCACGATCCGCGCCTCGACGAAGGGCGTGCAGGCACCCTCGCATGAGGGTGAAATCGGGGGTGAGACATGCCTTGGGGTCTCGTTTTACCGAGTCCGACACAGTACGTTTTCCCAGGCACGCCAGTCCCCAGATTCATACGGTGTGCAAGGGCTCGTTGACGCTTCCGAGATGTTGGCAAGACCGACCACAGGCCCCGTTCTCCCGACGAGAACGGGGCTTCCTCGGGTCGGTTTCCGCCTTCGACCGACCGGGTAGACGCGAGCATGGGCGCCACCTGCTCGACCGGATCCACCGCTGGCCGCTACGAATCGACGACCCCGACCGTCGGCGTCGAAGAAGAATTCATCCTCGTCGACCCGACATCCTGGCTGCCGTCCACCGACAATGCCGCGGTTGCGGAAACCGCGTCGACACTCGGTTTGGATCTTCAGCTCGAGTTGTCCTGCTGCCAAGTCGAGACCAACTCTCCCGTGTGCCAGAGCATCGACGAACTCCGAACCCACTTGATCGACATGCGTCGGCTCGCGGCGAAAGCGGCCGAGTTGAACGGCTGCAGGCTGTTGGCCGTCGGCGCACCGCTTTCGGGGCCTTCGCGTTTCGAGATCAGCGACTCCCCTCGCTACCGCCAGATGGGCGAACACTTCGGCGCCCTCGCCGCCGAACAAAGTATCTGCGGTTGCCACATCCATGTGGGCGTCGCTGATCAAGTAGAGGCCGTGCAGGTCTGCAATCACGTGCGCATCTGGTTGCCTGCCCTGCTGGCACTGAGCGCCAACTCCCGTATCCACCAAGGAGTCGACACCGACTTCGCGAGTTGGCGGGCGATCCAATGGTCCCGGTGGCCCGTCGCCGGGCCGCCGCCGTACTTCGAGACCGCCGGGGACTTCGACACCGCGGTCGCGAAGATGGTGGATTGCGGCGTGATGCTCGACAAGCGGATGGCCTACTGGGATATCCGGCCTTCCTGCCACCTACCGACCGTCGAGATCCGGGTCTGCGACGTTCAGCCGACGGTCGACGACACCGTATTGCTTGCAGCACTTGTGCGCGCGCTGGTCGCCACTGCACTGCGCGCCGTCGAACGAGGAGTCGTCGCTCCGCGCACTTCCCTCGAGAACCTCCGCCTCGCAACCTGGGTGTCCGCGAAGGAAGGCGTCCTGGGAGCGTCGATCGATCCGGTTACCACACAAAGAATCTCGGCCACGGAACAGTTGCACCGACTCCTGATCCATGTCCGTGACTCCCTCGACGAGACAGGCGAGTACACGAGCGTGGAATCAGCACTGCGCGACAAATGCGTGACCGGCGGCGGCAGCGACTGGCAACAGCGAACGCTTCGCCAGGTCTGCCTGCGGAAACTGATCGCACGTGCGGTTGAGCGCACCGTCCCGACTGGCACGGATACGCATGACGGGTCGACCCCTGATCAGTAGTAATGCCTCCGACCACCGATAGCGTGCCCGGCCGCGCCCAGCGCGTACAGGATGATTCCGATCACCAACAAGACGACACCGATCGTCCAGAGGATCGGAATGTTCACCACGAAACCGATAATCAGCAGGATTACGCCGAGGATGATCATCACAAGCTCCTTCAGTGCGTTCACTCGGGCGGATACGCCCGCCTCGAGCCGCATACATCAGGGATACCCGTCGGCTGAGCGTTTCATACCCACTCTGACCGGGTATTTCGCTGGGCACCATAATATTTGAAGAATCGAGCCCGCCATGATGAGAATTGTGACTCTGATCGTTCTGATCTGGCTGATAGTCGGGGCCGTCGCGGCCGGCCAACGCGGCTACTACAGCAGTTCGCCGACCAACTGCGCCGGCGTCGGGACCATCGCGCTCACGGTCATCGCCGGCCCGCTGAACTACTTCGGCGTCAACCCCAAAGTCACGGATTGCACGCTCCCCCAGCCCACCGAGTGAGCTGCCGGAAATCCGCGCTAAACCGACTAGTCGTTACCCTGGAGGTGAGTCGACACACATCGAAGTGAGGGGCCACCATGACCACTGCACCAGATCGCACCCGAATCGAGTTCCCGGACATCAGCTCGCGTGCGTGGGAACACCCAGCCGATCGGGCCGCATTGGTGACGCTCCGGACGCTTCGGGGGTTCGACACTGTTCTGCGGACGCTGTCCGGACTGCTCCAAGAACGTCAGCACCGCCTCATGTACCTCGCCACGTCAGTGCGAGTCGACGAACGCCAGTTCAGTGACCTGAACGATCTGCGCCGTGACTGCGTCGAGATCCTGCAGGCCGACGAGACACCAGAGCTGTTCGTACTCCAGACCCCGATGGTCAACGCCTTCACCATCGGCATGGACAAGCCGTTCATGGTGGTCACTACTGGTCTGCTGGACGTGATGAACTACGAGGAGCAACGGTTCATCATCGGCCACGAACTAGGCCACGCACTGTCCGGCCATGCCGTGTATCGCACCATCTTGATGCATTTGATGCGACTGGCCGGAACCATCGGATGGCTGCCGGTCGGCGGATGGGCACTGCGCGCGATCATCGCCGCCCTGATGGAATGGCAACGCAAGTCCGAACTGTCCGGCGATCGTGCAGGACTACTGTGCGGCCAGGACGTACACACAGCGATTCGCGTGCAGATGAAATTGGCCGGCGGATCCCGAGTCAGTGAAATCGACATCGACGCGTTTCTTGCCCAGGCCGCCGAGTACGACGCCAGCGGCGACCTCCGCGACGGTGTACTCAAGCTCCTCAACATCGAACTGCTCTCTCACCCGTTCTCGGTGCTTCGCGCCGCCGAACTCAAGAAGTGGGTGGACAGCGGAGACTACGCCGCGATTCTGCGCGGAAACTACCCCCGCCGCGGCGATGACGACGGAGCGAAGATCAGCGACGAGTTCAAGAATGCAGCCAAGACCTACAAGCAGAACTTCGACGAGTCGGAAGACCCCTTGGTCCGGATGGTGCGCGACATCGGTAGCGGATTGGGCGGTGCCGTGGGCGCCGTCGGGAACGGCGTCGGCGACGTAGCGACGGACATCAAGGAACGATTCACTCACTGGCGCAAGAGTTCCGACAGGTCGAAGGGCACTGACGACGCCGATTAAGCAGAATCGGGACCTGCCACCGAAGGCAGTCGGCGGCAGGTCCCGGGTTCTTGGCGTGAAGGTGATGCAGGCTTCCCTCTGCACCACCCTCACGTTCACAGACAGTACCAGCAGTCGAACAAACGTGCGAACTGAAAGCGGTCGTGTCGAATCACCAGTTGTCGGGTACGCGGCATAGGACCACTACAGAAGGGAGCCGACATGCATGCTGGGCGGCTGAAGAAGGTCGGTTCGAGTGACGGCCCGTTTGCCTCCGTGTACTTCGAAGACGTCCGCAACCGGGAAGATGCACGCGAGCGCTTCGAACTCGAATGGCGCTCGATGCGCAATCAACTCACGAAACAGGGAGCATCGGAATCGCTGATCGCGCGACTGGACGAGGTGAAGGACAACCATCACGGCATCTCAGGTCGCGCCGGACGCGCGATCGTCGCCACATCCGAGGCAGTGCTGATCGACGATATTCTGCTCGAACCTGCCGGCTCCACCATCGCGACCTTGGGCGAACTGCCCTACTTGATTCCACTGATCGCACACGGATACGACACCGAACCGTTCCTCATCGCAAAGGTCGACCACACCGGCGCGGACCTGTGCGTGCGCGATGCTCGCGGGCGTGACGTGTACGGCGAAACGGTAGACGGCGACGGCTTCCCGGTCCACAAGGCACACGTGGGCGGCCAGGAGCGGTACACCGACAGCCAAAGCCTCGTGGAGGAGAACATCCGAAAGAACCTGACACAGGCCGTGGAGCGCGCGGCGGCGCTCGCCCGCGAACACAAGGTCGCACTGGTGGTCGTGATCGGAGAAGTACAGTCCCGCAAAGCTTTTGCACAGCTCCTACCGTCGACGCTACGGGTGGTGGACGTCGAAAAAGGTTCGCGTTCAGTCGGTTCGACACCCGCCGAGGTGTCGAAGTCGATTCGTGAACTGATCGACACGCAGCGACTACGCAGAATGGATGCGGAAACCGAACGCTACGTCGCAGAGCAGGGCCGGGACTCCGGCCTCTCCATCGACGGGACCGCACGCGTCCTCGACGCCCTCGAGCAGGGCAAGGTCGAGACACTGCTGCTCACCGATCCCGACGACAAGGAAGTCACCAGTGGAAAGCTGATCGGGCCCGCCGATCGCGTACTCCCCTACATCGCAATCGGGACCGGCACCGAGCTGGTACAGATCGACGAACGCCTCGTTCTCGCCGACGGATACGGCGCGATACTTCGGCACCCCTGAACACCGGCCTGATGATCAGATTCGGGGGCGAGCACGTTCAGCGAGAAGCGTGCTTGCCCACCGAGTCCGGGAAACCATCGGCAATCGCTGCGACGAGTTCCAGATATGCCCGTGCAGTGCGCTTGTTCAACAATTTCAAGTCGATCGGACCGCCCTCACCGAGGTGATCGTCATGGGGCAACGTCTTGACCGCTCGCACTCCACGCTGAGCGAAAACGTCCTCGAGTTGGTCGAGGTCGAGCGAAGACGAACCCGGCCGCGTCGCATTGATCGCCACGACCGACCTGCTCACCAGATCTGCGTATCCGTGCTTGGTCAGCCAACTGAGCGTTGCTGCAGCACTACGGGCACCATCCTGCGCCGTCGGGCTGACGACTACCAAAGCGTCTGCTTCGTCGAGAATTCCGTACATGGCCGAGTGCATGATTCCGGTGCCACAGTCGGTGATGACGATGTTGTAATGCACCTCGAGAATTCGCAGAGTATCGAGGTAGTCCTGCTCGTTGAAAGACTCCGAAGTTTCCGGATCTGCCTCACTCGCAAGGATTTCGAGTCGGCTGTCGCCTTGCGAGGTGTAGTAGCGAACATCGCTGTACGTACGAATGTCACCGTCGGCCAACAGATCACGAACGGTCAGGTGATGTTCACGTCGTTCACGATCAGCCAGAGTCCCCAGGTCGGGATTGGCGTCGATGGCTACGATTCGATCGCCACGGATCGACGCGAACGTCGAACCGACGGTCTTTGCCGCCGTGGTTTTTCCCACACCACCCTTGAGTGAGATGAAAGCAATCTTGTACACGCCGCGCACTGTTCGGTTGGCACGGCGCACCAGAGCTTGATGTTCGAGTTCGGCGGCCGACTGCCCGGTGTTGATCCGACCCCCGGTGAGTTTGAACAACACACTGCCCAAACCGCGTTCGGGTGGACGCTTCGCCCGCTTGATGATGTCCAGATCGTCGACGGACGTCATAGCTCTGGGCGTCGAGGTCCGAAAATCGGTCGGCTCTTCACGACGTTGCTGGCGCATCCGCTGACTGGGCAACGGTTTTGCCGCAGGTTCGTCGAATTGCGGCGTGAAGGTGACGGTTCGAATCGACGTTGCGTAACCGTCGTCGGACGCGTCGAAAAGGCCGTCGCCCTGAGTCGTTCCGGAGTTGTTCCCCAGGACTCCGTTATTCGAACCGTTGTTATCGCTGCGCACCGTTTTCCTAGGTCGAGTTCGGAATCATTTCGGACATAGCCTCTCGGACGCTATCACTCTGGCGGGCTTGCCGTTCTCTGCTCAATACCGTCACGGCACAACAGACCGTTACACCCGCACTTCGATGACTTTGGTCCCCACGCCTGTGCCGATCTCAGCAAATACGAACGTCGTAACGATATGCGGCACAGATATCTTCATCTGCCGCTGAAAACAGCCTTCCGCAATGTCAGGGCAAATCCCTTGGTAACAAACGAGAAAAGGGAGGGTGATCACCTGGGCGATCGCCCTCCCTTCATGGACAAGTGTTCAGCTGCTGCAGAATTCCGCGCTCTCGAACGAAGTGCCCCCAACCCTACGGATCACTCGTACCATTCGACCGCCATCACGGGCAGAGCACACTCTTCACGTATGCACCACTCGGTTTGACGGTGCCGTCCGACCTCACTGCGCCGAAATACGACTCTCGATCCGTCGTTGCCCCGTAAGGCGCGTAGTCGTTGAGACGGTAGAAGATGAGCGGCCCCAACCAAGACTTGGTTTGCTTGTCTGCCATCGCTGCCTGATAGATCTCGAGTTGACGTGCTTCGCTGACGCTGTCGGGAGTCCCACTTGTAGGCGCCCCGAACTCGGTAATCCAAATCTTTTTTGCAGAATCTCCGTTGGCAGTCATGATTCCGCGAAGGCTCGGCCGAACGATCCCGCCGCCCGCGAACGACTCGACACTCATCTGAGACCACGAGTTCCAGTCATGTTCATCTGTAGGCAGCGCCGGATACGAGTACGGATGATGACCGACAGCGTTGAACGATGACCGTGCACCATTCGTATACAGGGATTGCAAGAATGTGAGTGGCGCGACCTGACTGCCGTCGACGGCGTCAAACCGACTCGGCCGGGCTCGACTACTAGCCCTCGTAGTAGCTGCCTGTATCCTTTCGCGTATGACGCCGGGTCCGAAAGATGTCGCGCAGCTGCGCGGCGCTTTCGTGGGCGGTACCTCCGGCGCGGTTTCCGTCGCAGCCCACGCGCTCGGTGGCGGCGGCATGGCCCCGTCCGAGAGCGCGGTGGTGTTGTTGATCCTCGCGTGCGCGAGCGTCGGCGCGGTGGTCACGTCCATCGACACTCGCCGATCCCCTGCCCTCTTGCTCGCCCTCATGCTCGCTGCGGGTCAGGCCATCGGTCACGCGACATTGACCATCGCTTCGGATCATCAACACGGCATACTCCTGTCGCTTCCGATGTTCGCAGCGCACATCGCTGCCGTCGGAGTGTGCGCAGTTCTGATCCGCGGCGCAGAACGCGGGTACGTCGTGGCGGCATCGACGGTGGCGGCAATCGTCGCCGTCCTATTGCGCCCGTGGGCACCTGAACCCTCGCCGTTCACTGCGCGTACTCGATACCGCGCCAAAGTTGTTCTGCGTCAACTTCTCACCTCAGGCCTGGGCACTCGCGGCCCACCGGCATTCGTGTAACTCACCTTCCCTTTCCTCTCACGCACGTGAATACGTGCGCCACTTTGCTGTGCGCCTTTATTAACCGCGGGCGGTTAATAAAGGCGCACAGCGGGATCGAGTACACGCATGTCCGCACCCGAATTGGAGCGCGCACAGACACGCGCTTCCAACGACAGCTCTCCCCCGAAGAAGCAGGTCGGCGGCGCCAGACCGCTGATTCTGCGCCTGCACTTCTATGCCGGAATCCTCATCGGGCCGTTCATCCTCATCGCCGCGCTGAGCGGTGGTCTCTACGCGATGGCGCCCACCATCGAGAAATTCGTCTACAGCGACTACCTCCAGACCGACACCACCGGACAAATCGCGTCGCTGAACGACCAGATCCGTTCCGCCCAGCAGTACCGCCCTGACCTGACCGTCTCGGCAGTACGTCCGTCCCCTGCGGCCGGAGAAACCACGCGGGTCCTGTTCACCGATCCGTCGTTGGGCGAATCGGAGAGGCTCGCAGTCTTCGTCGATCCAGTGCTTGCACAGCCGGTCGGCGAGCTGGCGGTATACGGAAGCAGTGGTTCGTTGCCACTGCGCACCTGGATCTCTCAGCTGCATCGCCACCTTCATCTCGGTGAACCCGGCCGCCTCTACAGCGAATTGGCCGCGTCGTGGATGTGGGTGGTCGCACTCGGTGGCGTCTACCTCTGGTTCCGTCGTTACCGCACCGCCCGGAACGCTCGACTGCTCACGATCGACCGAGCATCCGCCGGACGAAGCCGGACCCTGAACTGGCACGGTGTCGTCGGCATCTGGATAGCAGTTGCATTGGTCTTCCTCTCGGCGACCGGCCTCACGTGGTCGACCTACGCCGGAGAGAACGTCAGCAATCTGAGAACCGCATTGAGTTGGACGACGCCCTCGGTCGTGAAAACTCTCGGCGACGCTCCACCACCGGCAACGGGCGGGCACGAGGGTCACGACATGGCCCCCGCCGCCGCCGGCACGCTGACAGACACCAACGTCGGACGTGTCGACACCGTCCTCGGTATCGCCAGGTACAACGGGATCACCGGTCCGGTCGAAGTATCGATACCCGCGAACGCCGAGACGGCGTTCACCGTCGCCCAGACGCGTCAGCCGTGGGTGTACAGCAACAACACCATCGCAATCGACGGAGCGACGCAGAAGGTCACCGACGAGTTGTGGTTCTCGGATTGGCCACTCGCAGCCAAACTTTCGGCTTGGGGAATCCAGCTCCACATGGGCCTGCTGTTCGGCCTTGCCAACCAGATCGCACTCACCGCACTGGCACTCGCTCTGGTCAGCGTGGTCATTCGGGGCTACATCATGTGGTGGCGCCGACGCCCCACCCGTGGCTCTGACTGGGCAGTCGGCCGGGCCCCTGCCCGCGGCGGGATTCGCAACCTCTCCCCGCTCAGCATTGTTGCGCTGGTTGCGGTAACCGCACTGGTGGGCTGGTTCGTTCCGCTACTCGGCATCAGTCTTCTCGCATTCCTGCTGATCGACGTTTGCATTGCGGCGTTCAAACGCCGCGCCACCACCTGACACCTCACGAATCACGGAGACACACATGACTGTTCGAACAAAGATATTCGCAGCTGTTGCACTGACCGCAGCTCTCGCCTTGACCGGCTGTTCTTCCAACTCCGACAAGGAAACCGAAGCCGCACAATCCATCACAGTTCAGGATCAATGGGTCAAGGCGGCGCCGGAGGGAATGAGTGCGGCGTTCGCCGAACTCGTCAACTCCAGTGACAAGGACGTACGGGTGGTCTCGGCAACCAGTCCCGCGTCATCGCGACTGGAACTGCACGAGGTCGTGACCGGGGACGGCGGCACGATGACGATGCGCCCCAAGGACGGTGGGTTCCTGGTCCCTGCCAACGGGTCCGCCAGCCTCACCCCGGGCGGTGACCACCTGATGTTCATGGACCTGTCCGCGCCGCTGCTCCCGGGCGCAGAAACCGACCTCACTTTGATCTACGACGACGGTTCCAGCACCACGTTCACAGCCCAGATTCGCGACTTCTCCGGTAATCAGGAGAACTACGACCCGAATCACGGTGGCTGAGAACACGAACCCGCCCGGCCGAGCACTCAGCCGGCGGCGCCTTCTCGGAGGAGGTGCCGCCGCGCTCGGCGTCGCGGGAATAACTTGGGGCGCAACCACAGTGGTCGAGCGCAGCGAACACGAGCAGCAAGCAGGCAAGCTGGTGGAACCGTTCTACGGCGTCCACCAAGCTGGGATCGCCACCACTCCGCAAGCGCACGGCACGTTCATCGGGTTCGACCTCTTGCCTGGAGCCGATCGAGCAGTCGTCGTCGGGATCATGAAGATGTGGTCCGAGGATGCGTCACGGCTGACCGCCGGTAACCCGGCGTTGGCCGATACCGAACGGGAACTGGCCGTGGATCCGGCTCGCTTGACGGTGACCGTCGGCTACGGCCCTGGCCTGTTCACCAAGCTGGGATTGCAAGCACGTCAACCGGACTGGTTCGAGCCGTTGCCGAGCTACGAGATCGACCGACTTGACGATCGATGGGGCGGATCGGACCTGTTGCTGCAGATCTGCGGCGACGATCCGGTGACCATTGCTCATGCTGTGCGAGTTCTGACCAAGAACGTCCGATCACTGACGACAATCCGGTGGACACAAAAGGGATTCCGCAACGCTCGCGGCACCACGCCCGAGGGAACCACGATGCGCAATCTCATGGGCCAAGTGGACGGGACGGTCAATCCGGCTCCGGGAACAGTGGATTTCGATTCACTGATCTGGCACGACGGCGCCGGTCAACCGTGGCTGGCGGGCGGAACCTCGTTGGTACTACGACGCATTCACATGGAAATGGATACCTGGGACGAACTCGATCGCTCGGGGCGTGAACTCACCATGGGGCGCACGTTGTCCAATGGCGCTCCGCTCAACGGAACCAACGAATTCGACGAAGCGGATTTCACACTCACGGACAAGTTCGGCATTCCGGTGATCCCGCCAGGATCACACATCGCGCGAGCCCACCAGACGCATGAGAAGGAGCAGTTCTTCCGTCGGGCATACAACTACGACGACGCACCCGAGGGCGGGCAGACCTCGAACTCGGGATTGATCTTCGCAGCATTCCAACGGGACATCGCCGAGCAATATCTACCGGTCCAACAGCGATTGAGTGACTTCGACGCACTCAACGAGTGGACGACGCCGATCGGTTCTGCGGTGTATCTCATTCCGCCGGGATGCACCGAGAACGACTATGTGGGAAGCGGATTGCTCGGCTGACAACCCCGGGTAACGATACTGTGGGGGCGGGATCCGTTCGGATCCCGCCCCCACAACGCCTTCTACCTGAAGTTGTTGCGTTACTTGGACTTACGAGGTCCCGGCATAACCGCCCCCGGACGAGCGGTAGTCAACCTCGTGACCCAACCGCTGACGGGCCACTTCTTCAGGCCGACGTTGTGCGGGGTGACCTCGGTTCCGACGTACTTGGCAGCGAGCTCGTCGTCGACGGTTCCGTTGAACCGCCACAGTTGGCTTCCGTCGGCATTGCGGGTGGACACCTCCCATGACTGAGCGCGGAATGCACCACGAATGATGCTGTCGGCAAACACCAGAACGGGGATTCCGATCTCGGCACGAACAGCTGCACCGGCAGACCACTCGGCGCGCGCGAGTTCGTAGATCTCTTCCGGCGTTGCTCCCGGACGAGCGGAGGCCGGCACGTGGAGGACGATGCTCGGCGTCGGGAGTTCCGGCGCGGGATCGGCCGAGTAGCGCAACGCGAGTTCCTCGACGCGGGTCGCACGGGCGTCCTTGTCCGATGTATCGCCCGCGAGGTTGGTCAGGCCCTCGCCCGCGTCGGTGATTCGCAAGGCTTCCACGATGCCGCGGACGACCTCGTCGGTAGTGGCGGCCGAATCCGTGGCGGCAGCGACCGAGCGGAGAAGAACGAAGTGCTCCACCGCCGAACCCGCGTCGTAGATTTCACGGATGCGGGCGATCTTGGCTGCTGTCACAGCAGCATTCGACTCGGCTGGGCCGTCCGCTCCTTCGAGATTCGCAAGTTCACCGAGCGCTTCGAATACCGGCGCGAACACTTGATTTCCCGTGCCGTGCCCGACATGGAACACCTGATCGTTGCGCGGGTCACGCAGGGCAAAGACGTACTGCCCCAATCTCTTCCCAACCTTTTCGGTGAACGGCTGCGGAGCCGGCTTCCTGACGACGACCTCGGTGGACAGAGTGCGCATCACGGCCAGACGGAGTGCGTCGGGCACGCTGGTGGAACCGGCAGCACCGGAAAAGATTGCCGCCGAAGCAGCGCTGATCGAGGTGAACGTGCGGCCGACTTGCTTCTCGAGAGATGCAGAGACCGTACCGACCGCAGTCAGTTTTGCATCGAGGGTGCCGTCACCCTCGACAAGGAACTCCTTGATCAACGGAGCAACGAGCAGGGTGGAGCCGATAGCGCGAGGAACTGTCCAGACAATAGCCATGCCACGAGCCTAGGCGATCACCTCGAGACGCGAGGCGAACGCGACTCAGCCCGCCGCTGCCGGCCCGGCCAGTCCCTGCACAAGAAGGTTCCAGGCCGAGTGCGCAACTTCTTTCCGCGAGCTCTCGGCAGTCCGTTCCATGATCGCGGCGAACATGGCGATCGCCAGGATCACGTCCTCAGCAGTCACGGACTCTCGTATCTTCCCAGTTCGACGCGCCTCGTCGAGGCGCCCTTCGAGGAGATCGGTCAAACGGGCGCCGGCCGAATTCAGTCGCGAGTCGCCGAAGGAGACCGGCTTGATGACCTCCACGAACACGATGGAGGTAGTGATCTGGTCGACCAACAAACGAAAAAGATCGTCGAGAGTCGAATCCGGATCAGCCGCCAGATCTTGCAGCTCGACGATGTTCTCGTCGAACACCGCGAGTGCGAGGCTTTCGCGAGTGGGAAAGTGCCGGTAGAGGCTGCCCTGGCCGACGCCGGCCGTGCGGGCGATCAGGCTGAGCGGAGCAGCAAATCCCTGGGTGGCGAACACCTCGCGAGCTGCTGAGATGAGCGCCGCACGATTGCGCGCCGCATCTCTCGGCCCTCTGTTGAGAGATCCGCTATTGACGCGGCCAGACGATGTCACGCACACTACGATACCAACCGGACAGCATTGTCCGGTTGGTTGCGGCCCGACACCGGTTCACACCCCGACCCGATCGTCGTGAGCGCTCGAACGCGCGCCTGCCCTCCGTGCTGCCTGTCCTTGAGGTACGTCTGCCCGTGAGATACGAAAGGCAATCCCGCACCGGGAGTTGGACTCGATGAAATCGTTCACGACCATCAGAACCAGATCTGCCATCGCGCTCGTCACCTTGATCACCGTCCTTCCCGTGTGCGTCGCTTCTGCTGAGCCCGCCACTGCCCCGGGCTCGATCCACGAGAACCCGGGTGTCGCTTCCAACGCTGCAAGCCGCGCCGAATGCGGCCCGGGCTCGATGCCCGAGACCGGGTTGCAGGGTGATGTTCCGGCCGAGGACCGAAACAGCGGACGCAGCCGAGACGGGTACAGCTGCAACATGTCTCAGATCGGCGGTTACTCGGGTCGCGGCGGCGGGATCACGTCCACCAACTTCGAACACTGCTCGTACATCGGCAGCTTCTTCCCCGGGAACCTCCTGGGCCCCGCGCAGGGCGTGCAAGTTCTCGACGTGTCGGATCCTGCCAATCCTGCTCTCACCGCCACGCTGACCGAACCTGCGATGCTGGCCGGAACGTGGGAGAGTCTCAAGGTCAACACCGCGCGAAAGCTGCTGGTGGGCACGGGCGTTCCGCTCTTGACCGGCGTCGGCCTGATGTCGGTCTACGACATCTCCGATTGCGCGCACCCGAAACTGCTCAACCCCGGACCAGGAACCGATCTGGGGATGCTGCTGCCCATCACCAATCACGAGGGTGGATTTTCACCGGACGGGAACACCTACTGGTCTTCCGGCACCGCTCCCGGCGTGGTGAGCGCCGTCGATCTCACCGATCCCGCCAACCCGCGTGTCGTCTGGCAGGACCTCATCGGGTTGTCGACCCACGGCTTCGGAATCACTCCAGACGGAAATCGCATGTACTTGTCGAACAATCTCGGCGGAATACATGTTCTCGACATCAGTGAGGTTCAGCGCCGCGTCCCGAATCCTCGGGTGCGCCAACTGTCCCAGCTCTCGTGGACCGACGGTTGGGCCACCCAACACAGCATTCCGGTCACCTACGACGGTTCGCCGTACCTGTTCACCGTCGACGAAGGTGGTTCCGGCGGAGTCAAATTGATCGACGTCTCCAATGACGACGAACCGGCGGTCGTCAATTCGGTGAAGCTCGAGATCAATCTGCCGGAGAATCAAGATGCTGCGCTGGCGTCTGCTGCCGGCGGATCGCTGTTCGCGTACGAATCTCACTACTGTTCGGCCGATCGCCCGGTCGACCCGACGGCGCTGGCATGCGGATGGATCTCGAGCGGGATTCGGGTCTTCGATGTTCGAGATCCCTTCGACGTCCACGAAATTGCGTACTTCAACCCACCCGCTCGGACCGGCGACAATCTCGAACTCGCCAACTCGCCGCACGCTCTCGCCTCGCTCATCGGGGTACCCATTCTCAGCACGCCGGCAATCGCGCAGTCGATCGCGCAAGGCCAGTTCGACCCCGGCCAAGCGCTGAGTTCGCGATCGGGCATGGTCGCTCTCGGCGATATCTCGACCGATTGGTGCTTCTCCCCACCCGAATGGCGCGGTACCACGTTGTGGGCGACGTGCGCCGACAACGGCTTTGTTGCCATGCAACTCGAAAACGGTGTCTACACACCACCCGCTGACCAGAAGACGACCGTGGGATCATGACGGCGCCGCGATCGGTCAAGGCCGTCGCACTCGTGGCTGCGGCACTGATGCTGCTCGTACTCGGCGCAGCATTACGTCCGCTGTTCGCACCCGAGAACCACACGCAGACAGCTGTTCTGAGCGAAACCGAAATCGGATTCGTGCATGACATGGCGGCCCACCATCAACAGGCCCTCTTCATTCTCGCGCGTCTGAGTCCCGATGTGGACCCGGCGGTTACGAGACTGGCCCAGCAGATCGACGATGTTCAGAGAACGGAAATCGGTGTCATGCTCGGTTGGCTGAGGTTGGCCGGTGTCCCGCCGAACAGTAGAACGCCGATGGCGTGGATGGAGGCGTCACCGAGCGGCGCTGGCGACTCTCATCATCACCCGGCAACGCCGGAAACAGAGGCCGACGCCATGCCGGGTATGGCTACGACGGAAGAACTCGAGAAACTGAGCGCCGCTCGCGGGCTCGACGCCGAGGTTATGTTCCTTCAACTGATGGAACGCCACCACCGTGGCGGGATCGCCATGGCACAGGTGGCCGATGCTCTGCTCGAGCGCGGGCCGGTGAAACAGTCGGCCCGCGACATGATCAATTCCCAGAGTCAGGAATCCGGGCTGATGACACTGATGCTCGGACAACGTGGGGCGCAACCACTGCACTGAACCGCATCCGCACTGACTACCATGGGTGTCGACCTGTGAACTACAGAAGGAATCGACACTTCAATGACCCTGCTCGTTCGCGGAATCGAATGGTCGAACCCGACAGCACCGCGGATCCGATGCGTCGACGACACCACTTCCGCTACGACCTTCTTCACTCACGACTCGGTTCTGCGATTCTCCGTCGACGAGGCGAAGGGCCGCCGTTGCCTCGGGTGGCGTGATCTCACCGCCGAAGGTCCGGGACACTCGCCGTGTGACCGCGGGGCCACGGTCGTTACCGGGCGCCAGTGCGATCGATGCCGAAATCGTGAGGGATTCACCACCGTTCATCAGGCACATGTCAGCGGCGCGCACATTCATCCGAACGTGCGCACCTATCTCACGCAACCACAATGGCTCTACGTCGACATCTTCGCCGGCGGTCAGATGAAGGTGGGGACGGCGGCCGAGTTCCGCAAGCATCCGCGAGTCGCCGAACAGGGAGCGGTCTGCGCATTGTTCGTAGCGCGGTCGACGGACGGTTACAGCATTCGTTCCCTCGAAGCCCGAGTTTCGGAGCACTTCCATTTGAGCCAGGC
Organism: Rhodococcus sp. UFZ-B548; assembly: GCF_903819475.1. Taxonomy (NCBI): domain Bacteria; kingdom Bacillati; phylum Actinomycetota; class Actinomycetes; order Mycobacteriales; family Nocardiaceae; genus Rhodococcus; species Rhodococcus sp. UFZ-B548. The sequence continues at coordinate 46,181 of NZ_CAIJDS010000057.1, forward strand.
CATACGTACGTCTCGGAAGATCGAAGCGCTGACAGGACCCTTGGATCGCGAGAAGCTACGAAAGTCGTTGCACCACTTCGTATCGTCGATCAAAGACGAGCTGAATGACATCGGATCGGACATCGACGGAATCGAGATCCTGGAGGCTCCCGAAGAATGGACGGCGCCGGCGTGCGCCGACGTTGTCTTCGATGCGGCACCGTTGATCGCGTATCCGCACACTTTCGAGTCCGGGGAACATTCCTTGTACTTGGAGGGCCTTGCCGGTTCGATCGCCTCGCTGCGGACCGACCCCGATCCTGAATCGCCACGCTTCGTCGCGGATGTGTCCGGACTGGTCGGTCGAACCATCACCGTCGGCGAGTTCGAGTCCCCTGGCGTGGCGATTCAGGAATCGTTGTTCTGAAAGTAGGTCAGCAACTTCCCGCGGTCGCTGCGGCGAATCCGCGAGTGACCTCAGCCTGCTCGTCGGCAGACAAGCTCGACCACTCGGGATAAGCCTGGATGGAGGTCAGCATGTCGTTTGCCAATGATTCACGCGTCATACCCATTTCCTCGCCCGACTCGTCAATTGCCGGCTGGTATGCGTCGAGGTACCGGAGAACGTCGGAGCACGCCTGCGCGTAGGTCCGTGGCAGTGCCGAACTCACATTCGGGTCCGACGGGACCTCAGCCGGGACGCTCGAGTCGACCGACGGTGCCTCGGTAGTCGATTCCGACGATGTCGCCGGAGCCTCGGATGACGTCGTCGGTGACGCAGTGGTGGTCGCCGAAGCGGAGGAAGTGAGTGTTCCGACCTCGGTCGGCTTGTCTCCGTCAGAACCGCAGGCAACCAGCGCCACCAGCGAGCAGGCACCGATGAACCCGGTGATCGTTTTCTTCATCCTTCAAGGATGCCAGAGGGCGTCTGGCGCTCGAACGGACCGGCATCGTCGACCGGCGAGAATCGTCCGGGCAGCCTGTCGAATCCGACTGCCTCGTCGGCCCGCCTACAGGATTGGACCATATGCCCCGTCTGCGAACCCATGCTACGGTGACTTAACTGCAAAGTAACTATGGGTGGGATTGTCCGGTCTGCCGCGTTCATCCGGAACGCTCTGATCGGAAATAGTTCGTCTTTAAGGGGCTGGAACGAGTGGGACTTTTTCGTCGACGAGGCTCCCGGGAGGAAGACGACGATCGCGGGCAGAACCTCGATCGCAGCGACCCCGGGTATGCCGCCTGGTTCGCGAACGTCTCCGACGCGGGCGGTCAGCCGGTTCCGTACAAGCGGCCGCTTACCGCGCCGGTGTATCCGCAACTTCAGACGCCGGTGCCGGACTTCGAGACGGATACGAGATGGCCGCTCAGCGCACCCCCCGGGGACGGCTGGCTGCCCGCAGACCGCATCGACGAATTCGAGTCGTCGAGTGGCCGCTCATCTGCACCGAACGGAACGAGCCCACAAATCTCACAAGCTGAACAGTTGCCGCCCAGCCCACTCCCGACACCGCAACCAACGATTCCACCTCGAAATGTACCGATGACTTCATCACCGAAGCATCACCTGGAGTCGCCCCGCGCGACTCTGCCCTACCAAGGAGAAGCAATGAGCAACATCGACAAGATCCTCGGCGAATTGATGCGCATCGACGGTGCCAGCGGTGCAGCCGTAGTCGACGCCGACAGCGGGATGGTTCTCGGTATGAGCGGCAACCCGTCATTCAGCCTCGAGTACGCCGGCGCCGGAAACTCCGAGGTTGTGCGAGCAAAGCTCCGCACGATGAGTAACTTGGGGATTACCGACACCCTCGAAGACATTCTGATCACCCTGAGTAACCAGTACCACCTCATTCGCGTCCTCGAGACGCCCGGACTGTCAACGCTGTTCGTGTACCTGGTTTTGGACCGCGCGCGTGCGAACCTGGCACTGGCCCGCCACAAGCTGGGCGAACAGACACCCAAGATCGAGATCTGACGCTTCCACTCCCTTCCCGGCAATGCCCGGTCCTCGCCAACGGCGAGGACCGGGCATTGTTCGTTCCGCACCGTCGATTGGTGAACGTCGCGCCGGCACCGATACTGGGACAGTGACTATCGCGGATACTCCTTGCGTGTGGTTGACCACCCTTCGAAGCGACGGCTCGCCGCACACGACCCCGGTCTGGTTCTTACTGCGTCAGAACACATTCTGGATACCGAGCGCCGAGCAGAATCGGAAGGTCCGGAACCTGCTGGACGATCCTCGGGTCTCGTTGGCAGTCGACGGATCCTCTCACAACCCGTGGGTCGCACAGGGGCTCGGGACAATTCATCACAACGTCGGCGAGTTCGGCGATCTCCTGAAACTTTTCGGCGAGAAGTACGACGGCTGGGATGCCGCAGACGAAACTCGTGAAGGTCCGCGAGTTCTCGTGTCGGTTCCGGTGACGCGATGGCTACTTCGACCGGACTGACAGACAGTGCCGGTTCAGCCCGAAATGTCGTGAATGACATACTTGTAGTTCATCTCTCGCAGAAATGGACTCTCACACATGGCACGCACGGCACATCACAGGCGCGGCATCACCGGCGTCACCATCGGCATTGCTGCCGTGATCGTGCTGGGAGGTTGCGCCAATTCCAACGCCGACGCACCCGAAACATCTTCTCTCGGTTCGGGAATCGGATCCGGCGTCACGACGACGGTTACGGCCGGAACTTCGGCTCCCTCGTCCGCCGCAATTGAACTGCTGGCACAGATCCCCATCAAGGGACGCGCACCCAAGACCGGATACGACCGCGCACTGTTCGGTACCGCCTGGACCGACGACGTCACCGTCGAGTTCGGCCACAACGGCTGCGATACACGCATTATCTGCACGCAGTTTTGACATATCTCAAAACCTTGCTGGTAGGCCCCCATTG